>DCCQ01000086.1:1614-27279 GCA_002314195.1 Bacteroidales bacterium UBA1077 | reverse complement strand
TATTTTGATGCGGTTGCCCTGGCATTACGGCAGGCCTTGTTCTGGTTCTAATTGTAGCGAGCTAATGTTCGTTCAAGAACAAAAGTACTCAATATTTATCGTTTTACCAAACAACGATTTAACAAACAACAGCAGCGCGCCTTCTTCCGCGAACTCGTCTCTCCATCTTGAGAAGGGCAATTTCCTGAAACTCCGCAACCTTCAAATAGGTTACACGCTTCCGGCCAAACTCAGCCAGAAGTTCATGGTTCAGAGACTTCGTTTCTATCTCTCTGGAGAAAATCTCTTCGCCATCACAGGCTTCTCAGGTCAGGACCCAGAACAACGCGCTACAGTTGCATACTCGACCATGCGTCAATATTCAGCAGGTGTGAACATTACTTTCTAATTGATTGTGAATATCATGAAAAATATTTTCAGAAAATCTTTAATAGCAGCGGCGTCAGCCGCCATGGTTCTTGGTACCTCCGGATGCAAGGAGGACTATCTCGACACTGTGCCATCATATAGTTTCGCGAACTCGACGGTATGGCAGTCACCTATCCTCGCACGCGCGACTCTCAATGGAGCCTACAACGCCCTCTACCAGCACTTCTCAATGAACTACAGCGGTGGAGCCCTCGGAATGCCGTTCGACTCATATTCTTCCGTGATGGATGTCGATGCCAACTGGAAAGGGAACAACTGTATGAGTCCTGGAAACCTCACCTCCTCATCGGGCACGGTAGCCAACTTCTACAAGTACTTCTACACAATCGTGTACAGGGCGAACGATGTGATCAACCACATTGAATCAGTCCCGGACATGGACAATGAGGAGAAAGCCCGCATCAAGGCCGAGGCGCTTGTTCTCCGCGCGTATGGCTATTACAACCTCAATGTGCTTTGGAGCGGTGTCCCAATCTACACAGAAAATGTGGAGCCGCTCTCTATGGCAACTGTATCACAGACGGCTCGGCGTGGAACAACTACCTTCCGAACCCGGCTTACGTGGAAAGGCTCAAGTACCTTGACCAAGGCAATGAGGAACGGATAAAGAAAGTTTACGAGAATCGTGACCCACGGCTCATGATGGCGATCATAACCCCTTATTCTATTTTTAACGGAAACGCCAGTGGCATTGGTAATCACACCTGGACTCTTCGCTGGCCGTACTGCCTGGACGCTGGAGAGCCATACGACATCCGTACCGACACCAACTCCATGTTCTACTACCTCTGGAGGAAATATGTTCCTGAAAACGATGAGTGCACGACCCGTTGGGTCTATGACCAGAACATCTACCTCATCCGTTATGCCGAGATCCTTCTCCACCGGGCCGAATGCGAGGCGCAACTCGGTAATCTCTCCGAGGCAAAGGATTGTATCGACCAAGTACACCCACGTGTCTGTGGGCACATACTGTGCGACATGGCCAATTCCTCAGAGAGAGAGATGAATCCAGATCTGACTCAGAACGACGGTTACATTGACTAAGAGGTTCCGAATATGGGAAAGGGCGGCCAAAAAACGGTCGCCCTTTTTTCCAGACTTTAACAGTCCGAAAATCCCACCTCTGCAACGTAAGCATCCGGTCTTCCACTTCACGGAAAGAAGAATCGAGACGCACATCTGCATCTGCTTCATCTATTTCATTCTTTTCATGTTTCTAAATCTTCATCATCAGAAGTTCGGTGTAGGTCTTGCCGCCGAGGTCATGCTCGGAATAGCTTGAGCCGTCGAAGAGCATGAATTTGTAGCCGTTGACGGGCATCTCGGAGCCTTCCATCGCACGCCAATAGACATAGCCGTCGTCTCCGAAACCGAACTCCAGCGCCGAGGTCTGTCCCCAGATGGCAGTGTAGAGATTCGACACGAAGCCAAACACAACGGTCATGTAGCTGAACGCCCCCAAATTCTGCGAATGCAGGCGGATGCAGTGCTCTTCCGGAATGTAGGTTCCGGTGATGGTCGGAGAATAGGACTTGTAGTTGCTCAGTCCCTTTATTGAGACGGTGTTCTCCCCAGTCTTTATAATATCAACCCTGAAAGCCTCGGTCGTCGAACTTGAACTGCCGCTCTCGCCGTCATCCACCGTGGCCGTGAGCAGGTAGGCACCGACAAAGTCGTCGATGGTCTTGGAGGCGAACTCGTCCGCGTGAGACTTGAGCCGGACATCGACGGTCATGGTGTCCCTGTCCCCGTATTCATTATAAACCTCAAGAGCCATACTGTATGTCTCACCCTCCGTGACACCGGAATAGTAGAGATGCATACCATCTTTGCTTTCAGCCTTGGCAAGATTGTCAGAGTCCAGTTCCTGAGCAAGACGGCTGCTGAAGAGATAGTCCCAACCGTAATAGTCCTTGTAGCCCACGAATGCCTCCTTGGCCATCATAAGATACTTCAGCTTCTTGACATTCTTCGTCTTGAGAATCCATGAAATCGTCGTGTATGGATCATCGGCCGACGGTTCAAGCTTGATTTCCGCAATCTGCGGAGCAAGGCTTCCGTTCTTGTCGTAGGTAAACCGGAGAACCACTACCTCCCCTGGCTTGCCCTGTGCGTCGAACGGTACGGCAATCAGAGTGTTGGACGGAGTCTCAGGCGTCCATGTCTGGGTTGTCTCTGTGAAAGTCCTGACATTCTCGGCCGTTCCGAGGCATATACTCTTGTATATTTCCTGAACCTTCGCGTCATCCCCGGTTATATCGCCCTCGACGACCACGGCTTTGCAGGAATTGACATATTCATTGAAGGCAAACTTGAACACTCCGGCTCCCTTGTACTCCACTTCAGCGGCAGGATCCTTGTCGTGGTCGTCAGCGAAGACTATCTTCTCTGTGGCTATGCCGTAGTAACCCGTGGAGCCGTAGTAAATCAGGTTGAGGGTAAATGTCTTGTCCCCGTCCCATGTGCACGGATAGGAGTTATATGCGCTGTCGTTAGCGAGATACTGAGCGATGTCGGCGACATAGATGTACTCGCCTGCGGATTCAGAATAATAGCCGGTTGACTGACCGGGGACAACCACCGTCTTCTTCGACCAATCAACCTTGAACATGAAATATGCCCCCGACGACCAGTCCTTGAGACGGAATATGTTGTCCGTTTCCTTTGCAACCTCCACGAGTATGTCCGGCTGAACGCCGGTGTAGAGGATATCGCCGTAGTAGTATGTAGCCGTCTGCTGCACTTCCTCACCGGACTCGGTCTTTCTCATATATGGTTCCCATTCAAGGGTGAACGACGCGCTGACCTGAAGAAAATCACTGTACTGGCCGATGTAGGCCGGATCGTCTCCGAGTTCCGCGTCACGTCCTATGATTGCGAGAGAAACATCAACCGTGGAACCGAGCACGACGCTCTCCATATCCACGCGAACCGGAATATCGACGCTGTAGTGCCCGTCAGGAATTACCACTGTGTCCTTCAGAGTGAACAACGCGGCATCCTTGCCGGTCTTCTGAAGCACCACCTTATAGGTTCCCTTGTTTCCATGACGAGCAAGGGTAACGGCAATCACGCCCTCCTTGGTTCCGCGCGGAAACTCCTTAGTGACGCTGCTCTGGATGAAGTGAATCTCCCTGTTGTCATCCGTATTCGACGTGGCGGTCACTCCGAGCTGCTCCTGCGAGCAGGAAGAGAGCGCGAGAAGGGCGAAAGCTGAAAATAATATGACTTTGATATATCGTTTCATCGGAATATACTCCTAATTTATGTTACAAAGGATTCTGATCCTCCTCGTTGATGTTCGGGTTATTGCTGATTTCGTCCTGCGGTATGGTGAGCACCCAGTCGTAGGTCTCGGGATTCTTGAGATTCACGCCGCTCATCGTCGTCAGGCACTCGTCGGCGAACCCGTCCTCCGCAGTCCTGTCAATGCCCTGCCCCAGACGACGGACATCTACAACACGGCCGAACTCGCCCCAGAGCTCGATTCTCTTCTGGATGAGAATCTCCTCCAGCAGGGATTCCGTCCATGAGTTCGTCGTCGAGCCGAGAAGCGTGCCGCTCTTGTACGAAGCGTCATACCCCGGGCAGCGGACGGACATCACGTCGGAGAGATAGCCATACGCCTTCTCCTCGTCCCCGAGCCTGAGCGCGGCCTCGGCGGCGTCGAAATACATTTCCTCAACCCTCATGTAGATGTAGTCTCCGAGCCATGCGGAAACATTCGAGAAATGGAACTTGTCCGAGATGTAAGGGGATTCCTCGTTTTCCGGATCCCACCATGCGCGGCGGATGTCGCCATCCTTCATCTTGTTATAGAGGGACTTGCTTATGAGCTTCGGAGCCAGCTGCGCATACGCGCCTTCCTCGTTGTCCATGTGCGTGAAGAATCCCGCATATGCTCCGGACTGCTCCGTGCTCTCGATTCCGGCTCCCCACATGACATTGGACGCGGAAATGTCGTTCATTCCCCCGAACAGTTCAGACTCGCCGCCGATTTTGAACTCCTTGGACTCGATGATGTCCTCGGCGTTGTCCAGCGCCGTCTGCCAGTCGCCAGTCGCGAGTGCGACACGAACCTTGATGGCACGCGCCACATTGAGTTTTATGTGGGACTTGTTGCCTGCCAGAGCCGACTTCTCTCCCCTGCCGAGGAAGACAATCGCGGAATCGAGGTCGTCGTTTATCTGTTTGAACACCACGTCGAGCTTCTCCCGCTTCTTCCCGACGAAGTTCTTGTCGGTAGGCTCGGTGTAAATCGGCACGCCGGGATCCTGCCAGCGGTACTTGTCCTGCAAGGCGCTGTACGGAGGGCGCGCAAACCAATTGGCGAGGTTGAAATAGGACAGACCCCTGATTGCGTAGGCACTGCCGAGCACATAGTCCCTGTCAACAGCCGAACCGGCCATGTAGTCCTTCGCGGAAAGCACTGTGTTCACGTTAGAGATCCATGTGTAGTTCGCGTACCACACGTCGTATGAGCGGAAAGCGTCCGAGGTGTAGAACGACTTGACATTGTAGCAATGGTCAAACCAGAACCAGCCGCTTCCCTGGCTCTGCATGATGAAATCATCCCCCATACTTTCAAGGGCGATGTTGTAGGCAGAGATACCGAAGCACTGGTGCGTGTTGTCTCCCGTTGACCATCCGGCCGTCCACATCATGCGATAGACCCCGTCGATTATGGAAACAGCGCTTGAGGCGTCCTTGATGAGCTCGTCTCCCGAACCGGAATCGGTCGGGACAAACTCAAGGTCGCATGACACGGCACACAGGACGGCAGCCAGCATTATCATTAACTTATTCTTCATCTTCATTGTCTCCTAAAAGTTTATGTCAAGCCCGAGGGCAAGTACCCTTGACGGCGAATATGAATACGAAACCGTACCTGCGAAGTTGTACTGCGGATCCATCCCGTCGAGGTGGCTGAACAGCGCGATGTTGTCCGCCGTAAAGAACACCCTGAACGATTTGATTTTAGCCTTTGACATCAGTTTGGACGGAATCGTATATCCGAGAGTTATGTTCTTTATCGCGAAATACGAGGCGTCAATCAGCGACTCGCCCACGGAGGCGTAGCTTCCGCCTATCTCGACCATTGGGACATCGGTCACATCTCCGCTCTTCCTCCAGCGGCGCAGCTTGTTCTTGTGCCAGTTGTTTCCGGCGTAAGTAACGTTCATCGCACCGTTGTAAAGCCCGTCGAGAATCTTGCCTCCGACGGAATAGGTCGTGAGGAACGAGAGATCGAAATTTTTGAATATGACAAAATTCGACGCGAAACTTCCCGAGAAGAGAGCCTGACGGCTGCCGTAGTAATACTTGCTGAGTGACGCAAGTCCCACGTTGTCAGTGACATATTCAGGACAGCGCTCAGTAATCATCGCGCCGCTTTCATCCACGGCATAGCGGTAATAGGCGTAGTAAAGCTGTTTCCCGGTTTCCGGAGACACTCCGGCCGACTTGGACATATAGAAGGTATATATCGGCTTGCCGACCTCAATCACCATGCTTCCGTAGTTTATCACATCCTGCGAAGAGGTGATTGACTTCACCTTGTTCCTGTTGAGCGAGACCATCGCCGTCGCGTCCCAATGGAAATTCTCCCGTTCAAATATTACCCCTCGGAACGAAGCCTCGAAGCCCTGATTCATCATTGCGCCGACATTGTCGTCGAATCCCGTGAATCCGGATGAAATCGCGAGCGGATTGTTCAGGAGCATATCCCGCGTGTAGCGGTTGTAGTACTCGATGGTCGTGGTGAGCCTTCCGCCGAACAGGGTCGCCTCGATGCCGGTGTTCAGGTTGCCGTTCTTCTCCCAGGTCACGAGACGGTTCTCAAGGGAAGTGGCTGTGGCTCCGGGACGGGTCCCGTTGGACCATCCGTAGTCGAACAGCCCCTGCCAAGCGTAGTAGGAGCCGAGGTTGTCGTTACCCTGAACGCCGTAGGAAATCTTTGCAGTGAGGTTATTGAGCCATGACGATGTCCCGGCCATGAAATCCTCGTTGGTGATTCGCCATGACGCGCCCACGGACCAGAAATTGCCCCAGCGGTTGTCCTTGTAGAAGCGCGACGAGCCGTCGGTTCGCCACGACGCGTCAAAGTAATACTTGTCAGCATAGCCGTAGTTGACCCTAGCGAGGACCGACTCTATCGCGTAATTGTGGGAATATGAGGTGTTGCCCATAGTCGTCACCGCCGCACCGAGCTCGTCGATGCCGGCGACGATTCCGCTCTTGGATGCTCCCGCATAGTTGTAGTTGTAGCGATAGTACTCATGACCGGCAAGAAGGTTTATGGAATGGTCACCGAAATCCCTTTGCCAAGTGACAAGTTCATTCAGGGTGTAGCTCAGCGTCCTTGTGTTGGTCTTGGCTACCGTTCCGCCCTGGCTCGCCGCGTTTCCGTGATACTTGTCGTTCACGCCGGTCGCCCCGTAGTCGGTGAAATCCACACCGAAATTCACCGTGAAGTCAAGTCCGTAGAGCGGAGACTCCTTGCGCGTGGTTCCGAACTTGGCGAAAGACCTTGCGGACACAGAGTTGCGCTTATAGTACGCCTTGTTGTTGTAGAGTTCCGCCTTGGAGTTGAATCCCTGCGCGGTGATACGGTTGGCATAGCCGTTGTCATCGACTGTACCGTACTCGTACTGAAGATTGCCGTTCGCGTCGAGGACGTTGTTTCCATCCATGTCCTTGAGATAGACAGGATAGACCGGTGCCATGAACTGGGCGGTGTACCACACGTTGGACACCTCGGAACCGCTGGCATTCTGGAAATTGGAGTCCGAATGCGCGAGGTTTGCGCTCATTCCGAGCTTGAACCAGTCCGTTGCCTGCACGTCACCGCTGATTCTTCCTGTGAAACGGTCGAAGTCGGTGTTCTGAAGAGTACCGTTCTCCTTGTAGTAGCCCATTGAATATAGATAGGTCGTCTTCTCCGTTCCGCCGCTCACCGAAAGGATGTGCTCCGTGCGGAAAGCCTTGTTGTTGCTGATTTCGTCCATCCAGTTCTCGTCCCATGCGGCCTTCGCGTCAGACTTTATCTTTCCTGTCGCCTGGTCGATGAGCGTGTCCCAAGTGTAGTTCTTATAGGGATTGTAATACTCGGGATTCTTGAGACCGCCGATGGACTCGCCGAGATGTGAAGCCGCGTACGACGCCGCGCCCTCGTCGTCCATGGCGTTCTTCTCCGCATAACGCACGGAGTTGAACAGAGCCTCGTAGGTCAATTCGACATAGTCCGACATCCCGACGAGGTCGTAGCGCGGAAGCGCACGGGAGGCGATGCCGAAGTTGCCCTTGTAGTTTATGTTCACCTTGTCGGCGCTGCCCTTCTTGGTCGTGATGACGATGACTCCGTTCGCTCCCCTCGCTCCGTAGAGCGCACCTGCGGATGCATCCTTGAGCACAGTCATCGTCTCGATGTCGGCCGGGTTGATGGAACTTATCGCTCCGTCATAAGGAACGCCATCGACCACATACAGCGGAGACGACGAAGCATTGACCGAACCGACGCCGCGCACCATGATTGACGCGCCCTCACCCGGCTGTCCGCCGCCGGAAGTGACCTGAACTCCGGCAACGGTTCCCTCGAATGACTTGGTGAGGTTGCCGACCGGACGCTTGCCAAGTTCTTCACCCTTGACGACGCTCGCCGAACCGGTGAACGATTCTTTCTTGGCGGTTCCGTAGGCGACGACAATCACATCGTCGAGCACCACAGACTCGTCCTGTAGTACAAAATCCACGACGCTCTTGCCATCGACCGGGCGCTCGCTCTCCGCGTAGCCGAGGTTACTGGCTGTGAGCACCGCATCAACAGGAACCTGATTCAGCACATAGTTTCCTTCAAAATCCGTGACCGTTCCGTTGGTCGTTCCCTTGACGAACACGCCTGCGCTGATAACCGGAGTGCCGTCCTTGTCAACGACCCGTCCGGTGACGGTGATCTTCTGCTGCGCAAGCGCGGAGACTGATGCCGAAAGGAAACACAAAACAATGATGTATAATGATTTAATCTTCATATGTATTTTCTCCCCTCCTTAAAATTTGTCTCCCACAACTGGAGAATATGTGTCAATCAGAACCGGAGCATTGAACTCGATGCGAGCCTTAGGAGTTCCGCCGGCAGCCCTTGTCGTAGATTTCCCGGACGCGGCTCCGGTGGTAGCCGTAGCAAAGCGCGTAGCCGTGTCCCCGCTGCGCTCCGTGAATGTCGCGAGCAGAATATACTGGGTCTCAGGCTCAAGCGCCGCGCCCTCTGTCCCGAAGGACAGGGAGAACTTGCCCGTGAGGTTCATGATGTCAATGTTCGCCTGCGAAAGGTCTGTTCCTCGGGAGGCGACGATTTCAGCGGCATGATCGGTAGAGACTCCGCTCAACTCCGAAAGCTTGCAGAAACAATATCTGACACTCTTCATCTGAAGGTTCAGGTCACCGGACTCATCGTCGTAGGCGAACTGAAACACACCGGTGAGGGACGAGGCGTCAGAGTCCGCTGCGCCGAGAATAATCCTTGCCCAGTCGTAATAGCTGGCGGAAGCCTTCGTCGGAAGCGAGTTCACGACAAAGGTCGTGTCATTCGCGGAATTTATGGCCATCGCGCCGAGGGTGTATGAGGTGGCGGACTTTATCGTTCCGGAAAATCTAGTGCCGAAGCCTGAAGCGGAATTGACATACTCTATGGACTCAGCATCCGTTATCTTCGTACCTTTCGCCTTCACATATTTTCTGAAAAGGGAAGGATCGCTGTCAAAATAAAGTTTGTATGAACGGGTGGATGTCATGAGCTCATAAAACTCCACTACATCAGTTCCTTTCCATGTGACCCAAAGACTGTTCGACGCATTGTATGCGCCATAAGTCCGGTGAAACAGATTCTGACTGAACCAGTCAGCGCCGGTCACATCAGGAACGGGAGAAGCCTCCTCGGCAAGCGTCTTTGTCTCGAACTTGTAGAGCGGAGTGGTCGCCTGTCCGTCTGTGTTCAGACCGAACGCCACGATGTAATAGCTCATCTGCGGATAGAGCGGAGTCTCGATGAAACTTGCTGTGCCGGTATAGGAATACTGCTGAATGCCGGAGGAAATGCTGTAACCGGCCTCCTCAAGCGCCGCAATAAATCCCTTTAGATAATTGTCACGAATCTGAGTATCCGTGTATTTCGCGAAATATGAGGTCGGCACTCCGAAATAAAGATAGCGTGTGTCCGCCACCGCATATACATTGAACTGGCAGTAGTCCGAACCGGTCTCGACATGAGCCATAATAATCTGAGGTATGTCCTCAGACTCCGGGCTGGTCGTGAATTTAAGCTGTGCGACAGGTGACTCCGTGACATATTCGTCGTCCGAAAGCGCCTTTATTTTAAAGACATATTCAGTCGCGCCCTCAAGTCCGCCTATTTCAACGGAGCAGGTCTCCGTCTTTCCGCTGAACGGGCCAACGGAATACTCATACTCCGTCGCTCCATAGACCGAGTTCCACTGTATGATGGTCTTTGACATATAGGCCGCGACCAAGGTCGGCTCCGGAGCGGAGAGGGAACTGTAGTCCTCCGTCGTGACACGCAAATTGACAAACTTGGACGCGGTGTAGCTGCCGTTAGAGCCGGCATTGGCACGCACCGCGAAAGTGTAGGACTGATTCGGCGAGAGTTCGCTGAAGACGAGGCTGTTGTCCCGCGTCTCGGTTTCCTCACCGCCGTTAAATGTATAGATGTATGACCCCGCATCCGTAACATACTTCCACGAAACCTTGAAAGAGGTGCAGGTGATGTCGCTCACCACAACCTCCGGCTCGGGGAGCGGAACCGACGCCGCTTCGACGGCATCCTTCACGCAGCCCGCCGCAACAGCAGCAGCGACGAGCACAAAAAACAATCTTTCTATAACCGGCTTTCTCATTTGCTTACCGTAATTTCAAAATCCTTGTAAAGCGCGTTCCCGTCGGAAAGCGTGACAGTGGCCGTTCCTGCGGCCTTCCCCGTGAGCACGAGGTCTTCGCCGTCAAGCGCCGCCCCGACCACGGACTCGTCGGAGACGGAGTAGGAAACCACCTGCAATGACGGGAAATATTCAGCAAGAGCCACAGTGACCGACTCCCCCACTTTCATTGAAAGGTCGGGGACATCGCCGAGGAAGTTCATGTATCTCAAGAAGTTCCATGTATCGAGCATCCCCACGCCCATCTTTCCGACGTATGCGCTGCTGAGGGAGGAGCCGAACGGACGTGCGGAACTTAGCAGAGCGGCGCGGAGCCTGTCGGGAGTGAGTCCCATGCGCTTGTCCTTGCCATAGTAGTAGGAAACTGCAAGGGCGCAGGCGCCGCTAACGTGAGGGCAGGCCATGGACGTGCCCTGAGAGAAACCGTAGGAGGACTCCCCGTTCTCACCGACAAGGGTGCTGTAAATTCCGCCGTTGCTGCTGTCAACGTATGTGTCCCCGCCCGGAGCGGAGATGTCAATCCATGTTCCGTAGTTCGTGTATATCGCCGCGTCGCCGAGATAGGAATACGATGCCACGCTCACAACGCTCTTGTCCGCCGCCGGGTAGGAGTCGTAGCTTACGGCCTCGTTGCCCGCAGCGAAGATGATGATCCCGCCTTTCATCGGGCCGGTCTGATTGCCGTTCTCATCCACGCCCGCATATTTGATGAAATAGTCCATCGCGCGCCTCAGCGCTCCGTAGGAGCTTCTTGTCCAAGTGTTCCAGCTCAGCTTCGTGTCGTAGCCCCAGCTGTTCTGGCAGATTACGGCGCCGTTGTCTGCGGCATACTTCATCGCGCGCACCGTGCCGGCAAGTCCGGCTCCCGACTCACCGCTGTCGCTGCTGCCGAGACACTGGAGAGTCATGATTCTCACCCCGTCTCCCTTTCCGGAGCCACCCGCGATGCCGTTCACGCCGATGCCGTTGTTGTTCACCGCCGCTATCGTCCCGGCGACATGAGTGCCGTGCGAGAGGGACGCCGAGGTCGTAATCGTCCCGTTGCCGTTGTTGTAGTTGTAGCCATAGACATCATCGATATAGCCGTTTCCGTCGTCGTCTATCCCGTTGCCCGGAATCTCTCCCTTGTTCACCCACATATTCGCGGCAAGGTCTTCATGGTCCGGCTTCACGCCCTGGTCAATCACGGCCACAATCACATCAGGATTGCCGGTCTCAAGGGTCCAGGCAGCCCAGACATTGGCATCCGCCCCCGTGAGACTCTGCCGTCCGAAGACCGAGCCGGGGTTGTTGTAGTGCCACTGCTTCTGCTGCACGTCGGAGCTCTCGTTGAATGGGAAGGTGTTCTTCCTCGTCACCTGAGCCTTAGCAGATGCAAGTTTCTCCGGAACAGCGGAGAAGGGAGCGAAACTGTCCTCATCGGCCATAGTGATCCGCATCGGATACTCGATGCACTCGACCGAGCCGCAGCGTCTGAGCTGACGGACCATGGCAGATGTCTCTACCGATTTGTCGAAACTTGCCACATACCAGCGGTCCAGTCCCTCGGCCTTTGTCCGGGCCTCGAACTTGCCGCATTCCGGGAACAACCGCTCAAGGCGGAAGCGTCCCGAGGCACCGAGAACCTCCGCAATCTCGTCGGTTCCGGCCATTGCGTCCTGTATGTCACCGCCCGCCTTCGTCGATGCAGCGGGCCTTACCTGAATCAGGAGTTCTCCCTTCACTACCTCGCCTATGCCCTCGTTGATGACAATAGCACCGCCGGTTTCGGGTTCATCCTGAACCGTCTCCTGTTTCGAGCAGGCCGCCGTCACGGCGAGCGCCGCAAGAAAGAGCGGATAAAGATTTCTGAATCTTGACTTCATAAATATCAATAAGTAAACTCAATAAATTTCACTTCGGTCGTGAGACCGCCGTCGGTGGCGCTGTCACGGTATCCCACCGCGTATGCCACATATTTCTCGCCCTTGACCATATCCACATCTTTCGACAGGTCAACGACATTCGTCGTCGTGAAAGATTCGAAATATCCAAGTTTCTGCGCATAAAGTACATACTGATGCGCGGCATAGTCCGGGCTGTCAAGTTCGTCCCAAGATTCCTTGGTCATATAATCGCAGATGTATGAGTCTCCGTTTCCGACATTCGACGGACGGAAAGTGAGGAGAGAACCGTTCTGAAGAATCGTGATATCCATAGCCGAAGGCGTAGCCGACGCCGAGGTGAACTCGACGACATCTATGTCTCCGCTGTAGCTGAACTCGTTCTTTTTCTCGTCATAGCTGAGGTCGAAGGCTGTCAGACAGTAAGTCGTCCGGTCGTAAAGAGAGGGACGATATTTTTCTGAAAGATTGTCTGTATCGACAACGCCCTTGCTCAGGTAGGCCGATGGCGACTGCGCGTTTATCGCCGCCATATCCTTTATCTGGTCTATTCTTGCCTCAATGTAGGACTTCGCGGTTTCCTTCTCGTACTCAGCTTTTCTCGCGACAGCATAGAGATAGGTCTTGCCCGCATCGACAGGCTTCACCTGAATGCGGCAGGTAGATGTCGTGATGCCGCTGACCTTTATTTCAAAGTTCTTGAAAACAACGGATTCCGAATTTGAGGCCGACTGAATCAAGGTTATGCGGGCAGTCTTTGTTCCATTGCAGGAGAGGACAATCTCCCCGCGCCGGTCGCTGCCGGTGTCGTTTTTCACGACGGAATATCGGAACTCCGTCGAATAGACATCCTTCACGACAATCCAGTCACATCCGGATTCAACCGTGGCCACCTGTCCCTCTCTGGGACCACTTATGCTGTAGGACATCCAATAGTCTCCTCCGTCCTTGTCTGCCTTCTGAATTTTGTTTCCTCCTATGACAAACGCGGAATCAACGACTTCTTCCAGCCCCGCGTTCTTGTCGCAGGAGACGAACGCGGCGGCCGTCAAGACGACGGCTGCCATAACCGCCAGTTTAAGCGAAATGCTAATCCTATTCAGTTTCATAGTCCTTTTTCTCAATTACGGCTTCACATAGCGGAACTCAAGCCACGCTATCTCCGACACTTTTGAATTGTTGTAGAGAAAGGCGAACGCGACATAGTCAACACCGTCCTCAATGTCGCTGTAGGAATACAGAGGAAGACCGCGATAGCCGTCATCGACACTGTATGAGAGCAAAGTAGAACTGTTCTCCACATAATTCGCAACCAGTACGCTCGGTGCCTTGGAGTCCTGCCATGTCTTCAAGGTCGTGAGACCTATGATAAAACGTCCGGAAGCCGACTCGGTCGGTTCAATCCCGACAATACCTTTCTGCTGATCATAAGTTATATTGAAAGCTGAGGAAGACGGAGGAACGGTCTGGGTCCTGAACCTGCTGGAAGCCACCTTCCCGCTGTATTTCCATCCGAGCGTCAGGTCAAATGCGACGAGGCAATAGTCCGTCGCCGGATCAAGATTGCTCTGCGTCGTGGAACGATAGCCCTTGAAAAGGCGGCTTTTGAGGTCGAACTTCTTGCCTGTCTCCGTCTCGTACTTGTCGGCATAGGTCTTCATGTCGGAAACCGTGCTCTTCACGAACTCCGCAGGGTCTGAGAAAGCATCAAAATCCTCCGCCGGGAAGAATCCGTAGTAGTAATATGTCTCGCTTTCGTTCGGAGCGACCGTGAAGAACACCGAGGTCTCGGTGGCATCCTGTGTGTCGACAGTGAAGGAAATCTGGCTGTTCACCACATAGTCCGGATTGGCTTTCTGAATCACCGACACGCTCACCGGCTTTGCGCCCTCGACATGGAGGCTCACTTTACCGGCGCGGGAAGATTCGGTGTCATTCTCCATAAAAGAGACTACAACGGTTCCCTCCGCCACAGGAGCCTCGACGGACTTTGACTCCGGTGCTTGCTCCTGTCCGGAGTCTTCGGCATCTGACATCCAGTCGCAGTCCGGTATGAGCTCGACAGTCCTTTCCGCAGCCGGACCGGTGACCGAGTAAGTGATCTCAAAAGTACCCGCCTTAGAATCAACCGAAACGACTTTACTGCCGACAATGCTTATGGAAGAGTCAAAACCCCCTTCTTCCTCACCGTTTGCAGGAGCCTTGTCACAAGCGGAAATTGTGGCTGCGGTCAATGCCGCAGCCACAATCGCCTTGAAGTATTTTTTTATTATCGTTATATTCATCTACAAAAATTTATTCTGCAACAAATGTCACCTCGAAGCTCTTGATAGTCAGAGTACCCCAAAGACTTTGGATGTTAAACCAATTGTACGCGTCATTGCTGTTCAGCACAGTGTTAGTCCAATAGCCATCATCCCCCTTTACCGTATTGCGATCTGCGGCGACAGGATCATTCCAAGTCGTCCCGTCGGTAGAGAGACGCATTCTGCATTCATCATAGTTACCGGTCTTTGCCTGATAGTCTGCAATTACAACAAACTTTGAAATCTCGCCTATTGAAGATGTGCACTTAATCTCTGCTTTATTAGAACCGTTTGTTTTAATCTTAAATATGTCATCCGTAGCTGTCGCATAATTTATCTGAGTAAATGTAAGCGGAACAGCAAGAGTAGTTCCTGAAGCGGACTTTGCATTGAATGACGCAGTAAGCAAGGTGTATGAATCGGTTGCTTCTCCGCCGGCAAGAGCTGCGACAATGGCGGTGTGTACATCAGCAGCCGTAACCGTCAAAGTGTATTCCACAGCAGTTGCGCTCGCCTGAGTAACCGTTATCACAGCCGTGGTCTCTGAAAGTCCTTTCGCGGTCACCGTGATTTCGCCGACCCTCTTGGAGCCAGCATTTTCAGTAACAGTGTAGTTCACCTTACCGTCAGCATAATTTGCCGTAAGCCAAGAGGCGGCATCCGCAGAAACACTCACTGTAGGATCGGCATCGGCGGAATAAACCGCACAATCCACACTTGCCGTTCCTGCATCTTTAGCAATCTTTACCGCTGTCTCTGACAAGACAATCTCCGGTGCAGGATTGAAAGTGAGGGAACCAAGATATGGACGGCAGTTAGTGTCCGAGAAATTGTCAACAGTCAAGACAAAGTTTCCTTTCTTGCCTTCGGGATTCTTGAAATAGTAATTAGCGCCCTTGGTGTTCGCGTTAGAGCCGGAGATGTTCACTGTTCCAAGCTTTGTCACAGTCTCCCCGTCAACAAGACTGACTGTAAAGTCTGCCGTAACATTATTGGTATAAATGCCAAGGTTTGCCTTGACAACTGATATGCCGGAGAACGAAGCATCTGAAGAGAGAACAACTTTCCCGCCCGTTATGTTCTGGTATGCAAGTCCCTGAACATAACCTTCAGAGTAACTGCCAAGATAGGAACCATAATTGTTGTTCTGAGAATCCGGATAAGAGAGCGAGAATATCATCTTCTTTCCTGTAGGTCCCCATTCTTTCTCATTGGTAGAACTTGACAGACACTGGCTTGAAGATGTGATTACCTGCTCCCAAGTCTCACCCGCAGCAAGAACAACATCATGGGAAGTCGCAGTGTCAGCGGACTTGTAGTTTACAGTCGGAGCGGCAATCATGCCGGTTTTAATCTGCAGTCCCTGGCGGGCAAAAACAAGTGTAGCCTTTCCCGTGACAACGGTTATCTCGACATCAAAAACGCCCGGTTTTGCTGCAAACCATGCGACATAGTCCTTCACCGTGGTCTTGCCGTCACCTTTAAGAGTAATCGCGTCTTTCTTTGTGTAAGGAGTAAGTTCAATTTCATCAACTTGCTTTGTGACATCCACATAGAAACGACCGGCAAGCACTTTGTCGTCGCCTGTCGCCTTAATCGTCACGCTCTTTACGACACTGTTCTCATACTCTGCGGGAACACCGGCGAAATTGATTTTTCCGTAGCCGAAAAGATGAGCGAACTTAACCGTCTCACTCTCGTTAGTTGAATTGTATTCCTTGCCGGAAGAATATTCATAAGATGCGCTCTCATTGTACTTGATGGTCGTCGGCTCAAGCAACATAACATTTGCCTTCGGAGCCCATGACTCCTGCGTAGCCGCAGACTGGTCGTCAGGAAGGGTCACCACCCAATCAGTAAGCAAATCCCCATCCTTATCTTCCGTGGTCAAATAAAGAGTATAGAGTGCATCGCTCGGAAATACGCCATAAAGACAATACTCATCGGCTTTGTTGACTTCCGCGAGGCTATAAAAAGTACCTTTGAATGTAGGCTCTGCGGCTGTCGCATCATTCAATGTGAAAGTCGAATAATAGTATTTCGCAGAATACTTATCCGCACTCGCTACCGGCAACGCCCTTGTCGGGTCATCTGTCTTTGCTATTGCCGCATAGAATTTATCCTTATCGGCAAACTTTATGTGCTTGTCTCCGTCATAAGCGGCCTTGGTCACATCCTCTGCAACCTTCACCGACAAGTTTATATTAGTTGTGCCATTCTCTGCCTCAGGCACAATCTCTTTCTTTGAACAGCCGACCACTGCAATGAGGGCAGCCGCAATATATGCTATCTTTTTCATGTTCACTCAGTTTTTACCAGTTAGGATATTCATTGTCATCGCTGACGATTACGCCGCCGAAAGTGCCGTAGCTTTCTTTCTTGATGTTGATATACTGTGCGGAATACTTTCCGTCACTGTTGCGTACAGCCTTAACAAGAACATAAGCAGAACTTACGGTAGCACCTGTTTTGACCGTAACAGTCTGTGCAGCCTCGTCCAGAACAGCATCGACATTCTCTGCCTCAATCAGAACCTTTGTAGTTTCGTCAGCCCCGATGACAGTGTAGGAGAATACAAGCTCCGAATTAGGCTCCACCTTCACCGTATGACTTTCAACCTTAATCGCAAACTCCTGATATTTGGCAATCTTGATCACATTCTCGCCAAGGGTGAAAACATACTCAGCGTCTGTCTCCGTCATCACAAGCGTAGGAGCCACGGTGCCGGTAACAGGAACATCAGCCCATGTCTCGCCGTCAAATGAGACTTTCCATGCGCCGTTCTCAATCTTGAACTGCGGCGTCTTGCCGTCAACACCATCCTTGCCGTTCGCACCGGTAACAGGAACATTCTTGTCGCCGTTCTTCAGCAGCTCTCCGTTCACTGTCCAATAGAACACGCCGTCAATCTCCTGAAAACCAATGGTGGGAGCGACGGCATCCTTTCCATCAATTCCGTTCGCGATGGTAGCATTTGTACCGTCGCTGAAATATATAGTGTAGCCCTTGTCAGTCGTCTCAACTTTCGTGACGGTGACAGCCTTTTCGGAAGCCTTAACGAGCTGCTCGATCGAACTTACATTTGTGTTGACTGTCTTTTCAAGAGCCTCCACCTTCTGTTCAAGGTTCCCTACTCTGTCTTCGAGATCCTTGGTGCACGAGCAGCAGAGCACAGCCGCTGCCGCAACAATCATGAATAATGCTTTTTTCATACTACAATGAATTTGATATTGTCTCTTAAAATGCAAGAACCGGATGGAAAATCATACTGTCCCCATATATCCAGCCTCTCTGGAAACTGAAACCATTGTCGCTGGTCATTTCGAAAATACAGCAGGCCTCACCTTTTTCATATACAGTGGAAGAAGACAGCTGACACCTTGTGTTAAGGTAACAGTAGAATAAGTCATCGCGCACATTCTCAGGAACAAGCGCCCACGCCTCATTCAATTTGTCCAAAAGGTTATAAGATAACTTCACTTCGTCCAAGCTAGTGATGTCAAAAGTCTCTTGCGTGCCCTCGTAACCATCAGCATCGAATTCTGAACCATAGTCACGCAAAGACTTCAAATAAGTCGCCAATTCGCCGCCGCCAAGATTTGCCAGATAGTCCCACAGTTCGCCGCTGCTTGGAACATACCAGCCGGACGTTGTCGTCGGGGCCGGAAGCGGATAATCCGTAGTGGCGTAATCGAAAGCGGGACACTTGGCAATTTCCGCTCCCGGATAATACTTGCACACCCTTTCTGTCCAATATTTTCCCGAAAGGTCATTATACCAACGGTATCCGGTATAACGTTGCCCACCGATGCATCCGAACTCCTCGTCCAAAGAATATGGCGCGGTATGCGGATAATCCGGATCAGATTTTTTCGCAGGGTTGTACAATGCGCCGACACCAATAACCAGACCATGGGTATAGCCGGACTCCTTCAGAGAAGAGTATATGCGCTCGGAATTTGTCTGGAAGACAATGCCGATGACAGTCTTTCCTTCCACCGGAGCAGGTTTTGTCGCCGCCCACACCGGATTTGTGCCGTCCGGGTTTATCGAAATCAGGCCGCCGTCGCTCCATGTTCCGTCAGAGTAGAAGTAATCACCTATCTTTGCCTGTTCCTCAGGCTGAGACTTGGCACTGACCCTAACCGTGAACGATCTGCTCACACCGTCTATAGCCGCAGTCACGACCGCCTCGCCCGGAGTCTGTCCGACGATGTAGGCGGAAACGAGATTATCATCAGACGCCGCATCGAAACTCTTGCAGGACACGACACCTTCCGGAGCCACGCTCCATGACACATTCACGTACGTCACGTCTTCAGGAAGAATAGTCGCATTGACGAGAATCTGCTCCTCCTCGACCAACTCAACAGTTTTGGACAAGTCGGCAGTTTCGCAGGCAAGAACGATTGAAGTTGCGACGGTAGCGGTAACTTTCACGGAGCACTGCGCTTCATGACCGTTGCAGGTGGCTGTAATTGTTGCGGTGCCTTCCTTTACTCCGGTCACCTTGCCCCCTTCGACGACAGCGACATCCTCATTGTCGGATTTCCACGTTATGACAGGGCTGGTCGCGTCATCAGGCGTTATCGCAGGACTCAATGTCGCGCTTTCATGAACCTTAAGCTCCAAAGAGGTTTTGTCCAAGGCTATACCCTCTACGGCAATCGGAGTGATGGTAACCTTGCACTCCGGATTGTCCTCAAGGTCTTCGTGAACGGCATAGATCGTAGTCGAGCCCAGACGGGAATTTGATGCGAGCGAAAGCCTGATGCCCGTCTCGGTCATCTCCTTGTCCGTTAGCGTGACGACCTCGTCATCAGCCACGACAATCTCCACCTCGCCGGCACGCTCTATCGGAGTGACCGTGAGTTCGAGGGTCGATGTCCCCTTTACAGGGATGGATATTTCATTCTGTGAAAACTCAACCTTGACTTTTTCCGGCTCTTCTTTACCGCCGTTGTCCTCCTTCAGCGCGCCATTGCAGCCTGAAAGGAACAAAAGAGCAGCACAGGCTGCCCCTCCCATAAGGAATTTACTAAAATTCATACACTAACCACTAATATTTCCAAAAATTCAAAGTTAGTTTTTCCGAATGACAAATGCAAGACTTTTCTTTATTTTTTTTCAGAATTTTGACACATGATTTTTCCAATATTCTCACCAGAGAGGCCTACAGCCTCTTTTTTTTTGTATTTCAAGCGAATATTTACAAAATTTTCAGAATATTTTTTCACTGGACAGCCGCTTCGACAAGCTCAGCGACCGCAATAGATTCTGATGCAGCGGCATTTTTACTTGATGTTCGGATCGATGCCTCTGTGCCAAAAACGGGCCGTGATGTCAATGAGCGAATATGGCTCCGCATTATGAATAACCTTGTAGAGACGCTGGTTGGTGTATTTGGAGTTCAAAGGTCCAAAAGACTCTATGTAAGGGCCAACCTTCACATAGTCAAAGGCAGTGAATATCTCATCCTCAACAGAAACACGTCCGGAGTACAATGCAACGGCGAGGCCCGTCGAACGGACATGGGCGGCCAGCCTCAACAAGGACTCCGGGTCCTTCCCCTCGCCAAGGAACAGGAAGCAGTCCACCCCGAAATTGTCAGCCACCAAAGAGTCAATCACTTCCTCAGTCAGTTCCACACCGACATCGGTCTTAAGAAAAGGAGAATGACACCCTACGCAATTACCTTGGCAGTTACTGATGTCAACCGCCAAGGTAACTCTGTCGGGAATCTCCTCGATGACCACCGAGGTCATCTCAGGAACATATTTGATCATGCTTTAGGAGCCTCCTCTTTGGCCTGCGACACGCCATCGTGATTGTAGAACCTGTGCGCGGCCTCGACCTGACGCATCTCGCTGAACGATGACACACGCTTCAGATAACCGATCACACGCGTCAGATAGTCCAGATTGTGGCTTCCGCACTTAGGACAGACCTCAAGAGTGTCCTTGCTGATGTACCCGCAGTCGTTGCAGACGGTGTTGCGGCAGTTGAATGTGAAATAGTTAGTGCCGTAGTGCGCGGCGGTCTTGAGCAGCTGGCGGTACTGGTCCTTGGACAGATGCTCGGCCACATTCATGTGCAGGGCGGAGCCCCCATCGAGATGCTTCACATACTCATTGCCGTGCAGCTTGAACTTGTCGATCATCGAGAGGGAGTCGTCCTCCGGGTTGTAGAAGTACGAACTGTACATATTGTGCTTCGGAGAGACGTAGAATCCGTCCTTCTGATCCCACTTGTAGTTCTTTCCGGAAAGGTTCTCGCCCGGAACGAACTCGGTGTTGAACATCGTGTCGGAAGTCTTGTCCTTCTTGTTTGACCTGTTGATGGTCTCAAGGATCACATCCACAAACTCGTTGTACTCAGGATTCGGGCTGATCGTAAGGCCAAGGAACTCGGCGGCGTCGGTAAGACCGTTCACGCCGATCGTGAGGTACTGCCTCTTCATGTCAATGAATCCGGCCTGATAGACGTCCAGCATGTGTGCGGCAAGGAAATCCTTGATGATCTCGTTGAAGGCCTTCTGGTACTTGTGCACTCTCTCGGTCTCCTCGGTCACGGCCTCGCGGATATATTCATAAAGTTGGTTCTTGTCATAGTCGGCCCTTGACAGAGCCTTGGAGCCGTCCACGACAACGCCTTTCTTCTCAAGGAAATAGCGTCTGGTGGCAAGTTGGATGAGTCTGTTCAGGTTGATGGTCATGACAGACTTGGAGCCTGTTGACACAGAGGCTGTTCCCATTGAATATTGATGCGTCGTGTGGTTGTGCGACTCATCGACCTTGTCCAGTTCTGTGATCGAGTTGCGAAGGCGGCAGCAACTCGCGAGGCTGTCCGGACTGTCGGACAGGTAGCAGAAAAAGCTGTGCCCCTTGGACCACATCTCGGCGGTGAAGTCGGCATATTCCTTGTCGATGAAATCGTCTTTGCCATCTGTCAGCAGTGCCATCGTCTCTACAGGGAAAGTCAGGATGTAGCGGCTTCTCTCCTCATTGAACCAGTTCATGAAATGCTTCTGAAGCCAGGAAAGAGTCTCCCACTTAGGCTCGCTGCCGTCCGGGAAGCGGAAATCACCGAACACGCCGCGGAAATAACTCTCATCGAAGTAGCTGATGTTCCAGAACACGGTCTGGTAGCCACGGTTGCCCGCAGGCATATTCATAGAATGCACCACCTGCTGGAAGTAGTTGTCGATGACCTTGACAAGGGTCCTCTTCTTGGTGTTCATCTCCACAACATCCTCAAGGTGATCAAGATAGTCATCACCATAGTCCTTGCGGATGAAATAGTCAAGGTACATCAGGAACTCCGGAGTAGCCACCGCCCCCATGAACTGGGATGAGATTGAATACACCAGGTTGATAAACTCGCCGCAGAACGACTTGAGGTCTGTCGGAGCCACGGAAACACCCCCGAGCTTGATCAGGCCGTCCACAAGGAACGGATACATCGTGATGGCCACGCAGTAAGGGTAGCCCGGAGTGCCGCTCTCGTCATGTTTGTAGAGGACGTGGCTCTCCAGATCCTTGATGTACTGGCTGGCGAGCGAACGTCCGTAAAGGGCTTTGATCTTGTCCTTCATGATGTAGCGGTTCTGCTTGATGTTGTTCTCCTTGTAGAGTTCCTGGCCGAGGGTCACGATGTTCTTTCGGGTGACATTGGCGTTGGCGTCGAACTTGGAGCCGGTGGCGGCGTTGGATGCGGCGATGTAGTCACGGATGAAGTCACGTTTCTTCCTCAGATCAAGGCCGGCGTCGAACTTCTCGATGTAGGCCACCGCAACCTTCTTGTTGATGGACATCAGACTCTCCTCGACCTGACGCCTGATCTCACGGCTTGTGATTTTGTCGTAAATGTAGAGATTCTCCGCGATGGAGACCACCACAGCCTCGGGGCATTCCTCACCGGCGGTCTTGTAGGCCTCGCGTATGCCGTTCATCAGTTTGACCTTGTCGTACTCCTCATAGGAGCCGTTGGTCTTGCGTACAGTCACGTCCATATTCAGTTATTTTTATTTCTATAAGTATTGAGAAGTAGTTTTGTCGGTCATAAAGTCGGTTCGACCCTTTTCACGGGAGTCGAACCGACTTTCACAAAGATAGCAGAATATTCCGCTTTATGGGCAAAAAATATCGCTAAAGTTATTAACAATTACGCAACTTTATTGTTAATTCATTGCGCAGCAATTAATTACAAGAAGATATATTTTAGAATTACTAAAATTGACAGCACATACATGAACCAGCCGATCTTCTTCGCCTTTCCAGTGCAGATGTTAAGGATGACGTAAGACACAAGGCCAAGGAGAATACCGTTGGAGATGGAATAGGTCATCGGCATGAGAATCAGCGTGAGGAAAGCCGGGATGGACTCGGAGAAGTCATCAAGCGGAATGTCCTTGATAGGGCTGAGCATGAAGAGACCAACGAACACGAGTACCGGGCAGACGGCTGAGCCTGGGATGGCGGTGAAAATCGGAGCGAAGAACAACGCCAGAACGAAGCAGGCTGCCACGGAGAACGCGGTTAGACCTGAACGGCCGCCCTGAGCCACGCCGGAGGCGCTTTCCACATAGGTGGTGACGGTGCTGGTTCCGAGGCATGCGCCGGTGACGGTGCCGATGGCGTCAGCCATGAATGCCTGGTTCATGCGGACAGGCTTTCCGTCCTTGTCTGTCATGTTGGCCTTTGTCGTGACACCCACGAGGGTTCCGATCGTGTCGAACATGTCCACGAACAGGAATGTGAACACGACAACGAGCATGTCAAGGCTGAAGATCTGTGACATGTCGGTATCGAACTGGCAGAAGATAGGCTTCATGGACGGCGGAGTGTCGACGAATCCCTGGAACTGGGTGATTCCCATAGGGATGCCGATGATTGCGGTCGCGATGATGCCGATGAGAAGTGCTCCCGGAACGTTAAGAATCACAAGAATACCAGTGACAACGAGACCGATGATTGAGAGAAGGCCCGCTCCGCTGGTGATGTCGCCGAGGTTCACGAGGGTAGCTGGATCATCTACGACGATTCCACCGCTCTTAAGGCCGATCAGGGCGATGAACAGGCCGATACCGGCTCCGATCGCCTTTCTCAGCGACAGAGGCAGGGCGTTCACGATCGCCTCGCGGACACTCGTCAGCGTGAGTATTATGAATATTATACCTTCGATAAGCACGGCGGTCAGCGCGAACTGCCATGTGTAGCCCATGCCGAGGCAGACCGTGTAGCAGAAGAAGGCGTTCAGACCCATGCCCGGGGCGAGGGCGAACGGAAGCTTGGCGTAGAATGCCATCACGAGGGTGGCGAGGATGGAAGCCACTGCCGTGGTGGTGAAAAGGGCGTTCTTGTCCATTCCGCAGTCAGCCAGGATTGAAGGGTTGACGGCGAGGATGTAGGACATAGCGAGGAAGGTGGTGATGCCGGCGACGATCTCGGTGGAAACCTTCATCGTGGACGGATCGAATCCGAAAAGTTTGGTCAGCCAGCCTGTCTTCTTAGGCTCGGCGGCTTGTGTTTTTGTCTCTGCCATTGTCTTGTATTGTCAAGGTCGTTTAATACTAGAATACCCACTTTGTGCCGAGGCAAGGACGTACGAAGAAGCCCTTTCCGGTTCCGAAGTCATAAGAAAGCTCAATCTCGGTGCCGATGTTGAGATTGTCAACCCCGAAATGCTGGCCGATGTTGTACCAGAGCTGCGGCTCTGAGAGGAACACGAACTTGGCGTCCTCAGCCTTTGTCCAGTCACGATATCCGGCCTTCTTGTCGTTCACGTAAGGGCAGACTGTGTGATCCTCCCACCAAAAGTCAGCGAAACCGGAGAAGCGGAGACCGGTGACACCGAACAGATCCTGCATTCCCCACACAGCTGTGAGCTGGATAGGAACCTCACTCTTGAATTTGCTGCCGTCTGCGTGCTTGGCTCCATTATAATTGATTGTCTTATAAAGAGCTTTGAGATTCAGTGTGTTCTTGAAATCCTTGCTGTGAAGGAACCAGTCAACACCGAAAAGGAAAGCGTTGTTGATGGTGTAGGTGGTGTACGCGCCCCCATTATATTCAACGTGGAGGCTTAAAGGAGCAAGTTTTGTGTTCTGCCAGAAGTTGAGACAGCGCGCGATCTCGAAGTAAGTCCCGCTTGGAGCATAAACCTTGTCATTGTCGTTCTTCGAGTTGTAGTCATAATCCACGAAGAAGAAAGTGTTACCCCATTTGTCTCCGTAGAAACCCTCTAGAGTTGTTGTGACGTGACCGCGATCCTTACCGAAATCGTAGAAAGTCTGAAAGTTGGTCTGAGCCTTTGCTCCTAGAGAAAAGGCGAGCGCTGCGACTGTGGCGGCGATGATTGATTTGTTTGACATAAATATTAAGGAATTTGACTTGTTCCTTTATGAATTTTAAAGGACAAAATTAATACAAATGTCAGAGAAAGTCTATACCTTTGCCCTACAATATTCACAAAGTTATCAACAGCCATGTTTGAAGAGACGCTGAAATTCTATCAGGATTTCCCTAAAGAGGGGATCAATTTCGTTGACATAATGCCGTTTATGCAGGACAAGGAGGTCTTCACCAAACTGATCGGAGAGATCGGAAAACACGTGACTGCCCCGACCGTTGCCGCCCCTGAGGCCCGCGCGTTCCTGTTCTGCGCGCCCCTGCTGACCTCCGACAGCGGTGTGACGAATGTTGTTCCTTTCCGCAAGAAGGGCAAGCTGCCCCACTCAGGCGACGACCTGCAGAGCATAGAGATAATGAAGGAATATGGCCCCGACAACCTTTACTTCCGCAAATCAGACATAGCTGCGGGTAAGGCGGAGGACGGAATATTCAAGGTCGCCATCATCGATGACGTTCTCGCCACAGGAGGCACTGCGGAAGGCATAGCCAAAGCACTGGATGCGCTGAAGATACCTGTTGACGGCAAGGAATATGGCGTCAAGGTCACCGAATTCATATTCCTCGCGGAGCTTGACGGGCTGTACGGGCGCGACCGGCTTGAGAAGATCGCGCCAGTCTACTCAATCGCGCACATCAAGTAAATTAGAAGTTGTTTTGATTTGTTTGAAATGTTCTTTGAGGTGAA
>DCCQ01000086.1:272-1484 GCA_002314195.1 Bacteroidales bacterium UBA1077 | reverse complement strand
GCGATGTTGTCGGCGATGGACTGGATGAGACGCTCACGGGCCTCGACGCTGGCCCAGGCGATGTGCGGGGTCAGGCTGAGGCGCTCTGGATGACGGGTGTGGAGGAGAGGATGGTCGGCGGGAATCGGCTCGACTGAGTACACATCCAGCCCCGCACCGCCGATGACACCTTCATCTATAACCTTTGCCAAGGCTTCCTCTACCACGATCCCTCCTCGCCCCATGTTCACGATTACAGCCTTTGGCTTCATCATCCTCAGCTCCTTCTCTCCGACAAGGCCGGCCGTGCGCTCATTGTAAGGAGCATGCACGGAAATCACATCCGACTCATGCATAAGACGTTCCAGAGGCACGGAAGGATATTCAGCATTATGGTTCGTGCCGGAAGTCGAGTAATAAATCACCTTCATACCGAAAGCGGTTCCGATCTTCGCGACCTTGGTGCCAATCGCGCCCAGACCGATGACACCCAACGTCTTGCCCGCCATCTCAATGAACGGTCTTGAATAATCAGTGAACAAACCACTTCGGGAATAAGCTCCGGATTTCACCACATTGTCAAAATAGGCTCCGTTGCCCAGAAGGTTAAGAATNNGTTTCCTGGACAACGGAGTCCGTAGAATAGCCAGCTACATTTCTGACTATTATCCCTCTCCTGGAGCAAGCCTCCACATCTATGTTGTTGATTCCTGTGCCCGCCTCGCACACCAGCCGAAGCCTCGGAGCCGCATCAAGCAACTGGTCATTCACCTTTATTTTATTAACAATCAACACATCGCAATCACAGACCCTAGACAGGGCCTCTTCCGGAGTCGAATTCGGCCAAGCAGTAAACCTGCCCTGATTTTCAATAGGGCCCAACGACGACGTCCCCATAGTCGCGGCATCCAGAAACACTATATCCATCTATCCCAATTTTTCCGCTAATATAATAATTTTATTTGTAGCGTTCCAGCACCACCGCCATTTAATATTCCGATGACACCCACGTAAACGCGCCAAGATGAAGACACTAATAAGGTGTAATCTGCCACATCAACCTTCGACCGCCACAAGCCCCATCTCGGCCGCCTTGACTCGCATGAAGGCGTCGGCCTCCTCGAAATTATTGCCGATCTGGCCGTCCAGGATGGCCTCTTTGACATATTCCTTGAGGATGCCGATCTCGCGGCAAGGACTCAGGCCGTAAACCTCCATGACATATTCACCGGT
>DCCQ01000086.1:0-191 GCA_002314195.1 Bacteroidales bacterium UBA1077 | reverse complement strand
AAATTCTGGCGGATTTTGGCGACCTTGACGGGATTTTTGGAGGTGATGTCAGCGTTGCACAGGAGCATCAGGTCATCGATCTCGTTGCCGGCGTCAAACAGCAGACGGCGCACTGCAGAATCCGTAACTTCCTCATCCACAAGGGCTATAGGACGATGATGAAGGCTTACCAATTTCTGCACATACTTCAT
>DCCQ01000014.1 GCA_002314195.1 Bacteroidales bacterium UBA1077 | reverse complement strand
TTTGGATATCAAACATAGGTACTATTAATTTTGCATTGCTTTGATGAAAACCTTCTCGACAGGTGTCTGCCCGCTGAGGCTAAGAAGGTGTCACGAAAGCGAGAATGAAGGAATATACTATGGACAGAAAAACAATACAGTACGCGACATTCCCGAAATGTCCTATCCGCAACATACTCTCCCGCGTAGGGGACAAATGGACCATGCTCGTGCTTTACACGTTGGAGCGGAACGGCACGATGCGCTTCAATGACCTTTACCGAGGCATCCCTGACATCTCCCAGAAGATGCTTACCGCCACTCTGAGGACATTGGCGGAAGACGGCCTCATATTCAGAACGCTCTATCCTGGAGTGCCGCCCAAGGTGGAATATTCCCTCACCGAGCGCGGCAAGAGTCTCCTTCCGCACCTTGACTCGCTCATCGGCTGGGCGATAGAGAACTTTGACGCCATACTGGCGGACCGGAAAAGCAGTGCCCGGTGATCAGAGGATGAATTTCTTATCATAACCTCAATGTGGAAATATTATGCACAACAAGAATATAATCAAGACAAGACGTTACGAATCACCATGCGGTACATTGCTGCTGGGTTCATTTGACGGCAGGCTCTGCCTGTGTGACTGGCAGGTGGAGAAGCACCGCAGCCATGTGGACATGCGGCTGAAACGTGTGTTGCGGGCGGAATTTGAGGCTGGAACTTCGGAAGTGATAGAAGAGACGGTGCGGCAGCTTGACGAGTACTTTGCCGGGAAGCGCAGGGAGTTCGATGTTCCGTTGCTGTTCGTGGGAACGGATTTTCAGAAAAAGGTATGGAACGAGCTTCTGAATATTCCCTACGGGCAGACGGTTTCGTACGGAGAGATGGCGGGACGCATCGGAATGCCGAAATCCGTCCGTGCGGTGGCGAACGCCAACGGTGCCAACGCCATTTCTATTCTCGCCCCTTGCCACCGGGTGATTGGCAGCGATGGTACGCTTACGGGGTATGGCGGCGGACTTGCGGCCAAGAAAACGCTGCTGGAACTGGAATCAGTTGGCCATCAAAGCTTCCGCATAGTCGCCGACTGAGTTCGGCAATACGATAGGGGACAGTGTTTTAAGGTTGTTCCAATCAAGATCGTAGATGTTCGTGCCGTTGAAGGCATCCGAAAAGTTGAGAAGAAGATGATCCGGCTTTTGGGGATTCGATGTGGCAGATAATATCCTGCCCGTCTTGCACGTGTAGATGGCTTGGGACATTTCTCCGGTCTTGGCATTGACTGGGCGGAACAGGCTCGGGCCGTCCTCATAAGTGACAATGTAGCCGGCGTCTTCGCCTGCCCTGAACGGAATCACGGCCGCGGCTTCGATGTCCTCCACTTTGCGGAATCCGTCCTTATCCAGCATAACCGTGGCCCAATTGCCGTCACCTTTGTTCGCGGACAGCAGGTATGAGCAAGATTCGGCGCTGCCTATGAATATTCCAGGATAATCACCGAAACATTCAGTCCTCAATCCTTCGGGAAGTGTGAATGTCGGCTGCGTAGGATGCGGAGTATCAGACTTTGTCATATAGTCGGCACCTACTTCAATCGGCAAAGTCAGCAAAGTGCAGACGCCATCCTTGCCTGTGATTGCCACCACTGCATTGGCAGGAGTCATGACCAAAGCGATGACATAGGTGGCCAGAGTTTCGGCCTTGCCCGTGAAGAAGTCGACATGTTCAGCGGTCTTGACATTGCCTTTCCCGGCAATTCCGCAAAGACCGAACGACCTTGGAACATTGATGACAGAATGGAAATCCTCAGGCAGAGCGATGCCAAGAGATTTCCGGCCGACATTGTTCACATCGAGGATGAAACCGTCGATACTCTTTCCCGCGTTGTCTATGCCGTAAAGCCTAAGCTCTTCAGGCGACTGTCCGTCAGTGATTTTCAATGAACCTATCTTCTGGAACTTGCCTTCGCGCATCACGTTGACTTCCACATCCGCCGCCGGGTATCTGTATGGAAGCATTGCGGTTATGCCATCGGAATCCGTCTCCTGCTTTTTCGCATAAATGCCGGATGCCTTGCCGACAGGAATCATATTGTCACCGGTCTCCCAAGTGAAGGTGAACATGACATTGTCAGTCTGCTGATAGCCAGTACCGTTCAAGTGTATCGCATCACCGGGAGCGCGAGTCAGTCCTTCTTCCTCAAGCCTCGCATCCTGGATGAAAACAACCTCTTCAGCAGGCTCGAAAGCCTTCTTGTTGCATGAATATATTGCCGTCGCCACCGTCGCCAAGACAAGCAGCGCTCCGATTGCTCTGTTCCGGTTCATAAACTTCGCGTTTTTATAGAGACCGCTCCGCTTCAAAAAATGTGCGCAAACAGAAGTATCAAGCACGTAGGGTCTTGATTTGCGATATCGCTCCAGCCAACCAGACAAGATCTATAACCAGAGTCAACCTAAATCAGGAAAGTACACCTCCGACTGGGGGTAGTAGCCAAACAGCGAGAAGATCTGGTAAATGATGGTTTGGAAATACTTCTCGGACTTGTTCTCAATATCGTACCGGGTGCAAGTACCAGTCTTTTGAACCCGAAACCATTTCCGTGAGCATCGTGGGGTGCAAACCACCATATTACGCAACCCAACCATCATATAAAACCGTTTTCGGGTGCCGGAATTGCCATTCTGCCCCCGAAAACGGAACTATTTGAACCCCGCATGTTAAATGGACCAAAGTTGAACCGGATTTGGACCAAATTTGGACCAAATGAATTGATATTCTTTGAATATATTTGCGCACCATGACGATTTAGTAAGCGGCAACGTGTGTTTTGTCGCTGCACGGAAATGACTATAGGAGGGATTCAATTAATATAAAACCAGATATTATGGAAAAATATTTTTTGTTTAAGTTTAACGGTTAAAAACATGAATGAAAAGATAGTTCAGATGGTCAAATTGGCCATCGAAAGTGGTACGGTTTCTCCGAAGCATAGGGAACTCATTTTGAACAAGGCCAAAGAGGTTGGAGAGGATCCGGATCTGGTCGAGATGTACCTTGACAACGAACTTGCGAAACTGTCTGATTCCAGAACAGCGGTGTCGCATGAAACAAAAGGTGTCAAGAAATGTCCGCATTGCGGTGCTCCGATAACTGATACAATGCTCTCATGTCCAGAGTGTGGCTTTGTTTTTCAGAAAGAAAGTCAGGCCAGTAAGGATGCTAGTGCTATGATCAAGGAGTTTCAAAGACGTTATGATGAGGCGTGCGCTCCGAAAAATAGCATTAGTGACCTTTTTCCCCTTCAGACCCCAGCCCAACGAATGGTTTCGGTAATAAGTTCTTTTACATTGCCATATACCAAAGAAGGGCTTATTCAAATGCTGGAGTTCTCTTATTCAAACTATATCTCTACAGATGATTCTTCCATGCTGAATGGTGGGAATATGCTGATGATGAGGCCAGTAAAGAGAGCTTGGTATGGAAGGGCAAATCAAGCATTGTTAGCCCTTTCCCGATTTGACAGAGATGATCCAGAGATCCATTCAATTATTTCTGAATACAAATCATTGTTGGCTAATTCGGAAAAGCGGAAAAAGCATTTTAATCTATTCTGGTTAGCTATTCCTTTTTTTATTGTAGTCGCTGTTGTGGTTCCTTATTTTGGAATCAGAGGTGAAATTAACGATGAGGCTAGAACTGAAATGAATGCTTGTCTTGAGGAGAACAATTATGCTGGAGCGAGAACAGCGATTAAGAAGCATTCTGGGAATGTGGATGAAATGCTTGACGATATAGCTGTCCAAGAAATCAATTACTGGTTGTCAAAAGGGAAACCACAACAAGCGAAAATCGTTGTATTTTCAATTAAGAATCAACAAGTTAGGGGTGCAATGATGAAAGCGATTTCTGAGGCGGATAATAGCGGGTTATAAGTTATCAAATGATATGGGATTGTTTGGACACAAAAAAGAAGGCGGCATAATGGATTCCATCCGTTGTGACGAGAAGGATTTCCTGATTTGGAAATGGCGTCCTGATGCATCCAGAGGGGTCGGACAGTCGAAGAGGGAGAATTCCATCCGCTATGGCAGCAGCCTGCGCGTAAGGCCGGGGCAGGCCGCTGTGTTCCTTTACCAGAACAAGGGAAGTTATGATGTGATAACTGGACCTTATGATGATGTTGTCAGGACAGAGAATATGCCTGTTCTGGCATCCATAATAGGGGCTGCCTACAAAGGAGGTACTCCTTTCCCGGCGGAGGTGTACTTCATCAACCTCTCTAAGGGAATGGAGTTGCCGTTTGTCATCCCGTTCTTTAGGGTTATCCCTTCAGAGCCAGAGTACAAGGCATATGACATCGAAGTCGCGATCAAGGGCGCGATGACATTTGAGATTCCGACACAGCAGGAGTTTCTGAAATATTTTCTGGAAGCGTGGGGCTCCAGTGACACTTCTATGGCGGATTTTGAGTCTAAAGTCAAGACTCTGCTGACTCAGGAAGTCAAGAGGGTGGTCTCCAATGCTCCAAAGGACACAGGAATATTCATAATGCATTTCAATGGTTTGATAGGGGAGTTGGGCAGTTACATCTGCTCTCGCATTCAGGATCCCATCGCGCATCGTTTCGGAGTCTTTGCCAGCGGCATCAACATCGAAGACATCCGCTATGACGAGGACAGCGAAGGTTATCAGAGGTTGAAGAGACTGACTGAGGACCAGACTCATCTTTACAATCTTGAGAATGAAAAGACAGCCTTGTTGGGTTATGAGATTCAGCGTCAGACAATGCGTACAGATGCTGACATCAGGAACGAGACTGCCCAAAAGATGGCGCAGACACAGATGGAGCACATGGCTGACATGGCTTCCAGGATGAGGGAAGAGTCTCAGTTCGCCCAACATGTTCAGTCTGAACAGGCCGCCAAACAAACTGGCCTTGCAAGCGAGTCTGCCTACATCAACGCCCATGCCATCAACAAACAGGCTGAGGTGTTGAAGACTGGAATGGAGGGTATGGGAAAGATGGGGTCAATGAACCTTGGCTCATCAGATGGCCACATGAATCCGGCCGGCATGATGACCGGCATGATGATGGGCGCTGCTGTAGGTGGACAGGCAACGAACATGATGAACCAGATGGGACAGATCATGAATTCAGCCATGTCTGGTGCCGGAAAACCAATGCAAGGGCCTCCGCCTGTACCAAACCAGAACTCTGTCGTGTTTTATTTAGTGGTCAGTGGGCAGCAATATGGCCCTTGCGATATGGCTGAAATATCCCAGATGGTTTCCCATGGACAAATTAATGGGGACACTTTAGGATGGCGCGAAGGTATGACAGACTGGACTCCAATCAATTTGATTCCTGCGTTATCCGCATTGTTCGCTCCGGTTCCCCCTCCTGTACCTGGTTGCCCTCCACCAATTCCAACCAAATAAATATAAATAAATATGAAGCAATTGGATTTCAATACGATGAACAATCTGGCTGATTCGGACGTGTGGGAGAAAATGACAGAAAAAGCACAGAAGAGCATAAAAGCGATGCAAGTATCAGTTCCTCAGGTGGACATCCCGTCACATGTGGCTCTTCCTGTTTTTCAAAAACATGAAGACATCCAATATGTGGTCGCGTTTGGAAGTGAACCGAAAGGTCCGTACACGTCCGAGCAGTTGAGGAGAATGTTGAAGGATGAGGAAATATCTCTTGAGACATATGTTTGGACAAATGGGTGGCCTGGGTGGAAAATGCTTAAGGATTGTCCTCAGATAATAGTTGTCGGTTAATCTCACTATGTATGGAAGATAGTTCTGCTTTCATTGAAAAGATGCTTGAGTTAGGCATTGGCATGTCTATGATCAAACAGGTTCCGGACATCATGTCAGGTTGTCTGTCTTCTCAGAACTCCGTTCAGCACCAGGTTCCACCATCACCTGTTCAACAATTGACTTATTTGGTGGTGGACGGCACTCAGGCTGGGCCGTTCAACAATGATGAGTTGGTGAAACTGATCCAGAATGATTTGCTAAAAAGTGACACATTGGTTTGGAAAGAGGGCTTTCCGGATTGGAAAGCCGCATCAAGTGTCCCTGAAATCAATAAATTATTTGTGGTAGCAAAAATCAAATAGTATCTATGAAAATCAACACAGTAAAGTTCTTGTTCGCCATTGTCATCGCTCTGCTTCTTGGCTTTGTGTGCGAGATTTTTGCATCAACTGCCGATGGCAGAAACTGGGTGTCATTGGTCGTGGCTTCCATAACAATAATGTCTGGCCTCATACCGGCCATGGGAATCACATTTTCAAACGGAAAACGTGGAGTGTCGATAAAGGTGGCTTCTTGGATGCTTTCTGTGGCACTCATTATATTCAATGTAATATTCTCATTATTTGAGTATCGTATCGACATTTACATCGCATCCGCTCTCTTGCTTTCTGTTGTCGGATGCGCTGTGATTTATGCGTTGTCTAGCGCAAGATCCGAAGATAATAGATGTGAATAATTAACAACTATCATGAATTACTCGCTTTTGTGTAAATTGTTGGATGGCAAGGTTATCAACAATGGAAAGGAAAAAGGTCCTTATGTGACTGATTTTCTGAATAATATGACTGCCAATTATGATTTGGAGTCCATCAAGGAGAATATCGAATCTCTTAAAGTAGAGAATAAATTGATGTTCCGGGTGGCCAATAATTATAAGTTTATTTATGCCGCCTTTGTAGTGCTCTTTATGGTGTATACCTCCTATTGGAATTTCATCACGGCCCTTTTCACTGTCGGGATTGCTGGTGCCGGCGTTGCAGCGATGGAAAATAGTGTGGACGGGCTTGCGGGCTATTCTGACGAGACTATCAGATTGATGGCTTCGTATAAAGATTGCGTCTCTAAGGATGAAAAAGCTAAAGAAAACAAAAAATGAAATTATAGTTATTAGAAATGAATGCTACATATTGTTTAAAGGATGTGAAAATAACGATATTCATAGTGTTGTTGTTTTTGTTTTCTCCGTTCGTTCTGTGTACTCCTAAAGTACAGAATGTCGATTTCGATGCAATAGATGGCGTATATTCAAAAGGTGAAGAATATATGTTGTTTGTACTCAAAGATATGGGGACACTTAAGACCTTCCAGTTCCAACCAATCGGACGGGGTTATGAGAAATTGGGGTTATTGATGCCTTATGTTTTCAGGGAGCCTAATGAACTTTGTGAGGTTCGCGATGATGGTAGCTTGAAACAGGTCGGGCGCGTACATCTGAAAAAGGATGGTTCACTTGTCGTGTCAGGTGTCGGGGAATTCAGTGGGCGGTACAGGCTGTCATCAGATGATTAGGCTATGAAAATCATTAAGCGCATAGCTGCAATCCTCGCCACTTTCATGCTGTTGACCTCTTGCTTGAGTGTGGAGGAAAAGAAAGATATTATTACCAAAGAAGCCTATGAGGAGATAATCGGCATTGTTGTGGAACAATTTGGGGATGTTCCTGTACAAGGTCATTGCCTTATAGGGTATATGTATGGCGACGCTGCTTTTTATTATCGAAGATCGGATTTCTCGCTGAAGGTGGAATATGCTGTCCCGGGAAGTTCCATTTACACTGAAATAGGCGATTTGGAAGATCTGCGCTTTTCTGAGAAATGTGGGCTGGCTGAAACGGAGGGATATTATCCGGTTTCTCTAAGAGGGCGTTGGCATAACAGGGATTTCGCGGGAAGCGGGAACTTCACGATGACTTTATCCAAATCCAATGAGTTGTGGGCGTTTATATTCGGAGACGACAACTGGAGGCATTGGCAGAACTATCAGTTGTCACAGGAACGGTTTGAGAAGGTTCTTGCCATATTCAATTCGGCAAGACAAAGAATCGCAGCATTGGATGGGGCTGCCTGTGAGGACATAAAAATGGAGGTTCTGCGGGAAAAAGCCGATGATGACTTGGCAAAAAAAATATTTGGTGCTGGTTATGACTATGATTGTTCCGAGGAATATGATTATCAGCAGCAACTGTTGAAGGAATATGGATATTTCTATTTTGTTGAAGATGGCAAACTTGGTTTGGCGGGCAAGTCTGGTCATACTATTCTTGAACCGGAGTATTCCCGGATTGAGATTAGTGAGAATGGACAGTATTTAAAGGTCGTTCAGAATGGGGTGAATGGAATTATGACTGTTGCTGGTGAGGAGGTGATCCCAAAGGTGTATTCGGAGATTATCCCTTTGTATTGGAGTAATTACGGGAAAGGTTTTGCGTTTGATTATTTCGGTGCTGATGATCCATATGTTCTTCTCGCTAAAGAAGGAAAGTTCGGGGTTGCAGATAGTAAGGGAAACTTGCTTGCTGAAGTGAGATATGAACAGATCTGGGGGTGTGATAAGATAGTCGGATTCACTGATGGTGGTGTTGATTTGATTGACTATGGGTCGAGGGACATCGTTCATTTTAATTGTGAGGCTGTGAAGCCATCATTCGGTTGCGAGGAGTGTAACCCCGAGTACAAAGATTTCTACTGCTGCGTTAAGGTAGCAGGTAAATGGGGCATCATCAATAGCAAAGGAGAACTGGTGATTGATGCAGTTTATGACGAGATACCTGACCAAGGTGAGTGCGATGCATTTTCCTTGTTTTGCGGAGGAAACGAAGATATAATAGTAGTCAAAGATGGAAAATATGGCATTGTAGACCTGACAGGGAATGAGATGCTTCCGTTTGAGTATGACTATATCGATAATCTGACAGGTGACAATAAAGCCTTGTTTATGGGGACTTATGATAAGATCACGGGAGCGTTTGACGGCAAGTGGGGCTTGTACCAAGACGGGAAAGTCATCAAGCCTTGTGAGTACTCAAGGGAAGAAATCTATTCTGTCGTGTTTGGCCACTAATAAATGTTTGGTACAAAATGAGTCAATTTAAAATAATCAGTTTATTATGAGTTCAAAATTTTCTTTTAAATCTGTTGGCAGTGGCTTGGTACTTTATGCGCCAATCATTTATGCGGCTTTGTTCCTGATTGCCAGTTTGATGTTCCGTTTTCAGACATATTATGTTCTGACAGCCACGCTCTTGATTCTGACCTCTATCGTGAATATTGTACGAGTCATCTTCCTGCCACAATACAGGCAAGCTGTTGGGCATGTGATTAATTCCTCTTGGTTAGAATCACACAATCCGCAACCTCTTATTCAAATGATCTTGGCAGGTTTGTTATTTTTGTCTAGCATTGGTTACTCTTTAGATGATTATTGTGGTTATATTATAATTGTCATACTGATCGCGGCGCTTAACCTCTACTTGAAAATTCGAGGCTATAGAGTCAGCAAGAACGCAACAAATGATCAAGTTTCATCATTATCATCGATTGCCGCTATGCCGCAGAAGGCTGATGCAACATCAAAACGAGAAGTCAATCAAGGTGGTGAGCCTCAGTCTCCGGTAATGGTACAATCCGCACATGACAACTCAACCAAGAAAACATTAGTGATTATCGGGGCTGTTGTGGCTGGAATTATTCTGATTCTCGTTGTAAGGGCAGCTATCATAAATGCGTCGATAGATCGTGCTTATGATAAAGCTTCAAAAGAACTTAGAAAGGAACGTAACAGAGTAGAAAGAGATATGGAGAGGGAACGTCGCAGACTGGAGGATGAGTACGATTTTGACTTTTAGCCCGATCTTGACTTTTGTCACCAGTTCATTGCAGCGGACAAGAAGAACGCGAGGTATTCCTACAAGAAGACGGACTGCTGCTTCCCTGGCGTGGCCTCCATAGGTGGCATCATCGCGGGTGGGGCGAGAACCGTGACGGAAACGCCAACGTCAGGCCACCTTCCACGATTCAATCGTTCGGGTCTGGGTGGAGATGTTCACTCCGACTTTGACGAGTCTTCTTCTGGATGCAGAGCTTGCCGAAGCGTCACTGTTGGTCGCTTCGACAGGCTCTGCGACCAGTTTCGTGATTGATGCTGTTTCATGGTTTTCCAGACCCTCAAACCTGTACGGAATCAGGTACCCTTTCTCGTCAATCTGCCTGAGTGCCTCTTCCGCTGATCCATCCACCTTGAACTCAAAGACATAGACCCGATCCTTGGTCCGGCACACCGCATCCGCCCGGCCGATGGCGGACTTCACCTCGGCCTGAGTGTAGTACCCAAGCAGGGAGAAGATCAGGTAGATGATCGTCTGGAAATGCTTCTCGGACTTGTTCTCCAGATCGTAAGGGATTCCCGCAAGGAAAGACTGCATCCTTCCCAAGGCCCCATCGATGTCATTGTTTTTCAAGGCCCTGTTGAACTGCAGCACGAACGAGGCGCTCATCCCTTCCGCACTCTTATAGTTTGCGAGAAGACCTTTCAGGAATCCTTCCCTCACTTCCTTGTTCGGGTAGCCCAGAGTGTATGACCCGTCTTCTTGATCATAACTTTTAATGGTCAGATAACCGGCTTGATAGAGCAACGGCAGGACGCTGCCGGTGACTTCCGGAGAGATGTCAAAATCACTTTCCGATATCTCACTCATCCTGTCAAGCTTGGCCTCGTCCATCCGTTCCTCCCGCATTCTCTCCATAAGGAAAGTCGGCGTGCCGCTCTCAAACCAATAACTTCCTATCTTCTTGGCGGCCAGCGCCTTCATCAGACTGAACGGGTTGTAGATGTCCTCGGACTCTTCGCTGAAATGATACCCGTCGTAGTTGTCTTTCAGCAGTTCTCGAGCCTCTTCAAACTGAATATTCAACCTTTCCGCCAACGCCTGTATCGGCTCGCACATTTTGCTGTCAAGCTCACTTTTCGATATTCCACAGATCGCTGAATATTCCGGCATCATCGAGATGTTCATAAGATTGTTCAGCTCACTGAATATGCTGAGCTGCGCGAACTTGGTGATTCCCGTGATGAAGACGAATCGAAGGTACGGATCCAGACTCTTGATGGGACTGTAGAAGTTCCTCATTATCTGCCGCATAGGCACCAGCCGCTCCTTGTCGTTCATCACATCCAGCAGTGGCGCGTCATATTCATCAATGATTATGACGGCCTTTTCGCCTGTCTGCTCCACCGCCCTACGTATCAGACCTTCAAATCGTTGGTTGATTTCCGTTTCTGCGTCAACTTTGCCGTAGTGACGTTCATATTCCAAGAGCTTGATATTCAGTTCGCTGACTAATTGTTCCTCATTACAATGCTTAGCCGTGGACATGTCGAAGTGGAACACCGGATGCTTAGTCCACTCTTTCTTCAGTTCCCCGGCCTTCAGTCCGTTGAACAGTTCTTTATTCCCCTCGAAGTAACTATGGAACGTCGAGGACAGCAACGATTTCCCGAACCGCCGCGGCCTGCTCAAGAACACGTATGAATAGTTTGTCGCCAGATCGTGCACAAACCCCGTCTTGTCTATGTAAAGATAGCCACCCTCGATAATCTTGTCAAACGTCTGCACCCCGATCGGGTATTTAATCCTTTTATCCTCCATAGCCCTTAGTCAATTAATGTCCAATGCCAAAGATAATGAATATTTTGCAAAATTCTTATGATATCAGGCCAATCGTGGTGGAAACCTTGTCCGTAATTCACTTTCATTGTGTATATTTGCAGTTGATGACAAACCGATTGAAATGAGCTTTTTTCGGGTGAGGAATATGTTCCTTCTTGTCGTGGCGGTTGCACTGACCGGCTGCGAGGAGGGTGTTGTGCCAGAGGAGTTGCGCGCACCATCTCTTCCGTCCGTCAGCGCGGCGGTGGATGGGCGGGTGGTGACGCTTACCGCAAAATTCAAGAGTGAGCGTGATCTTTCCTCTGCAAAGGAGTTCGGATTTTATTTCGGAGAGGATGAGCAGTCGTTGGAATGCATGACAGCGTCCAAGGTCGATGGGTTGGGATATTCATTGATCATGGATGAACTTGATTATTCCACCACCTACCTCTATAAGGCTTGGGTCGGTAACGGTCGGGATGAGGTTCTTTCTGATTTACTGATGATTGTGACAAGTGAGGAGCCGGTCGACCCTGATCCTCCTTCTCCGGTGGATCGGATCATTGAGTTCCAGGATCCGGTAGTCAAGGCCCTTTGTGTGGAGAACTGGGATCTGGACGGAGATGGTGAACTGTCCAAGGTGGAGGCGGCCAAGGTCACGAATCTTCGTAATGTCTTCAAAAGGAACGAGGAGATTACATCTTTTGAGGAACTTGAATATTTCACCGGTTTGACGAGTGTGGCTGATTCCGCGTTCAAACTCTGTCGCTACCTTGTGAACATAAAATTGCCGGAAAGTGTCTTTGTTATCGGGGAAGGTGCGTTCGAAGAATGTGGGAATATGCTTTTGTCAAAACTGCCGGATAACCTGACAATTGTCAAGACACATGCATTTGTAGGTTGCTCCAGTATGCCTTTGACATCTTTGCCGGAGACCATAACAGAGATAGGTAGCTGGGCGTTCTCACGCTGTTCAAACATCAACCTTTCCGCCTTGCCTCCGAAATTGACAATGATTGAAGGAGGCGTTTTCGCACATTGCCCGGGAGTGGCTCCAACGGAACTTCCGACGAATATTCATTATGTCGGAGACTGGGCGTTTGTTAATTGTGTGAATTTCAATCCTAAAAATATTCCGTCAGGTATGAAAGAGATTGGCAGGTATGCTTTCCAAGGATGTGAGTCTTTGGCATGGACGAGTCTGCCGGACGGGTTGTTGGAGATAGGCGAGTATGCCTTCTATTTTTGTAAAAACTTGAAATTGACTTCGCTCCCTAAAGATATTGTAGTTATCCGTAAAGCTGTGTTTGAGAACTGCACGGGACTCGAAGAAATATCATTGCCCGAACATCTGAACACGATTGAGGCGAATGCTTTCAAGAATTGTCGCTTTTGGGAGATGACTATTCCTGAGAAAGTTGCATTCATCGGACCGGAGGCCTTCTATTGTTGTGAGCATCTGAGACGTGTGACAGTCCTTCCGGAGACTCCGCCAAAGATGGAGGACACATTTATAGGTGCCAACGCCAATAGGATTTTCGTCCCGTCCGCCTCCCTTGAGATGTATAAGACCGCAAAGAACTGGAATGAGTGGAAGGACAAGTACGAGGCTCTGACTGATAGTGGCTCGGGAGGTGATCCTGGGAAAGACATTGGACAAGACCGGATTCCGTACATGGAAGGAGGAGTTGATTACGGCAATGGAGTCGTAATAGACGGCGTTGTCTGGGCTCCTGTCAACTGCGGTTATCATCCTGAGGACTACCCGTTTGGCAAAGTCTATCAATGGGGGCGGAAATTCGGTTTCGGTTACTCTGATCCGAACTACAATGACGCTTCGTCTCCAGTCTTGAAATCTGGTCCTGTAAGTGCAAGTGTCGGCTTGTCCGATGCTAATTCGAATGTCTTCTTCACCTCTACCAGTGGATCTTGGCTGTCCGTGAAGAATACCACTTTATGGAACAAAGGAACTGACGCCAACCCGGCCAAGACTGAGAATGATCCATGTCCTGACGGTTGGAGGTTGCCGACTTTGAGTGAGTGGATGTCTCTGAGTTTTCACTATTCTTCCCTCGTGACTTGCGAGGGACATAAAGGCCGTTGGTTTTCCGGAAGCAAAACGTATGGCTCAGGAGTACCAGCCATATTCTTGCCGTTGGCGGGATATATTGACAATTCCGGAAACGCTAAACACCGTCAGGTTGGAGATGCCTATGGTAATCCGGAAGGGTTGTATTGGTCGTCATCGGCATGCGATTCCTATAGTTATTATAGCGCCCGAGGGCTGCGCCTCACTCCCGCGTATGTTGACATTGTCTTTGGCCAGGCCGATGCCTACACAATCCGTTGCGTGGCAGATGAATAACTCTGTCTCCTGACAATTTCAGGAAGACGGTCACTGGTCGAACAGCTCTGTGGCCTGGCGGAAGAGTTCGTCGATGGCGTCACGGTAGCTCTGAGATTCCTTGTCTGAGGAGACTTCCTTGGCCGGATTCTTTTGGGTGGCGATGGATTTATGCGATGGCTTTATCTGAGGCCTTGCGGAGGAGTCAAGAGCATGGCTGGCAGAACTGTCAACCACGGCTTGGCTATTGGAATGATCAGAATCAGAGGATGACACGGTCCCTGTTGAAGACACGGTGCCTGAGGCGGAAATGTCATGGACATCTGACGTTTCGTCTGCTGAGGAACGCAACGAGTCTGAATATGAGGCTTTCGCATCGGAAACCCGTTCTTGGGTCTCCCAACGGCGGGTCTGGAACAGAGTGATGGAAATGGCTGCTGCTGCCAATATGGCTGCGGCCGAGGCGATCGGGGCTTTGGGATGGCTGTTTATTGCCCGCTTGACCTCGAGCGCGCTCTGGAAACGCTTCTTAGGATCTCTTTGACAACACTTTTTGGCGACCTTGGCATAGGCCGGACTCAGGCGGTCGATGACGCACCCAAGCGAGAATATGTCGGTGTGGTAGTCCACGTTGCCGCCGGAAATCAATTCAGGGGATGCGTAGACCTGCGTTCCGGCAGAACCTTTCAATACGGAATGCGAATCGGAATCGGAAAGGCCGAAGTCGATGAGTTTGACATTGTTGCCGTTGTAGGTCAGCATGATATTGGACGGCTTCAAGTCCCGGTGGACAATCTGTTTGGAATGCATGTAGGCCAAAGCGTCACAGGTCTCGCTGATGATTTTTGCCGCCAATGTCTTGCTGATTGCCCCGCGTGGCAGAAGCGTGTCCAGCGAACAACCATCCACCCACTCCATCTCAATGCAGTTGCCAAGCGGCGGAATGTTCACGAAACCGTAGTACTCGCAGATGTTCGGATGGTCCAACGAATATCCTATCTCGAATTCTTTCCGCAGCAGCCGCTCGTAGACAGGGTCTCCGGCATATTCATGCTTCAAGGCTTTATAGACCCTGAACCGTCCGTCCTTGTCCGCACGCCAGATGTCGCAGTAACTTTCAGGGTTGCTGCGGATCAACTCAAATATGCCCTGTCTCGGGCCTTGAGCCTCTGTCGGTGTCTCGAAAAATCCGGATGCCTCGTCCATGATTCGTCTGAATATTCAAACTCAACTTTAGTAAGTGTATGACCGCTTGGAAGCGATAGCTGCATTTCGCAAATACGAAACTTGAATATTCAAAGATAACTATTTTTGTGTTAAATTTGTACGATACATTGAGTCTATGAGGGATATTCTCGGACATATTCTTTTATGCTTTGCCTTGATGCTTTGTCTTGAGCCTATGGCTGCCGCTTTTCCACAAGGGGATGACTACGACTTGGCATTGGACAAATATGCCCGCATCTGTGATCGCTGCATGGAGTTGAGGACGGTAATCGAGTCTGGACAAAGCGTAAGCATGGCGGAACTAAAAGGCCTTTTGGCGGAACTTTCATCGCTTCGGAGAACCTTGTCAAACGCTTCGGGAAAGATGTCGGCTATGCAGACCGAAAGGTTTGAGGCGATCAAGGCCAAGTATATGCAAGGAATGAAGGTGTTCGAGAAGAAGCCGGTCCGGCCAGCGTTCACCACGATTCCGAGGATCGAACCGGCCACTGAGTCTGTAGAAGTGACGCCGGATGAAATATCTGAGGGCGCGCTTCGACCGGCTATGAAGTCCTTGCGTTTGAACGTTCAGCGGCAGCGTTCGTCATCCGAGAAATATCCAAAACCATTCAAGCTCGCCATTCTGGCCGATGCCGGAATATTTCCGACCAAATCCTACGGCGCTATGGCGGTCGCGACTTGGAACAACATCGGCGCATACGCCAACTATCGCGGCAATTTCCGGAAGAATGAATATTCCTACACCTGCACCAGCGATGGCGTCACTGAATATGGCCGTATCTGGGTCACAGGGAAGGCACGTGTAAGCCGTACCGTGGCGACAGCCGGTTTCGTCATGTTCACCTCTCGCCGTTTCGGATTCCACGCCGGGGGCGGTATGACATCATACACCTGCTGCTGGGAAGATGTTTCCGGCCAGTGGGCCAAGGTGAAGGACAGGTCGTTCAAAAGTCCGGCAGCCGATGCCGGAATATTTCTGACATTCAGTCCGTTGATCATTTCAGTCGGGGGTACGGCCGACATCTCCGGTCATGCGGATGTTCAGGTTGGTGTCGGTGTCCGTTTCTAGAAGGTCATTAGAGACCGTATACATTAGCTCCTTTTTCAAAGGACCTTCAGATGGTTGATCCCGGCTTGACGGCCGGCGATGTATGAGGGTGTATATTCGTCATTCCTCAGGATTCGGGAAATGTAGAGTGGGTAGCCTTTTATGAAGTTGGCGGCCTCGAAGCGGTCTCCGGCCAAGAGTTTGGAGTTGCATGCCGATTCGACTTCGAACAGACTCTCGCCTATATACTTTAGCGTGATCTTACGGCCCGGATCCCAACCAATCTCCAATCTGGAGTCGGGCGCCAGGTCGCATGAGTTGATGAAGTCGGCCGTGAAGAATCTCGACTGGAAAGCCTCAGAGTGTTTCAAATCCTCACAAAATGTCTTGTAGTCCTTCTTGCCTATGTATTTGGACAACACGTCAAGGGTTGTCTGTCGAGGGGTTGGAGTCATATTGACATAACCCCACATCCTTTTGAGGGTGGATACGGAAACGCTTTCACTGGTTTCGCTCTCGATTTCTTGAGCCAACGAGTAAAAGTCAGTGGATGTCTTGACACTCTTGCGGAATTTCTTCTCCACAAGGGACATCAGGTAATTCATCTCCGGGATCTGTTTCTCTGCCATATTCGTTTGTCTGTTCTCTATTACAAATTTAACTTTTTAGCGGTAGAATAGCAAATCTTAATATTCCCGAAAAACATTATCTTTGCACCCGGTTAGTTTATTAAGTGTTATGTGGTTATCATTAGCGTTCCTGTCGGCGGTTTTGCTCGGATTCTACGACTCTTGCAAAAAGGAAGCCCTTGGCGGCAATGCCGTCATCCCCGTGCTGTTCCTGAACACGTTGTTCTGCTCCCTCATATTCATTCCATTCATCGCTCTGTCCTATTGCACCGATGCCCTTGACGGCAGCATTCTTAAGGTCGGTGACTATGGCGGTTGGGCTGTCCAGAAATGGATTCTGCTGAAGAGCGTCATTGTCCTCAGTTCCTGGACATTGGGCTATTACGGAATGAAACATCTCCCTCTGACGATCGTCGGCCCGATCAACGCCACCCGTCCGGTCCTTGTGCTGGTCGGTGCGATGCTGATCTTCGGTGAGAGGCTCAACCGGCTCCAGTGGATAGGTGTTCTTCTGGCCGTTGTGTCCTTCTACATGCTGAGTCGCAGCGGGAAGAAGGAAGGAATTGATTTCGAGCACAATGTCTGGATCTACGCTGTTGTCGGAGCGGCGATCCTCGGTGCCTTGAGCGGACTCTACGACAAGTTTCTGATGGATCCGGATGGCCTGGCCTTGGACAAGATGTCCGTTCAGAGTTGGTACAACATCTACCAGTGCGGGATGATGGGCGTCATGATGATGCTTATCTGGTACCCGAACCGAAAGAAAACCACCCCTTTCCAATGGAGATGGCCTATCATATTCATTTCCATATTCCTAAGTGTCGCTGACTTTGTCTATCTTTATGCCCTGACCCTTCCAGGAGCCATGATTTCGGTGGTCTCGATGATCCGCCGCGGCAGCGTCATCGTCAGCTTCCTTTTCGCCGCGATCGTCTTTAAGGAGAAGAACCTCCGCAGCAAAGCCATCGATCTCGCCCTCGTCCTCCTAGGCATGGTGTTCCTTTACCTAGGCTCAAGATGACTGTTAAAAATTAACTCCGAGGCACTTTAAAGCAAAGAAATTTCCCCTTACCGCAATTTTTGTAACGTGAAAAATTCGGCAAAGGGAAATTTTTTGCGCCTCAGAGCCCATACTATTCATTACTGATGTGATACATTACTGATAAGTTTGGCCCTTTGAGGCAGTCTGATTTAGATAGTGATATATTCAAAAATCCGCCCCGGCAAGGGACGGATTCTTTATGAATATGTCAGTGAAACTGACTATTTGCTTTGCTCGATGGCAGCCTGAGCCGCTGCGAGTCGTGCGATAGGCACACGGAATGGTGAGCAGGAAACGTAGTCAACACCGATCTTGTTGAAGAAACGGATTGACGCAGGGTCTCCACCGTGCTCTCCGCAGACACCGCACTTGAGGTCCGGCCTCTTGGAACGGCCGGCCTGGATTCCGAACTCAACCAGCTTGCCGACGCTCTTGGTGTCGATGGTCTGGAACGGATCTGCGTCGAGTATCTTGTTGCCAAGATATTCACCCATGAAGGTTCCGACATCGTCACGGGAGAAACCGAATGTCATCTGTGTGAGGTCGTTGGTACCGAATGAGAAGAACTCGGCGGCGCGGGCCATCCTGTCGGCGGTCAGTGCGGCGCGAGGGATCTCGATCATTGTGCCGAAGTTGTAGAGGATGAACTGGCGGGTGGTGCCTTCAACCTCAGCCTTCACCTTGTCGCAGATCGCTCTCTGGAAGCTGAGCTCACGCGCTGAGATGGTCACAGGGATCATGATCTCAGGATGAGGGTTGAAGCCTTCCTGCTGAAGCTCGGCGGTGGCGGTGAATATCGCTCTGTACTGAGTCTCGGCGATGAGCGGGTAAGACATGTGCAGACGAACTCCACGATGACCCATCATAGGGTTGACCTCGTGAAGGGCCTCGCCACGCTTCTCGATGTCCTCGACTGTGACACCAAGTTCCTTGGCAAGTTCTTTCTCTTTCTCCTCGGTTTTTGGCACGAACTCGTGGAGAGGCGGGTCAAGCAGACGGAACACAACCGGCTTGCCGTCCATGATCTTCATCGTGCTCTTTGCTGAAGCCTTGATGTAAGGCTCAAGCTCGGCGAGAGCGGCCTTTCTCTCCTCATCTGTGTTGCAGAGAATCATCTTGCGAAGTTTCGCCAGCGGCTGCTCGGAGTTCGCTCCGTAGAACATGTGCTCGATACGGAACAGTCCGATTCCCTCAGCTCCGAAACTGAGGGCTTTCTGGGCATCCTCAGGAGTGTCAGCGTTGGTCCTGACACCGATCTTGCGGAACTTGTCAACGATTGACATGAACTTGATGAACATAGGGTTCTCCGAGGCGTCCATCGTGTCGATTTTCTCTCCGTACACGCAACCCTTTGTTCCGTTGAGGCTCATCCAGTCTCCTTCCTTGAATGTGACATTGCCGAAGGAAACGGTCTTCGCCTCGAAGTTGATCTTCATCGCCTCGCATCCGACGATGCAGCACTTGCCCCAACCACGTGCAACAAGGGCGGCGTGTGAGGTCATACCTCCACGAGTGGTGAGGATTCCGGCGGCGGCGCGCATGCCCTCGATGTCCTCAGGAGAAGTCTCCTCACGGATGAGGATGGTCTTCCTGCCGGCCGCATTGGCCTCCATCGCGGCCTCCGATGTGAACACAATCTGACCGACGGCACCGCCTGGTGAAGCAGGGAGCCCGATAGCGAGGACTTTTGATTTCTTTTCCGACGCAGGGTCGAGGATAGGGTGGAGGATCTCGTCGAGCTGTGCGGGGGAAACCCTCATCACTGCTGTCTTCTCGTCGATCATCTTCTCGTCAACCATGTCCATGGCCATCTGCAGGGCTGCCAGGCCGGTTCTCTTGCCGATTCTGCACTGGAGCATCCAAAGATGTCCCTCCTGGATGGTGAACTCGATGTCCTGCATGTCGTGGAAATGCTGCTCAAGTCTGAGACGTATTTCATCAAGTTCCTTGTAAACCTCCGGCATGGCGGTCTCAAGGGACTGGAGATCCTTGTTCTTTTCTGTCTTTGTGGCCTCGTTCAGAGGGTTAGGGGTACGGATTCCCGCAACGACATCCTCGCCTTGGGCGTTGATGAGCCACTCTCCGTAGAACTTGTTGTCTCCTGTGGCCGGGTTACGGGAGAAAGCCACACCGGTAGCCGATGTGTTGCCCATGTTACCGAACACCATAGACTGAACGTTCACGGCTGTCCCCCAGTCATCAGGAATCTTCTCGATTCTTCTGTAGGCGATGGCTCTCTTTCCGTTCCATGATTTGAACACACCTCCGATCGAGCCCCAAAGTTGGGCTTCAGCGGTGTCAGGGAAGTCAACACCAAGAACTTCCTTTACCTTGGCCTTGAACTTCTCGCAGAGATCCTTAAGCTCTTCGGCTGTGATGTCGGTGTCAGACTTGTAGCCCTTCTTCTCCTTGAGCTCCATCATCATCCTGTCAAGCTGCTGGCGGATGCCCTGTCCGTCGGCCGGCTCGATGCCCTCGGCTTTTTCCATCACGACGTCAGAGTACATCATGATGAGACGTCTGTAGGCATCGTAAACGAACCTTGGATTGCCTGTCTTCTGGATCATTCCGGGAAGGGTCGCGGAGCAAAGACCGATGTTAAGGATGGTGTCCATCATGCCAGGCATCGAGCTCCTGGCGCCTGAGCGGCAGCTTACGAGAAGCGGATCTGACGGATCTCCGAATTTCTTGCCCATGACGGTCTCCGTGGCTTTCAAAGCCTCGGCCACCTCTTTTTTGAGTTCCTCAGTATAGCCTCCGCCAAGTGAATAGTACTCGGCGCAGCATTCTGTTGTGATAGTGAATCCGGCAGGTACCGGCATGCCGAGCTTGCTCATCTCGGCCAGATTGGCTCCCTTTCCTCCGAGGAGCTCACGCATCTGTCCATCGCCCTCGGCGGTCTTGCCACCGAAACGATAGACTCTTTTCTTCTTGTCGAACATATTATTAAGAATTTGTTTTATAGACCTTCCAATAAATACAGACTACAAAATTACTAAAAAACTTTGGTTGCAGCAATTACAAAAACTTCAAAAAACTACTCCCGGACTTCAAAATATGTTATTCTAGCGGCTTGTCATTTTCATATTCTTACAACAATCGCGACGCTATGTCGGAAAGCGCGCTTCTCTCACCGATTTTCAGGAATATATGTTCGAAGAGTTTCTGCCCGTCCATCTTATCGTTCAGGTGCGATAATCCGTTGGACCATTGATCCAGATAAGGTTGGTCAATCTGGAATATGTCTCCGGTGAACACCATCTTTGTGCCTTCACCGGCTCTGGTGATTATTGTCTTGACCTCGTTCGGTGTAAGGTTCTGCGCCTCGTCGCAGATCAGGAACACCCGCCCCAGGCTTCGTCCTCTGATGTAGGCCAGAGGAGAGATCAGCAGTTTTTCTTCCTTAAGCATCGCCTCGATCCTCAACGCCTCCTTGCTTGATGAACGGAACTGCCCCTTGATGACATCAAGGTTGTCCATCAACGGCTGGATGAACGGACTCATCTTAGTCTTCTGGTCTCCCGGAATGAAGCCGATGTCTTGATTGCCTAACACTATTGTGGGCCTCGTGAGGATGATCTGGTCAAAGTCCTTGGCTTGCTCAAGAGCCGCGGCAAGGGCTAAGAGTGTCTTTCCCGTGCCGGCTCCTCCCGTCATGGAGACCAACTGAATGTCTGGATTGAGGCAGGCGTCCAGCGCGAATTTTTGCTCGTCGTTGCGGGGACGGATTCCGTAGGCGACACGGTTTTTCACCAGCACGATGCGTCCTTTGCCCTCGTCGAATCTTGCGCATAGAGTGGCGTCTCCGTTCCTGACCTTGTAAAGTTGGTTCGCTTTCGGCCTCGCCCTGCAGACGGTCTTCCAGTCGACAGAAGTGTCCGGGCTGTAGGCCAGGCTTTGGACGGCCTCTGTGGTTATGCCGTCAAGGTATTGGACCTCCCTGTTGGAGTTCTCGATCTTGTCCTCCTCAATCCTGTCGGTCAGGTAATCCTGAACCTCCATTCCGGCGGCCTTGGCCTTCATCCTGAGGTTGATGTCCTTGGTGACAAGCGCCACGAACCTGTCAGGGTTGTTGTCGCGCACCCAGATGGCCGTCGCAAGAATCCTGTGGTCGGGAATGTCATCATAGAACATCCCTTTCATGCTTTCAGGGAAAGGATGCCCCGGATCGATCCTGATGTTGCCCAGTCCCTTGCCGATAGGTACTCCATACTTTCCGAAAGACTTCCCGTTGGTGATCCTGTCGATGTCCCTCATGAATCCTCTGGCGTTGAAGGCCAGGTTGTCGTTACCTTTCTTGAACTTGTCAAGCTCCTCGATCACAGCGATCGGAATGACCAGGTCGTTGTCCTGGAACTTTCGGATGGCCTTGTAGTCGTGCAGGATGATGTTCGTGTCAAGAACAAAAATTTTGGGCTTCCTGCCGCCCCCTCCGCCGCGCGGAGTGTCAGCGTATTTTGCCATATATTTATAGAGTAATCGTAAAAATCTTTGTCAAATCCGCTGCGGCCTCTTTTGGCCGCTTGCGGACGGTGTCAGTCTTCTCCTTCAGACGCCTGGCTGCTGAGCAGGGATTGCAGAATGTTCGCGATTCCGCTGCCGCCGGCCATCACCTTGACTTCTCCGCCACCGGTCGCCGGATGGCCTATAGGGTAGTAGGCGATGTCTTGAAGAAGGAGTTCTGCATCTACGTAGTCGTAGTCGGAGTCCTTTATCTGGATGATCGCTCCGGGAATCTCGGAAAACAGGATTCTGACATTCTGATCCTCTCCGTAAGCGCTCTTGATCCCGCTGATGTCAATGTCGGCTCCGACATCCCCTGAGCACATCAACTTCAGTGCCGTAAGCAAACCGCCATCGCTGACTGTGACCGCGGAAATCGCGACCTTGTCCTCTACGAACTCCCTGATAACCTCGTAACAGTCAATAAAATAGTCGGCGTCTCCGATTTCGGGGAAGTTATCCCCGTTCTGCCCGATGGCGTCACAGAGCAGCGAACCTCCCAGCCTGAAGTCACATGAGTCGAACGGAACATAGATGATCCAGCTGTCTGGATCCGCCACCAGTTTGTCAGGAATAGCCCTGCGTCTGCCCAACACGGGGTGCTCGCTGCCGAAAGGAGCGTTGTCCGGCAGGAATATGTCGTCTTCCTCCGGGCTCTCGGCTTTCCCGCATGCCCCGACCTTGAATGAGGTTTGGCAAAGCCGCCCGCTTTCCGAGAAGGAATACCCACTCAGGCATATTCCTAAATCATTGATGTAGTCGGCTGCCGCTTCCGCGGAAGAGTAGAACGCAGCCATATTCCCGAGCGGCTTGCCGTACCATTTCCATTTGGAGGCGATGGTCAGGTCGCCGAGTTTGAAGTGGCCGTTAAGCCAGACTGCATCCAGAAGGGCCTTCGCGATCCGGCTCTTGGTGAAAGAGTCGGCGAACGCCACCGGAAAAGGTCTCGGCTCCTCCAAAAGGGAGACAACCGCCGCAAGGTATCCTTGGACGTTCTGATCCATAAACTTGTTCATTGATGGCGATGGATCTGTGCTTTCGTCGACGATCGGCTCGAATTCCTCTTTTTCAGGAGGGGTCTCTTCTTCTTTGGACGCAAGGCAATCATCAAGCATCTCAGCCGGAGTCAGCCGTCTGGAAACGCCGTCAATGATGTACTTCGAATGAAGTGCTGAGGTTTTTTCTTTCATTCCGCTAGAATATGTCCGTAAATTTAAGTAAATTTGAGTTTAGTTCAAAAAACAAGTATATCAGGCATCAGATGGAACCATTTTCCAAGAAGAATTATCATAGTAAGGTTGAGGCTATCTTTACCAGATTTCCCTCGGTTCAGAAAGTCCCGTTCAAGGACGCTTACAAGCCTGGACTGGAGAATATGCTCCGGTTTGAGGAAGTCCTTGGCAATCCGCACGATAGCCTAAGGACAATACACGTTGCCGGTACGAACGGCAAAGGCTCGGTGGCGAATATGCTGGCTTCGGTGTTGTCCGCCTGCGGCCTCAAGGTCGGCCTTTACACTTCCCCGCACATCGTGGATTTCCGGGAGCGCATGAGGGCCGCCGGGCCGGATGGAGAAGCGGAACTCGTGTCCGAGGAATATGTCTATGATTTCCTCTGCCGGTACGAGGCTGACATGGACGCACTGAACCTGTCCTTTTTCGAGATCACGACCGGGATGGCCTTCAAGTGGTTCGCCGATCGGAAAGTTGATGTGGCCGTCATCGAGGTCGGTCTCGGAGGCCGTCTCGACAGCACGAATGTCATCACACCTGACCTTTCGGTTGTCACAAGCATCGCCCTTGACCATTGCGCCCTGCTGGGCAACACGTTGGCTGAGATAGCCGGCGAGAAGGCGGGAATATTCAAAAAAGGTGTGCCTGCATTGGTCGGGGAATATCTTCCCGAGACGCGCCCCGTCTTCGAGGCCAAGGCAGCGGAGGTCGGATGCCCACTGACGTTCGCAGAGGATGTGGAACCTTTTCTTTGGAGCCGCAATGATGAGATTTTAAGGAATATGGATCTTCGCGGCAAGTACCAGAGAAAGAACCTTCGCACGGTGCTGGCCGCTGTTGACATATTAAAGAATATGCCAGAATATTCCGGCCTGTCAGATTCTTCGGCTGTTGTCACCGCCATAGTCCGCACAGCCACCAGAATGGGATTCCACGGCCGTTGGGAAAGGCTTTCGCTCCAGCCGTTCATCATCGCTGACATCGGCCACAATCCGGCTGCGCTGAAAGAGAATTTCGCACAGCTGGAATCAATGGTGGCGGAGGGAGAGTGCTCCTCGCTGATTCTGGTCTACGCCATCATGGCCGACAAGGATCTTGATGGCATCATGCCTTTGATTCCGGCTGACGCCACATGCATATTCACGAATCCCGAGATACACCGCGCTCTCCCGGAGAAGGAACTGACCGCACGCTACCGTGCCTTTTGCTCCGCCAACAGCCGCTCCACGAACAGGATCTACGATGCTCCGGATGTGCGTCAGGCTCTTTCAATGGCGATCAATCTGGCCCGTGAGACATCCAGGAAACCGGACAGCTCCCGGTTCTGCTTCCCGTTGATCTATGTCGGCGGCAGCACCTATCTTGTGAGCGAGGCCGTTCAGATCCTCAAGTCTCTTCCTGTGTGATCACGCAAGATTTCCGCAGGGCGAGATTTAACTCTACATAAGTGATAACATTTGTATTATGAAAACCAATATGCTGGTAACCTCCGCCCTCGTGGCGATTCTTTGTTTTGCGGCGATTACTACAGCCGCGTTTGTCAGTAAAGATAAAGGTCAGAATCAAACAAAGGACGGCCTTGTGCTGACGGATCTTTGGAAAAGATATACTGCCGCCGATAAAGCCGACCGCCCGAAGGAGATGATGGCCGTGTTGGATGCCATTGTCTCGAAAGCCAAGGCCGAGCGTCTGCACTACGACTTCTACACGGCCGCCAGCCAGAAAGTTGTGGTCGCCGGCAACCGGGACTGGAAGCAAAGGGACGAGTACAGCGCGTGGCTGGACAAGGAGGTCGATGAATATGCCGAACCGATTGTGACGTTCCACCACAATCTGTCCAAAGAGAGCCCGGCCTCGTTGACTGACTTCGTCATCGTCAACAAGGCTCGCCTTCAGGCGGCAAGAAACGGAGCCTTCTACGGCGACGGGCTGGATAACCTCTGGACCGGGATGGTCAAGGATGATTATGAATATACCCTCTGGGTTCTGTCTGTCATCAAGCGTTCGGAAAAGGCGATGTCGCTTTTGAATGAATATGTCGGTGATTCCTACCCGAAAGCCGCCTACCTTGAGTACCGCCGGATGGTGGATAAGGATTATAAACGCAATGATGACGGTCGCGCCGAGAGGATTGCTGCCGCTCGTTTGTTTGCAGAGAAGTACGCTGGAAGGGCCATGTCTCTGTACGGCAAGGCTATTGTGCTCAGAGGTCAGTTTGACAGCCTGTCCGGAATCAGTGAGTCGTCCGCCGCCCTTCGGGAAGCTCAGAGACCGGCGGTTTCGGTGGCTGAGCCTGTCGAAGCCACCTATAAAATCCTTTACCGTGACTGCAAGTCAGCCGAGAAGGAACGTCTCTCATATTCCAAAGGCATCGACAAGGAAATCGCCGGCAAGATGAATGATTTCAAACTGTTGATGGAATCCCTTGACAGAAAGGAGATTGAAATATCATTCGAGAAGGATGTCGCGGTTCTGACCCTCCGCAATCTTTCCAAGGCCGATGTGGAGTTTGTAAGAGATACCAAAAATGCCAAGCCATTGATCCGCAAGACGGTAAACAATCCGAAGAAGAGTTTTTATGTTCAGGACACGGTGAAGGTCGAACTTCCGAAATGCGATGACGGAGACTACATATTCACGGCAAGGAACGGTAAGGTTGCATCGAAGGCGAAATGGACGAAGAAGACCCTTTCCGTTGCCGTGCGCAAGGATAGCGAGAAGATGCGTTTCTTTGTTGCGGACTATCTGACAGGCGAGCCGGTTGAGAAGGTTGACCTTGAACTTCTTCGTTCAGGGAAGACAGTCGCTCTGGCAAAGGATGTGGCTCTTTGTAAGGATGGATTCACTCCTTTGCCGGAAGTCGTCGTGGACAGTCTGAAAGACGGGGCGGCAAGTTATCTGGTCGCGTCGTACTGTGATAAGGACGGAATCCTTCACAAAACGGAGGAGCACTACATCTACGGGAATTCTGTCTATTCGTCTGATCAGGATGGAGATTCGGGGACGTTCTGCGAGATATTCACGGACAAGTCGGCCTACAATCCCGGGGAGAAGGTTGAGTTCAAGGCCGTCCTTTACAAGGGCGATATGAGCAGGGGCCTTCATACCTTCGAGGCGGGGGCAAAGGTGAAGGCGGAGTTTGTCAATGCAGAAGGCAATGTGGACGGAAGCAAGGATTTGACAACCAATGAATATGGCTCTGTGGCCGGCTCGTTTGACATTCCGTCTGGAGGGAGGAACGGGTCTTTCTATGTAAAGATCGTAAGCGGAGATGTGAATGCATCGAAAGGAATCGTCGTGGACGAGTTCATTCTCCCTACCTACGACCTTGCCTTCGACAAGACCGACAGTCTCTTCATCGCCGGCGATACCGTAGAGGTGACTGGAAAGGTGTCCAGCTTCAGCGGGCATCCTTTGTCTTCCGCGTCCGTGTCGTATTCAGTCAAGAGGCATGGAAAGACTTACGCCTCGGGAAAGTTGCTTTTGGATGCTGACGGCTCGTTCAAGATACGCTTCGGAACTGATGCCAATGATGACTTCGGCTTCTTTGGAGTGACAGTCAAAGTCACAGATGCGACAGGGGAGACAAAGGAATTCTCCAGGGTAGTCTCGGCTCTGAAACATTTCAGCCTTGCGGTTGATGTGGCAAATGCGTCCAAAGGGGACATCAATCCTTCGGATGACGCATGGCTTGGAACTCCTTTCATGATTTCGGGAGAGAAGGCTGTCGTGTCGTTCGGAGTCAAGGATTTGAGAGGCAATGTGGTTAAATCTCCGGTTGAGGTAAAATATTCATTATCGGATGATTCTGGAAAGAGACTGGCTTCCGGCAAGACAATGTCCGGCAAGACTGAGGAACTCGCGCTTCCGGCTGCCGGAATGTATGTGCTTAAAGTCAATGCGGAAATAGTCAGGGAGGACGGCCGCAAGGTGACGGCTCAGACAAAGCTGATGATACTTCGGGTAGATGATTCGGCCACCGTGCTTGACGCCAAGGTCAAGAACATCTTCAAGCTGGTCGGCGACTGCTCTGACGGCATCCTGAACACCGGCGAGGACATCAAGGTCCAGTTTGGTGTCGGTGAAGGCTCTGTCTGGGCCGTCGTGGAACTGTTCGGTGACAAACGCCAGTTGCTTGAGCATAAGATGATTCATCTTGACGGCAAGGTGGGGGAACCTGGTTCTTTGACAGAAATCGTATATAATTATAAGGAAGAGTATCCCGATGCGGTACGGCTGATGGTTTTCTATTTCCGGGACGGGCGCAGATGTCTGTTCAATCAGGAGTTCAGGCGTGAGCGCAAGACTCTTGATCTGCCGCTGGCATTCTCTTCGTTCACGGACAAGGCCTTGCCGGGTACGGAATATTCATTGACGCTGAAGTCCATTCCTGGTGTCGAGGCTGTCGCGACCGTGTTCGACAAGAGTTCGGAAGTGATTTCTGCCAATGATTGGACTTCTGTGCGCCTGACATGGTCCGGGGCGGAGGATGTCTACATCTCATGTTCCACAGGAGGAGTGCGTGGCTGGATGTCTTATGACGATGAGATGTTCATCGGGGCATCACCTCGGAATGTCCGTTTTCGTGGCTTTGGCAGGAGCAACGCTGCCGCGAGAGTGGCTCCTATGGCGGACAGCGCGGAAGGTCTCGTTCTTGAGGATGCGGTTCCGTCGATGATGATGGCGAAAAGAGAGTCTGTGGATGATGTTGATCTCCAGGATGTGCCGGCACGCTCTGATTTTTCTTCGACTTTGGCGTTCGAACCGTTCCTGAGATCCGATGCCGACGGGAACATATTCATGAAATTCAGGACCTCCGACAAACTTTCGACTTTTGCAGTGCAGGTTTGGGCGCACACGCAGGAGATGCTCAACGCTTGCGTCCGCAAGGAAATGGTTGTGACGGTGCCTGTCAAGGTTTCGGTGGCTGAGCCTAAGTATCTTTATAAAGGTGACAGGTTCGTGCTCCACGCCACTGTGTCAAACGGCTCCGATAAGGATGTCTCTGGAGTGGCGGCTCTTCAGGCATATTCATCGAAAGATTATGAAGGCGCGAAGCCGTTCGCTACGTCATCGAAGAAAGTGACGATTCCTTCAGGTGGTTCCGTGGAAGTCGCGTTCGATGTCAATCCTAGGGAATATGATGAGCTTGGTTTGAAGGTGGTTTTCGCCGACGATACCAAGACTTTCTCGGACGGGGTGTTTGTCAGCCTGCCTGTCTATGAGGCAAAGCAGACTTTGAAAGAGTCCCATTCGGCCGTGCTTCTTGCCGGGGCGGACAAGGCCGAGCTGATCAAACGGCTGGCGTCTGAGTTTATTGGCACGACCTCCAGGGGTGCTGAGATTAAGGAAGTCGACGTTCGTCAGATGATTCTGGATGCGGTTCCGTCCAGGATCGAGCCTGATGGCAAGGATGTACTGTCACTCACCGAGGCGTTGTACGTCCGCAAGGTCGCCGCATCTCTTGACTCTGAAGTTAAGGCTGAGATGCCGGATGAGGCTCTTGTGGAGAAGATCAAGGCTTGCCTGAACGCAGGAGGCGGTTTCGGATGGTTTGAGGGAATGCGTCCGTCTCCGGTCGTGACGGCGGTTGTGCTGGAACGACTGGCGAAGATGCGGGATGCCGGTCTTGATTATGGCGGACTTGATTTGACTGAAACCGTCAAGTGGCTGGACCGCAACCAATTCTTGCGTGGTGCCGCAACCCCTCGTTGGTGCGGCTGGCTGTCGATGGAGCAGTATGCCTATGTTCGCTCGCTGTATTCGTCCGTGCCTTTTGATGTCTCGCCTCAGACCAAGAATGACAAGTCTGAATATGCCCGTAATTTCAAGGAATTCAGGAAGTCGGTGAAAGACTATCTTGTCCCTTCAGTCAAGGATGGCCGTGGACTGAATGGTCAGATCCTTTCCAAGGCTCGCAGGATCAAGACATTAGCTAATCTTATCAGCAATGACGGAGGTTTGGCTTTGGTTTCCGCATGGGGCTTGAAATTCTCCACTGGGTCAAAGATTAACCGGTCGATTGCCGCTGATCTCCGGTCGCTTCTTGAATATGCCGTTCAGCATCCTGACGGAGGATGGTACTATCCTAACGCCGTGATGCCGTTCAGGGGGCTTCTTGAGAGCGAGGCTTACGCCCACTCCATGCTTTGTGATTTGCTGTCGTCTCCGGTCGCTGAGTTTGTGGTTCGGCAAGGCTCACCAACCATCGAAGTGACCGCGAAACAAATCGCCGATGGCATCCGTCTCTGGCTCATGCTTCAGAAAGAAACTCAGAAATGGGACGAGGATCCCGCCTTCGTGGATGCCCTCAACTCCGTTTTGGCCGGTCCGGCTGAAATTCTCGCCACAAAGGTCGTGAGCCTCACAAAGACATATTCGACACCTTTCTCCAAGGTCAAGGCGGCGGGCAACGGCTTCTCCATCGAGCGACACTTCTATAAAGAGGTGAGGGGAGAAGACGGAAAGACTGGTCGTTTGGAGATATTCCCTGGAATGAAGGTCAGTGTCGGTGACAAGATCATCGCCGAGTATCGGATCTGGAGTCAGGAGAACCGCAGTTTCGTGAAGCTGACAGCCCCCCGCGAGGCAGCATTCCGCCCGGTCAACCAGCTTTCCGGAGCCTACGGCTGGTGGCTCCGTCCACTTACTGTGAACGGAATCTGGTCAGTGACCCCTCAAGGCTACAGGGATGTCAAGACTGATCGGACAGAGTACTGGTTTGATGTCTATCCGGAGGACAAGACCACAGTGTCGGAAGATTTCTATGTCACGCAGGAAGGCATATTCACCGCTCCGGTCGTGACGATAGAATCTCTATACGCCCCCCATTACCGTGCCAATGCCTTGTACGGTGGCGCTTTGCGTACGAATTGGTAAGCCTTGAAGCTTGCCGGCTTGTTTTTACACTTACATAATGGTCAAACTGTTTATTTCCTGTTCATGAATATTCTGAAAACCTTCTTGGTCGCGGCCACGCTGCTGTCTCCTCTTGCGCTTTCGGCATCAGATTCGCTGCGGGTGCATAACCCGCAGATCCCGATTCTGGTGGATCGCATTGACAATATACTGTTCCAGATTCGTGTTCCTTACGCTGATTCTGGTGATGTGCTTGAATCCCTTACCGTGGAGTTCGGGGAGAACGTGGATTTGAGATCGATCGCGGAACTTCGTCTTTTCTATTCGGGGACAGAGGCGTTGCGGCGCAGTGGCGTGAATTTCAGTCCGGTGGAATATATCTCTTCCCACAACGTGTGGAACACCCGGTCAGCCAATCCGTCATATTCAGTGCTGCAGGAGCAGGCTGACAGGATCGGGCGCAAGGTGACTCTTCATTCCCACCAGCCGATGGTAGAGGGTGTAAACTACTATTGGGTCAGCGTCAGAATGGATCCGAAGGCATCTCTTTTGACGGAATTGAGCGCGCGTGTGAGCGGTATCGTGATAAACGGAAAGGCAGTTCCGTTCGCCGGAGACACACAAGATGTCGTCCGCAGGGTCGGCTACGGAGTACGCCACGCAGGAGATGACCATTCGATGGCATATCGCATCCCTGGACTGGTCACAACCAATTCTGGCACATTAATCGGAGTCTATGATGTGCGTTGGAACAGCAGTGTTGACCTCCAGGAGCGTATAGACATCGGTGTGAGCCGCAGCACGGACAAAGGCCAGACATGGGAACCGATGCGCATAGCGATGTCATTCGCGGATGCGGGCGGTCTCCCGTCGGGTCAGAACGGAGTCGGTGATCCGGCGGTGCTTGTGGATGATTGCACCGGAACCATCTGGGTGGTCGCTGTCTGGACCCATGGAATGGGTAACGGCAGGGCGTGGACGAATTCGATGTCAGGAATGGAGCCTGGTGAGACTCCGCAGTTGATGCTCGTCCGCAGCGATGACGACGGACGCACATGGAGCAAGCCGATCAATGTCACCAAACAGGTCAAGGACCCGTCGTGGTGCTTCCTCCTGCAAGGCCCCGGGCGAGGTATCACGATGCGCGACGGCACATTGGTGTTCGCTATCCAGTTCATAGACAAGGACAGGATGCCGCACGCGGGCATAATGTACAGCAAAGACCATGGCGAGACCTGGCATATTCATAACCCGGCCCGCTCCAACACGACGGAGGCGCAGGTGGCGGAGGTTGAGCCTGGGGTGCTGATGCTGAATATGCGAGACAATCGTGGCGGGGCGCGCGCAGTGATGACTACCCGTGATTTGGGACGAACGTGGACCGAGCACGTGTCGCATCGGACATCTCTTCGTGAGCCTGTCTGTATGGCCAGTCTAATCGCTGTGCCGGCAAGGAAGAACGCATTGGGCAAGGACTTGCTGCTGTTCTCTAATCCGGACAGGACTGACGGTCGTCGTGACATCACGATAAAGGCCAGTTTGGACGGTGGTGTGACGTGGCCTTACAAATTACTGCTCGATGAAGGCGATAGTTGGGGTTATACATGTCTGACAATGATTGATTTTCAGACTGTTGGTATTTTGTATGAGTCCAGTGCGGCCCATATTACCTATCAGGCTGTGAGGTTGGAGGATATCGTCAAGTGAGGCTTGAAATCATTAAAAACGATAAAATTTCAAAAAAATGTTAAAAAAGTTTGTGGTAATCAAAAAAAGTAGTACCTTTGCATCACCCGAACGATGAACAACGGGACAACGATTCGGGAGCTTAGCTCAGTTGGTTCAGAGCGTCTGCCTTACAAGCAGAGGGTCGGGGGTTCGACTCCCTCAGCTCCCACTAAAAGACTTCTTTAGGATTCTAAAGAAGTCTTTTTCTATATGTGATTCCCTGTCGAGTTGACTCAATATTTTCTTTTGACCACCACCAATGAAGATTGTATGGATTTCGCCAAATGGTTATATTTGCATATTCATAAAATTCTATTGCAATGCGTAAGATTATTATCTTGTTGACAGCCGTGATGCTGTGCGTCTCCTGTTCCGAACAATTCAACGCCGCTTATCTTCTTTCTGGAGGTGCGAAGGTCGCACAGGCAGCCACCTTGTCCGATGCCCAGATCCAATCTTACGTCAGCCAGTATGTGCAGAAACTGGATGCCGAAAACACGGTGCTTCCAGAGACCAGCCCGTATGTCAAGAGAGTCCGGAAGATGACGTCCGGCCTCACATCAGTAAACGGAACTCCGCTTAATTTCAAAGTTTACAAGACGAACGAGGTGAACGCCTTCGCCTGCGCCGATGGAAGCGTGAGGATCTACTCCGGTCTTTTGGATGCGATGACTGATGACGAGGCTTTGGGTGTGGTCGGTCATGAGATCGGCCATGTCGCCCTCAAGCATTCCAAGATGCAGTTCAAGCAGGCTCTTCTAACATCTGCCCTCAGGGATGCTGTTGTGTCCACGGGAGGGACGGTCGCTGTCCTGACCGCATCGCAGTTGGGTGATCTTGGCGAGGCCTTGATGAGCGCAAGTTTCTCCAGAAAGCAGGAAACCGCGGCAGACGATTACGGCTATGACTTCCTGAAGAGTGCCGGCAGGAATCCTTGGGCTATGGCTATGGCTTTTGAGGAACTTCAGAAGTTATCCGGCGGAAGCACAGCCTCCGGAACACAGGCCGCATCCGGATCTTCAGTAGGTCAGCTGTTCTCGACCCATCCTGCCACCGCAGACAGAATCTCAAGGATGGCCGAGAAAGCCACTAAGGACGGCTACAAGAGACCTTCCAAATAATCACTTGTTATCCGCCACGGTGAATCCAACTGATATTGAATTTCCGGATTCATCGACGGCTGTGACGGAATGTTTGCCGGGTGAAGGTTTCAGTGTCAGCTGATGGATCATCTGCGTCTGTCCGACATATTCATTGTCCAGATGCCAGAACACGTTGACTTTCGGGGTTCTGTGCGCCAGGTTGAAGGTTATGCCGGTGATTGATCCGTCCAGTTGGCGTGGAATATAGATGACAGCTCCGTTTTCCGGGTAGATGAATTCCATAGGGGAACTGTCTGTCTTGCCTTTCTCCATCGCAGGGGTATATTCAGGATGGTGCTGCCTGTAGTACCATTCCATCGATGGCGGCAGGATGAATGTGCGGACTCCATCAATGACCTTATGGTGAGGACATGGTTCACTCTTTACTGACTTGCGAGGCAGCATCAAAGTGTCGGAACTTTCGCAGCTTACACCTTTCAGGCAGCCGGACTCCCGGCAGACCTCGGCGATAATGTAGTCACCGTAGACTGGTTCCTTGAACCAGCCGTTCCGGGAATATTCACTGTCATATTCCTTGATTGGAAGAAGATTGAATATTTCGAACATCACCGGACCGGCCGTGCGCGCTCCTGTCAGTCCTGGCACACCCTGTCCTTGTGCGTTGCCGGCCCAGACTCCGACCGCGTAGTCGGCTGTCACTCCGACGGCCCATGCATCCCTGAATCCGAAGCTGGTTCCGGTTTTCCATGCCACTTTCTTGATGGATCCGATCAGACGCCAGTCGATTTCGTCGGGCCTGTTCACCTCTTTCAGTGCGTCGAATGTCCACCATAATGCGCATTTGTCTTTTAGTGGGAAATTATGCAGTCTGTCTCCTTTGGATGTGTGTGTGGTGTCGGCACTTTGGTAGGAGGCGGAAAGTTTTGAATAGATTGATGTGATGTCTCCGAGTGTGCCCTCAGCGCCTCCGAGTATGAGCGAGAGCCCGTAATGTGAGGCGCTTCCCTTCAAAGTCGTCATTCCGCATTTCCTGAGAATATCCAGAAATTTCGCCACTCCGAACCTTCGTAACAGATGCACTGACGGTACATTGAGTGATCGGGCGAGCGCTTCAGAGGCCGGAACGGCTCCGTAGAACTGCCTGTTGAAGTTCTGTGGAGAGAAACCGTTTATGTTGATCGGGACATCAGGCAGGAGGGTGTTCGGCAAAATTTCTCCGTCTTGAAGCAGGGCGCAGTACAGGAGGGGCTTCAGGATGCTGCCGGTGCTTCTTGGTGCCCTGATTATGTCTACCTCGCCGCCGGGACGTTTACGATCGGGATTCGCATTCCCGATGTAAGCCAAAGTCTCGCCGGTCCGCACGTCCTTCACGATAGCGGCGAGATCGTGTATCCCCGTTTGGGAAAACTCATTATTCCATTGATCGGTAACGGCTTGAATCTGTTTTTGCAGATGAATGTCGATTGCTGTTTTGATTCGTTTGCCGGGTGATGTTTTCCAGTAATATTCGGTCAGATGATGCGCTTCCTGCGGCAACGCCACCGGCTCACCGGGAAGCGGCTCGTCGCGTGCAAGCACGAAGTCCAACGAGTCAATATGTCCGTGCCGGTAGAGAGACCCCAGCAACCTGTTGCGTTTCTCAAGCAATCTTGTCCTGTTTTTTCCGGGATGTATCTCACCCGGAGAGTTCGGAAGAACTGCGAGTGTGGCGGCCTCGCCCCATGAAAGCTCGTCCGGTGGTCTGCCGAAATATCGCCAAGACGCGGCTTCCAGCCCGACGACATTTCCTCCGAAAGGAGCATGAGATGCGTAAAGGCCGATGATCTCATTTTTGCTGCACCTTAGTTCCAGCCGTGTGGCCAGGATCGCCTCGATGATTTTCTGGCCGATGTTCCGTTCACGCCCTCTGGACATCCTTATGACCTGCATGGTGATGGTGCTGCCTCCACTGGTCACGTGTCCGGCTTTGATGTTGCCTGCGGCTGCACGTGCTATAGAAACAGGATTCACTCCTGGATGGTATGCGAACCACCTGTCCTCGAACTCAATGAGGGCAGTCCTGAATTTCTCGGGGACAGTGTCGGAAGGCGGAAACCGCCATTGCCCATCGCTTGCGATTCTGGCTCCAAGCAATTCCCCGTTCCGGTCTGTGACAACTGTAGAGTAGCTTGTGCCTTTAAACAAGTCTTTTGGAAGACAGAAATAATATGCGACCAACAGAGCGATGATGACACCGCCCAAAATCCTGGACCGCAATTTTTTACGCATAGACTATTCTGTGACTTTCGCGGTGCCGGAAGCCGTGTTGGCGCTGATGCGAGGGTCGTACATGGCCTCACATTTCACGGCAGGGAGTATGAACTCACCTTGGTAGGATGCATGAACCTTGATCCTGAATGTCTTGCTGACACCTTTAGGAAGATCGAAGAACCAGATTACACGGTCGTCCCTGATGTCCCGGTAGTTGTATGATGCCTTGGAACTCTCGCCTCCGTAGAGCCTGTCATTCACGATCTCCCAGCCGGAAGGAATCATCCCTGTAAGGGCCAGGTTGTCGCACTCCCTCACACCGCTCGTGTTGCCGACGGTGATGGCTATTGTGAAGTCTGTCCCCTGCTTGATGCTGTGTGGGTCCAGATCTTTCCCTGCCAAGGTGCTGTAGTTGACCCGCAGGCTCAGTCCGCTGGATCTGGCTTCGACTTTGTTCCCGAACTCCGGAATGGCAGACGTGATCAAGGTCGCATATAGATCCCCGTTCATCTTGTTGGTGATATCGATATCCCCACATTCGGTGTCCACCTTAGCATGACCGATTGACTTGGCACTCTTTACTGTGGTCGTACCGCCTCTCTGCTTTATTTCGGCGGAGATTGTGTCTGTGCCCGTTTTCCTTGCGAGATCTTTCATGGCACATGTGGCGAAAGCGATTTCTTGTGTGGAGTACCATCCTCCTGCTATCGCGTCAGCGATTTCCTGAGCGACATCCATAGCCTCAGGCAACGCGTCATTGAGGACCAATGCCTCAAGCGCCACTGCCTTGTCCCTTACCGGTGAACCGAATGTCCTGTTGTCCTGATAGTCAGAGAAGTCTGTTTTAAGACCTGTGATGATCTCTCCGGCCACGGTCTTCTTGCCTGCGACAGCGTAGGTGGATGCAAGCATCCACGCCGCCTGATTTGAAAGAGTCTCGCTTTCCCTAAGCCTGTTCATCGCTCCGCTTTCCGCCTCGCTGTTCAGAGCAAGAGTGTACAACCTATAGGCTTGCTCAAGATCTCCTTGGCCCCCATTGTCGGAATTGCGGTAGTCCTGCACGTTTCTCTTTTGGAATCTTGACCAGCTGGCCAGCACACCCTTGCTGACACTGAACCCGTTTTGTGACGCGGAGATCATGAACTGTCCGGCCATGGAACTTACCCATCCGTTGGCATCCGTGTCGCCTGGCCAGTAGGCGAAGCCACCGTTGCCAAGCTGCCGTTGGTACAACTGCTGAAGCAACTCTGGTATCATCATCCCGATTTCCTTCTGTTTGTCTTCCGGAAGCATATTCCTGATCGCCAGAAGGCTTATTCCCTTCGCGGAGATTTGCTCGGTGCAATTATAGGTGTAATTTTTAAGGAACGTGAATATCCCGCCGCAGTCCACCGATGGGAATCCGGTCAGTTCCAATGTGGCCCATTGGTTGTCATCGGTCTTGAAAGGAGTAAATCCGAAATGCTTGGTCGCACCTTTGCCTATCATAGTCCTTGCCACTGAGATTACCGGTGGGTTAGGCGTGCGGACATTGATGGTGATCTTTTCGCTAGCCTTGTGCCCGTTGCCGTTGGCTGTGACGGTCACTGTCGCGGTGCCGGTGCCAGTGGCCTCAAGGTTGAAGCTGGTCATCTTGTCTCCAGGTTTGCTGAACTGTACTGACGTCTTCGAGTTTCCGATGAGCCTCAGAGGCCCGTCAACCTTTACGCTGACTTCCGCGTTTCCGACTCCGTCCTCAAGCGCGAAGACGTTGACTGGCATCACGACTTTCTCGCCTGTCCCGATGGTTCTCGGCAGAGTAGGGAGGACCATGAGAGGAGACCTTACGGGAACAGTCTTCTCCGCATTGCCGTAAGCTCCGTCCCTTGCGGCAACAAGCATCACCCTGACACTTCCGACGTACATAGGGAGCTTGACCTTATGTGTCGCCGAACCGTTCTGCAGGGAGAACGGACCAATGAATCTGACAACGGGGTTGAACCTGTTGTCCTTTTTTGCGCCGATGATGAGATTTTCGTCACCTCCTATGCTGAACATAGGAGAGAATCTGCCGCTGTAAGCCCCGACAACATCATCGTAGAGATCCCATGTGCTTACCCCAAGCGCTTCCCTGGCGTACATTGCGTTCCAAGGGTCCGGAGTCTTGAATGATGTGAGATCCAGAAGTCCCTCATCCACAATGGCCAATGTGTAGGTCATAGGTTTGCCGTTCTTTTCCTTGACTTTGATTTTGAATTCTTCTTCAGGGCGAAGCACATCCGGCATGGTGATGACTGGCTCAAGGTGTGATTCCTTGTCGTTAACCAAGACTGGCCGTACCCCATAGAGCCTGATCGGCAGATCGTTTTCAGCCCTTTCGTGCGGTTGGACAAGAGTGATGTGAATATAAAAATTCGGAGCCATTTCCGGCGTCACCTTGAATGAGTACGTCACATCACCATCGCTGGAAGTCCTTACCCATTCACGCGCTATGACCTTTCTGGCGTTCTCAAGGGAAACAAGCGCCTGCCCCTTTGTTGCAGCGGGAATATATACGGTCACCTTCTCACCTACATCGTAGGATTCCTTGTCGGTAGAGAACGAAAGCATTGTCAATGCGTCCGGATCTGTCTTGCTGGATCTGCCTTTGTAGGCTGGCCAGTCCACATAGATGATGTCTCCGGATGTGTGACCGCTTTCAGGATCCGTCGCAAGCACAAGGTAACGCCCCCATTCAGGATAATTCACTCTGAATGGTATGACACCTTCTCCTTGGGCCGGCTTGATTGTGCCCGATGCGATTATGTTGGCTGAAGGGCTGTTTACATAAGAATCAAGGCTCTCGCTGCGGCTTTCCCACCACCAGCTCCATTTCATCTTGTAGATTGTGTACTTCAGGCTGTGCCCGTTCACTCTTGTTCCGTTCTTGTCCACAACGGCGACATTGACGCTGTAATCCTTGTCTGTCTCCAGATAATGATCTTTTCCCTCTTTCGGGGTCTTCACACCGACGTATGATGAATATGGAGAGTACGGAACCGACAGCGAGCTGAAACTTACATCTCCGCCTTGCTCTTCTACAGTGGTGACGATGTCGGCACGCAGCATCCCCGGAGCGTTTTCCGCTGAAGGCATCATGACATTGAGCTTTGCCTGTCCATTGGCGTTCAGTCTGGTGTCAATAAGTTGATGCTCGCTTGTGCTGAAGTTCGACAACGGACTGGAGAATTTGTAGCCTTCAAAGCCTTTGAATGTGGAGGAACCCTGCCGCAGAGTCATATTAACTTTCGCCACAAGTCCGGCCGCCGGAGGCCCTGTCAGCCAGTCCGCGGACACGCAGACCGGAACATTACGTCCGCCGTCAAGTGTCTTGCCTTCGAGGTCAAGATTGATTTTCAGCCTGTTTGGCTTTATGCTCTCGATCCTGAACGGTTTGTGGAACATCGCACCTCCAATCTTGAAGTAGGCGTGCCATATTCCTGTAGGGTCCTCGTCTTTTGTCGGAACCGTAAAAGCATAGAATCCGTTCTTCGCGCTTGTGTTGATCTGCTTTGTGTAGAACTGCCCTTGAGGCGTGTAGATCTCCATAATGGCAGGGTGGTTGTCAGGGATCTTGTTTTCTTTGTCTTCCAGAATCATTGTGACGTGAAGTGTGTCACCGGGTCTCCAGACCCCCCTCTCTCCATAAATGAAAGCTTTCAGACCTTTTTCCAGGACCTTGCCTCCCACATCGAACCTGCTGAGGGACTTCTGCTCACCCTCGGTGACTTTCAGGTAGCTGGTCGCGCCACCTCTCTTGGCGACAATCACGAAAGGCTTTCCGGTAAGCTGCACTTCTGCCATTCCGTCAGTGCCTGTCTTGGCATAGCCGATCTCCTTGAGCTGGTAACTATAGACGTAAAGCTCGGCGTTGAACACAGGCGTGGCCTCTATGATGTCACTTACGCTGACCCAAAGCCTGTCTCCTCCTGCGTATTTCGCGATCACTCCAAGATTGGACGTCAGCAGATTGATCGCTGGGAACCTGTCGTCCTCCATATAGTAGGAAGATTTGAGGGGATTGTCTCTGTCCTTCCAGTCGTATTCTTCCCAATTGTAGAAATCTTCATAGAAATAAGGTGACGGGGTGTCCCATTCGTCGTTGTCTTTATCAGTGATGCCCTCGGTGGAGATGTTAACCATCTTGTCGGATGGGGTTCCGCTCTTGAAAGAATCGTTTTTGCCATAGACTGAATATTCCTTCTTGAATGAGATTCTTATACGGTAGATGGCTCCTGGCTCCTGCCTGAAAAGGCCTGAAAGATCGACCGAATAATCCTGCCATTTGTGCAGGTTCTTTGACGGATCCGAGTCCAGACGTACGCACCTTTTGTAGACGAGCCGTCCACATCTGCGAAGGGAGTTGTCACCGGAAAGATTGTTGTCCTGGAGGAACATCAGCACGTTTTCCTCGTAGATTTGGATCACTCTGATGTCCACGGCATTGAGATTCACTGCTTTGAACGGAAGAATCAACTCCTTGGAATTAGGCAGTATCGTCCCGCTGATCGGGATTTCGACCGCTGGCTTAACCTCAGTGGAAGAGAATTTCTTTGAATATTCCTGCCCGAGCCTTGCCCCATCGTGACTGCTTACGGCACTTGAAATCCTGAGTGTAAGTGGTTGGTCATCCGGATTTTCGTAAAAAATCTTGACATGAGCGTTCTCGGCTTGAATGTAACTACGTCCCACACCTTCCAAGGTGAACAGACCAGAATTGTCGCTGACATCCGCCAAGGCCTCGGTGAAATAGATGTCTATGTACGGATCATTCGCCTCCACTCTTTCGGCGCTGAGAACCTTGAAGTCATTCATCGCCGGAATTCTGATCTCCAACTTTGAGTCGGTCACGAATCCTGTGTCCCCTGGTTTTAGGCTGATTCTCAACGTCCTGTCTTTAGTGTCTCTCGGCAGCCCTATGATCTCGAAATGATAGTTGAGCGGATCTGTTCCGGCTGTGACGCTCACTTCCGCGCTTTTCTCCGGGTAATCATATTCAAGCATCTTCTGCACCTTGTCCAGAGGGAGCTCCTCTGTCAGGGAAATTGTGCCTTCAATGCTGGCTCTGTCTGGTGATGCCGCCGTTATGGTGATCTCGTTCATTGAGAGCACGGCTTCTTTGATTGCCACCAGGAACTTGAAGGTGAATTTTTTGAACTTTCTGTTGCCGACTTTCTGTATCTTGTCCAGCCTGAGCTTTCCGGTGTAGGATTGGCCTGGCTTCAGCGCTCCGCTGTTAGGGATGAACTCAATCACGTTTTGGGTCACCCATCTGGCCGTGCCTTTCACTGAAGGGGTGAAAGTCAGAACTCCGTCCTTGAGGTCCGCTCCTGGTGTCGCGTCAGGGATGTCGGAGGCAAGTTCCACACGGATTGTCGATTTGTCTGAGACGATGCCTCCAGTGTAAGCCTTTATGAAAGTGGCGAACTCTATGCTTTGCCCCTTGCTCTTGCCAAAACGGCTGCATGATGAATATGATGCGGCAAGCAGTATCACCGCGAGCGCCGTTATTATGGTTTTGACAGATTTTCTCATGTTCATACCTTATTATTAATAATATTCTCCGAACTTCAAATTTAGGAATTCTTTTTCTCATAATCAAAGTGTGAGGGTGAATATGCGGTCAGCCGACCCAGAGCGTATGTCCTGTACTTTCATGAATATAACGAAGGTGACAAAATGTCAGTCTGAGGCCGCTGGCACAGCCTTTGATTTTGTCAGACTGTCTCCGGAGTGAGCCGGAGCGTAGATTTAAAAACATTAAAAAACTTTATATTATGATCAAACCATTGGCAGACAGAGTCTTGGTTGAGCCTAAAGAGGCTGAGACAAAGACGGCTTCAGGTCTTTATATTCCTGACACAGCAAAAGAGAAACCTCAGGAAGGCAAAGTGATCGCCGCAGGTCCTGGAAAGAAGGATGAACCTATGGAGGTCAAAGTAGGTGACGAGGTCATCTATGGCAAGTATGCCGGAACAGAGGTTACCGTAGAGGGTAAGAAATATCTTATCGTGAAGCAGTCAGACATTCTGGCTATTCTGTAATTTACACATTAGGAGGAATTTATTATGGCAAAAGAGATAAAATTTGATGTTGATGTCCGCTCAAAGATGAAGGAAGGAGCTGATGCTCTTGCGGACGCTGTAAAGGTCACTCTTGGTCCTAAGGGACGTAATGTTGTGATCGACAAGAAATTCGGTGCGCCTCAGGTTACCAAGGACGGTGTGACTGTCGCGAAGGAGATTGAACTTGCTGACAGGTACGCCAACATGGGCGCCCAGATGGTCAAGGAAGTCGCTTCCAAGACCAATGAGCAGGCAGGTGACGGTACAACCACCGCTACCGTTCTCGCTCAGGCCATCATCAATGTTGGTCTGAAGAATGTCACCGCCGGTGCAAACCCTATGGATTTGAAGAGAGGTATCGACAAGGCGGTCGCCGCTGTTGTCGACGAACTCAAGAATAACAGCAAGAAGGTGGGTACTGACTACTCTAAGGTAGAGCAGGTAGGCACCATCTCCGCCAACAATGACGCCGCCATCGGCAAGCTCATCGCTGACGCTATGTCAAAGGTCAAAGGCGACGGTGTGATCACGGTCGAGGAGGCCAAGGGCACCGAGACCGAGGTCAAGGTTGTAGAGGGCATGCAGTTTGACAGAGGTTACATCTCTCCTTACTTCATGACCAACTCTGACAAGATGGAGGCAGTTCTTGATGACGCTTCTATCCTCATCACCGACAAGAAGATCTCCTCAATGAAGGACTTCATGCCAATCCTTGAGCCGATCGCCCGTGACGGCAGGGCTTTGCTGATTATCGCAGAGGATGTTGATGGTGAGGCTCTTACTACATTGGTCGTCAATAAGCTTCGTGGCACGCTCAAGGTAGCTGCCGTTAAGGCACCTGGATTCGGTGACCGTCGTAAGGAGATGCTTCAAGACATCGCTACCCTTACAGGTGCCATTGTAGTGTCAGAGGAAAGAGGCTTCACACTTGAGAACACGACTCCTGACATGCTCGGTAAGGCTGAGAAAGTCACCATCACAAAGGACAACACCACAATCGTAGGTGGTGCCGGTGACAAGGAGGCTATCGCTGAGAGAGTCGCCCAGATCCGCAAGCAGATTGAGAACACCACTTCTGACTACGACAAGGAGAAACTTCAGGAAAGACTTGGCAAACTGGCAGGAGGAGTCGCTGTGCTCTATGTAGGTGCCGGTTCCGAGATCGAGATGAAGGAGAAAAAGGACAGGGTTGAGGATGCTCTCAACGCCACCCGCGCCGCGGTGGAGGAAGGTTATCTTCCAGGTGGTGGTGTATCCTACATCCGCGCCGCTGAGGCTTTGAAGAAGCTCAAGGGTGAGAACGATGACGAGACCACAGGTATCCACATTGTTGCACGTGCCATCGAGGAGCCTCTCCGTCAGATTGCCCAGAATGCTGGCGTTGACGGCAGCGTCATAATCCAGAAAATCCGTGAGAAGAAGGGAGACTTCGGCTACAACGCCCGTACTGATGAGTATGTGAATATGCTTGAGGCTGGAGTCATCGATCCTACCAAGGTGGCTCGTGTCGCTCTTGAGAATGCCGCTTCTGTCGCTGGAATGTTCCTTACAACTGAATGCGGTATCGTTGACATCCCTGAGAAGGAGCCGGCCGCTCCTGCGATGCCTGCGGGCGGTATGATGTAATCAAAGCTTTACAATAATAATCATAACTGAAAACGGGAACTGCTTTCGAGTGGTTCCCGTTTTTTTGTTATTCATAAACATGATGCGGAATTAAAAAAAGTGTCTTCCTATTATTAGATTGTGACGTTTTTTATTTATCTTTGACCTTTAATATAATTTTTGCGCTAACGTTTTAGCACTGGATTTATAACCATTGAATATTTATTTATCAAAGAGTATGAAGAAAATACTGATTTTAGGGAGCAGCAACACGGACATGACGGTGAAGACCCCGACACTTCCGGCTCCAGGAGAGACTGTCCTTGGGGGAGTCTTCACGATGAGCGCCGGAGGAAAAGGCGCCAATCAGGCTGTTGCCGCAAAAAGGGTCGGAGGAGATGTCTCCTTTATATGTAAGGTAGGGAAAGACGTTTTCGGAGACAATTCGATCAAGCATTACAAGGAAGAGGACATTGATGTCAGCGGAATCATCCGTTCGGACAAGCCTTCCGGAGTGGCTTTGATCACTGTTGACAAAGATGCGGAGAACTGTATCGTAGTGGCTTCCGGAGCGAATCTGGATTTCACGGATGATGACATCGCCGCTTCCGAGACTGCGCTCAAATCCTGCGATATCCTGCTGATGCAGTTGGAGATTCCTGTGCCGACAGTTCTCAAGGCAGCGAAGATCGCGCATGAGGCTGGATCTTTCGTGGTTCTGAATCCGGCGCCATACGCCGAACTCCCGGAGGAGATATTCAAATACATCTCATTGTTCATCCCTAACGAGACCGAACTTGCCTCATTCTCCGGAATGCCTGTCACTGACAAGGAGACAGCCGCGGCGGCCGCCAAAGTGCTGTTCGGAAAGGGTGTCGGGAATATGATCGTGACCATGGGAAGCAAAGGTTCTCTTATCCTTGACGGTGGTGAGCCTCAGTTTGTTCAGGCCAGAAAGGTCGAGGCTGTTGACACCACCGGAGCGGGGGACACGTACTGTGGTTCCATCTGCGTCGCCTTGTCTGAAGGCAAATCCCTTAAGGAGGCCGCGGAGTTCGCGTCCGCCGTCTCCGCATTGTCTGTGACAAAGATGGGAGCCCAGACAGCCATCCCTACAAGGGCTGAGGCCGAGGCTTTCATGGCGAGGTAATCATGAATATTCAATCTTAAATAACACTAATAATTATGTTCATCGTAAACAGTTATGGTCTGGCAGTGTTCTTCTGCTTCATCATCATGCTTTGCTGGGGCTCATGGGGAAACACTCAGAAACTCGCCGCCAAAAGTTGGAGGTATGAGCTCTTCTACTGGGACTATGTGATCGGAATGGTCATATTCTCTTTGTTACTTGCTCTTACTCTTGGCACATTCGGTCCAGAGGGACGTCCTTTCTTCCAGGACATCGCGCAGGCTGATTCTTCCGCCATCATCAGCATCATCATAGGAGGCGTGATATTCAACCTGTCGAATATCTGTCTCAGTGCTTCCACCTCTATAGCCGGAATGTCTGTGGCGTTCCCTGTAGGATGTGGTCTCGCTCTTGTTCTTGGCGTAATCAACAATCTTAGGGTCGAGATGTCGCAAGGCGCCCTCAAGAGCAATCTGACACTTCTCGCGATAGGTGTCGCTCTTGTTGTGGTTGCGGTAATCCTTAATGGTATAGCTTCCGGCAAAAAGGCAGGCAACGCCGAGATCAGCAAGGCAGATCAGCGCAAGGGCATCATCCTTGCCGTAGTCGCAGGTGTTGTGATGTCATTCTTCTCATCATTTGTGATGAAGGCCATGGACCTCAAGGATTTCGCGAATATGGAACCGGGCAAGGTCGGCCCCTACACCGCCATCGTTGTTTTCAGCCTCGCGGTTCTCGCCAGCCACTTCATCTTCGGCCCTATATTCATGAAATGGCCATTCCAGGGCGCGCCTGTCAAGATGAGCGAATATTTCAAAGGCAATTCCAAGACTCACCTTGTCGGAATGCTTGGTGGATGCATCTGGTGTCTTGGTACCGCACTTAGCTACATCGCCGCCGGCAAGGCTGGCGCTTCCGTATCATACGCCCTTGGTCAGGGAGCGCCGATGGTCGCCGCCATCTGGGGCGTGTTCGTGTGGAAAGAATTCAAGGGATCTGATAAGACTGTCTATGGTCTTCTTGGAGCAATGTTCTGCTTTTTCCTTGTCGGTCTCGGAATGATCGTGGCCGCGGGAATGTAAGACAAGTCAGGCTCGTCTTTGACGGATTTTGATAAAAAATCGGCTTCAGGCTTATCCTGAGGCCGATTTTTTTTCTGATTTGTAAACTGCCGAAAAGCTGCGACTTACATCGGTTTATAGCTGATTTCAACACGGAATTGTTGAAAACTGCTATCGAAAAAATGTTGAAAAAAGTTTGGTGGGAAAGAAAAAAGTGCTACCTTTGCACCCGCTTTCAGGAACGGAACGCAAGTTCAACCTGAAAACAACAGGCAAGTTCATTGAAAAGACTGAAG
>DCCQ01000062.1 GCA_002314195.1 Bacteroidales bacterium UBA1077 | reverse complement strand
CACTGTCAAGTTGAATTAGGCTATTATTATATTCTTAAAAAACTTTTTCATAATTCTCGTACATTATTTGGTGTCAAACGTAACATTCACACCAAAGTTGAATGTCCTCTGAATAGGATAATTAAGGCCGTTTCCGGCAAGCTCTGGATCCCAAAGTTTGAATTTGCTCCAGCATAAGAGGTTATTGCCTTGGAAATAGAGACGCAAACTGTCGATTTTTAGTTTGCGTGTTAACTTCTGAGGGAGAGTGTAACCAAGTTCCAACTGCTTCAGACGAAGGAAAGATCCATCCCGCATCCACCATGTGCTGGTCGCGGTGTTGTTCTTGTTCTCGTAGGCGCTGTACCTCGGATAAAGGGCGTAGATATCACGGTTGTCCTCACTCCAGTGGCTGTCAGAGTATGCCTTGAGCAACTGCGTATTGTTCACGAACGGGGCGGTTCCATATCTGTTATATTTAGTGCTATAGGTGCTGGTAGCGTCAATCCAGAAGGACTCACGTCCGAGGCCCTGGAAGAACACGGAAAGGTCAATACCCTTGTAGCCGAGAGATACACCAAATCCGTAGATAATCTCAGGAGAAGTAGGATAACCGATAGGAACCATATCAGCGGTCGTAATCTTGCCGTCACCATTGACATCGGTGTACTTGATGTCACCACCTCCATATGGAGATCCGAATGAAGTCTGGTCAGGGCTGTTGGCCGCCTCTTCGTCATCGATGAACAGACGCTCGGCGATGTAGCCCCATGTCTGTTTGATGGAGTAGCCTGCGTGCTGACGATATTTTTCCGGGTAGGTAGGCTCCTCGTAGACATCGTACTTACCTGTTGACCAGGTGAAGTTCGCTCTTGCGGATGTCCAGAAGTCTTTGTTCCAAACCTTCTGATACTCAGCCTGAAGATCGACTCCATGAGCCCTTGCCTCACCGATGTTGGCGGAAATTCCTGCCTGGAGTCCCATTGTTTCAGGAACGTCGGCACGTGTCATGAATATGTCCTTGCGCCTTTCGGTGAAGTATTCGGCGATGAGGTCGAAGTTGTCGAACAATCCAAGTTCTACAGCAAAGTTGGTTTTGTAGGATTTTTCCCATGTTATGGCGTCATTGGCGTAACGTATGACATCTATTCCTTTGAACGTCTTCCCACCAAGTTCTCCGAAAGATGCAGAGAGTGACGAACTGGTCATATTCATCTCTGACAGATAATAGAAACGGTTAGATTCGCTGCCGATCTTGTCATTTCCAACGAGACCGTAGGAAACACGGAACTTTAGGTTGTCTATCGTTTTCTTCAATGACTTGAACCAAGACTCGTTAGACATCACCCAGGCTGCGCCGGCTGAAGGAAAGAATCCCCAGCGGTGAGATTTGTGGAAACGCTCGGATCCGTTGTAGCCGAAGTTGAACTCAGTGAAGTATCTCTTGTCCCATCCGTAGGTGAAACGCCCGGAAAGACCGGCGTTGCGGGATGGAAGGGAAAGCTGTAGGGTTCCTGCATTCGCCTTGCGGGACTCGTAGGCGGTGAGAACCAATAGACCGGTCACCTCGCTGCGCCCAAAGTCACGGGCATAGTTGAGGCGTGTCTCTGAATATAATGTGTTCTGTACCGTTTTGCTCCCTTCGTTGTATGTGAGATAGTCAGTCCCGCTGTCGCTGTTGATCAAGGCCACATGATACTCTCCGGTATATGAATCATAATTGTCCATTGTGTACCAGAAAGGAATGAACTGACGATTCACACTGAAGTCTGAAAGACGTGTCAAGTTGAATAGTGTCATCGCACTGAGGCCCTTCGTGATGAAGTTGAGTCCTGATTGAGTTCGACAGCGGCGATCATCTGTGAGCGCTGGTAGTCACGATAACCTTTCACCATGTTGGCATAAGGGTTAGTGTACTGTCCCTGGTCATAGTTACCGAACATGATGTGTTTGATGCCGACATGGTCATCATCCATCGGGTAATATGCCGGGAAGAGCACAGGATCTGAGTGTACAACGTCCACATAGACCTTGTTACCTCCGTCAAGAGGTCCGCGGTAGTCAGTGAAGTTACCTGTAAGACGTACCGCAAGCTTCGTGGTTGGGGTCACGTTGATGTCGATGTTCGAACGCAAAGTATAGGTTTTCTGATCGATGTTGTTGTTGAAGCTGTTCCTTTTGTCAACGTTCAGGATACCGGTGTCCTCGGTGAAAGCACCAGATACGTAATAGGTCGCAACCTTGCCTCCACCGCGAACGGAAACGTTTGCGCGGTATGCCGTGGAATAATCCTTGAAGAGCATCTTGTACCAGTCGTTGGCCGGATAGATGTACGGATTCGCTCCCGGTTTTCCGGTGTTCTCGATCTTGTCGTAAGAGTACATCAGGTCTCCAAGAGGGTCACGGGTAGTGATGGCCTCGTTGTAGGACTTCATGTAGGTGATAGGGTCGGCAAGCTCGACAACGTCTGTCGGCTGGGAGATGGATGTCTCGACACGGGCGAAGATCTTTGCTGGACCCTCCTGGCCGCGCTTCGTGGTCACGAAGATGACACCATTGGCACCGCGGGCTCCGTAGAGGGCCGTCGCCGTGGCGTCCTTCATGATCGAGAAGCTCTCGATGTCGTCCGGCTGAAGTCGGGCGAGGTCAGTGGATGTAAGTTCGATGTTGTCGATAAGGATGAGTGGGCTGGTGTTCGCACCGAAGGTTGTGATGCCTCGCACGAAGAAGTCAGCGTTGTCCTGGCCAGGCTCACCGGAACGCTGGTAGGCGATGACACCGGCGACATTACCGGCAAGTGCTGTGGTCAAGTTGCTGGAAGGCACTTTGAGAGTTCCGACATCAACTGTCGTGATGGCGGCCACAGTGCTCTCCTTCCTCTGTTTACCGAAGGCGACAACCGTCACCTCGTCAAGTTCGTTGGCTGCGTTCTTCAGCTTAACGATGAAGTTGGTCATGCTTCCGACCTCCAGAATCTGAGACTCTTTACCGAGACACTCAAATTTCAGTTTGTCAGTCGGCTTGACTCCGGACAGTTCGAAAGAACCGTCGAGGTCCGTCATCACTCCCTTTGTGGATCCGACGACCGACACTGTCGCTCCCGGCATGGTCTCGCCGGTTTCCTCCTCGTAGATCACACCCTTAATGGTCTTGGTCTGAGCCAAAACCGCCAAAGGCGCAAGCACAAGGATTAGAGACAAAACGATCTTTTTGAAAGACATAAATACTAAATTTGTTGTTTAACAAAAAGATCACGGCAGTGACGTGGTCACTGAGTCTGCCGAACCATCGGGTTGGCCACATCGATGGAGCCAAGGCGGTTTTTAAGGGGGGGGTAACAACCGAAAATATTTCTGTTTTTTATAATCCGTATATGTTTCTTTTCATTTTTTACGTTTATTGTGCATATTATTGCGGTTCAAATATTTATTCAAAATTTGAACTATGCATCGTAAAGAAAATCGACAAGAGCTCGCTCCGTTCGTGAATCTGCGGAGCGATGTGGGATTCAAGGCCGTGTTCGCGGACAGGGACAACAAGGACATCCTCATCGGGGTGCTGAACCAGATTCTCCCTCCCGAGGCGAAGATCGAGGACATCAAGGAGTATTCAGACCGCGAGCAGCAACGGGATGTGATCTACGGGAAGAAGACGGTGCTGGACCTGGTCTGCGTGGACAAGGAGGACAGGATGTTCATCGTGGAGATGCAGGCCGCCGAGGAGGACAGCTTCTTCGAGAGGTGCGTTTACTACGCCTCCGGGCTGTACCATCTGGAACTGTCGGAGGGTGAACTGTACGGGAAGCTCCACCCTGTCTATGTGGTCTCCTTCCTGAACTACCGCCTGAGGCACGACGACGAGTCGCTCTGGGACACCGACCACTTCATCTCCTACTGGAGGTTCGCCGAAAAACGCACCGGAATGGTTGCGGATCAGACAATTAGTGTTATCTTTGTGGAGCTGGCGCTGTTCACCAAGACGCTGGAGGAGTGCGTGACGGAGTCCGACAGGCTGTTCTACATATTCAGGAACAGCGGAGGCTTCCAGAGGATCCCGGAGTGGATCGAGGAGGCCGGAGGGATCTCCAGGCGTCTCGCCGAGGCTTGCGAGGTGGCGGCGTTCGGCAAGGAGAAGAAACTTAAATACGAGATCGACAAGATGAACGAGAGGGACATTCTGGCTCAGCGCGTGTTCGCCGAGCGCAAGGGCTTCGAGGCTGGATATGCCGACGGAGAGGCCAAGGGACTGGCTGACGGGACTGCTAAAGGCATGGCCAAAGGTATGGCTGAGGGCAAGGCCGAGGTGGCCAAGGCTATGCTTCTTGGTGGAATGCCAGTAGATCAGATTATGCTGTTCACAGGGTTGAGTGCGGATCAGATTGAGGCTTTACGATAAAATTGTGCGGAAAGTAAACGATTGAAAATCAATTACAAAAGCAAAGTCCTTTAGTTGACATTCACTAAAGGACTTTGCTTGATTTGTTGTAAATCAATGATTTACCTTTCAGTGATAATTACTTAACCTTTGCGGAAAGCGAGTAAGGTTTGTCATCCGTTTTCTGGCCACGAGCCTTGTTCGGCTTGGAGGCCATCACGAACTCGATGGTGCCGCCCTGAAGGAGATCATCGTGGGTGATGTAGAGTTTCTTGCACTCGACTCCGTTGCGCAGAACCTTTTTCACATAACGGTTCCTATCGCTCACACCTGCGGCCTTCACCTCAAGTGTTTTTCCGTTCGGAAGCGCGATCCTCACGTACGGGAGATACGGGGCTCCGAACACGTACTGGTCGCTTCCAGGGCAGACAGGGTAAAAACCAAGCACACTGAATATGTACCAGGCGGACATCTGGCCGCAGTCGTCATTTCCTCCCAATCCGTGAATATCAGGGCGGTACATCCGATTGATGATCTCCCTCATCCAGTACTGTGTCTTCCAAGGCTGGTTAGTCCATGCATATAGATAAGGAATATGATGGCTCGGCTCGTTGCCGTGCACATAGCC
>DCCQ01000071.1:30630-37011 GCA_002314195.1 Bacteroidales bacterium UBA1077 | reverse complement strand
CGAAACCCCTTCGGTCGCTTCGCTCCTAATTTCACTTTCATATATTCATTAATAATCAGCGATGCGGGAGACGGGGGCGACATCAAGCGGAGTGCGTTCGCCGGCGAGGTAGTGAAACCAACCGGCTATGGCGATCATGGCGGCGTTGTCCGTTGTGAATTTGAACTCCGGAAGGTAGGTGTTCCAGCCACGCTTACGGCCTTCCTCCTCGATTCTGGACCGCAGGCCACTATTGGCCGAGACTCCCCCGCCGATTGTCACGTCCTTGATCCCGGTCAGTCTGGCGGCCTTGATCAGTTTGTCCATCAGGATGTCTATCAATGTCTTCTGGAAACTGGCGCAGATGTCCTCCTTGTTCTTTTCCATAAATTCCGGATCCTTCGCCATCTCGTCACGCACGAAATACAGCAGCGAGGTCTTCACTCCGCTGAAACTGTAGTCCAGCCCCGGAATCTGCGGCTTCGCGAACTTGAACCGGTTGGGGTCACCCAATTTGGCCAGTCTGTCGATCACAGGTCCACCGGGATAGCCAAGCCCCATCATCTTGGAGCACTTGTCAAACGCCTCACCCACGGCGTCGTCGATGGTCTGTCCGAGAATCTCGTAGTCCAAAGGGCCGTTCACCTTGACAATCTGCGAATTGCCTCCCGAAACCAGCAGACAAAGATACGGAAACGACGGCTGCCTATTCTCCTTACCCTCCTGCTTCACGAAGTCGGCGAGAATATGCCCCTGAAGGTGATTGACCATGATTATGGGGATATTCAAGGCCACACCAAGCGCCTTGGCGAAAGATGTGCCGACAAGCAGCGAGCCCAGAAGTCCAGGACCTCGGGTGAAAGCGATGGCCGTGAGATCGGAGGCCTTGATACCGGCCTTGTCAAGAGCCTGGCTGACTACAGGCACAATGTTCTGTTCATGGGCTCTGGAGGCGAGTTCAGGGACGACTCCTCCATAATCCTTGTGGACCTGCTGGCTCGCTATCACGTTGGAGAGCAGGAATCCGTCCTTGATCACGGCGGCCGATGTGTCGTCGCAACTCGATTCGATTCCAAGGATATAATCCGACATATTCTTCAAAGACATTTTATCGAATGGCAAAGATACAACTATTTTCGGCAATCCAACGGATATTTAGTATCTTTGTTGTTACAAGCCACGGACGCAGATCGCCATGGCCAGATGTTGTTGAAAAAGGCTCTAAAGATATTCTGGGGGATCATTGTGGCGCTGCTGGCGCTGCTGTTCGCCTGCTGGATTCTGCTTCAGACTCCGGCGGTCCAGACTTTCGTGGCCAGAAAAGCCGTCGCGGCTTTGGGCGATGCGCTGAACGGTAGGATAGAGTTCTCGAAAGTTCATCTGAAACCTTTCACCGCTTTGGTTCTCAAGGATGTCACCATTCTGGACAACGAGCCGGTCGTGGACTGGGACGGAGAACGTGTTGACACTGTCGCAAGAGCCGGCTCAATCGTCGTCACATTTTCCATCAAAGGCTTGAGAAACGACGGGACACTGCACATAAAAAGGCTCAGCGTCAGCGACGGTCTGTTCGTCCTGGCCAAAGACGACCGGGGCGGCAACCTCGGACGACTTTTCAAGAAACCTGCTGAAAAGAAAGAAAAGAAACCTCTTTCAATAAAGATTGACGCAGGCAGGGTGCATATCAAGAACTTCCGTTTCAGGCTTGTCAACATGACCGGCACTTCCCCGCTCAGGGAATATGGCATAGACTGGAAGAACCTGGATGTCACGGCGCGTGAGCTCCGGCTCCACGACCTTGAGTACAGTGGAGGACGTGTCAGCGGAGATGTGACAAACCTCTCCGCGATTGAACGAAGCGGCTATGACATCCTGGCAATGTCAGGCAAAACCACAATCGAGAAAGGAAAAACCTCTATACGCAATCTGCACATCCAGGACAAATGGTCCGACATAAGCATGACTGAATATTCCATGGAATATGCCGGAGTCTCCTCTTTCTCGAAATACATCAACGAGGTAGTCATGACAGCAGGAATATTCAACACCAGAGTGGATTTCAAGAGTCTCTCATATTTCGCACCCGCCCTGCTCAAGATGAAATCCGTGATTAATCTCAAGGAAGCCGATGTGCATGGCCCCGTCAGAGACATGGCAATAAGGAACTTTGATTTCTCGGAAGCCAAAAGCGGAGTCTCGGGGACAGTTGACGGAAGGTTGTCCGGACTTCCGATCGCCAGCGGCATGGTTATGGATTTCAGGCTTGACAATCTGGGATTCACGACCGATGGGCTTGGCACATTCGTCAAAGGCTTTGCCCCGGGCGCATCGGTGGATCTGTCGAAGTTCGCGGCAGGGACAAGATTCCTGTTCAGCGGTAACGTCAAGGGAACCTTGAACAAACTGAAAGTGAAAGGTGATCTCACATCTCCGCTCGGCGTCCTGAGCGCGGATGCGGGAATAAGAGACCTTCTAATCAAAAGGAAGCCGATCGGAATCACCGGGAATGTCTCCGCCATAAACCTCAACGCAGGCAAACTCGCAGGAGTCAAGCAATTAGGCGAAATCACCCTGAAAGGAGCGGTGGGTATGACTTTGGGCAACGGCCAGACAAGTCTGAAGATTGATTCGCTGTCTGTGGAGAAATTGTCGGCGCTCGGCTACAACTACTCAAACATAGTGGCGGCGGGGACATATTCGGACAACGCATTCGACGGCCGTATCGTCTGCAGCGACCCGAACCTGAACTTTCTGTTCCAGGGCCTGTTCACGCTTTCAGACAAGACCCGCAACGGCCTCTATAAATTCTATGCGTCAATCGGTTACGCCGACCTCCATGCCCTGAATCTGGACAGCAGGGAGAATTCCAAGATCTCGGGCCGGATCAACGCCAACTACATGAACATCAACCGCGGGGATCTGATAGGAGACCTTGACATCCTGGGGCTCACACTTGAGAATGACAACGGATGGCACGAAATCGGCGACATCTGCGTAAAATCCCACTCCAACGACAATGTCAATAGGGCCAACATCACCTCCACTTTTGCCAACGGAAGTTATGTAGGCTCCAGACCATTCACAAGCCTGATCAAAGATTTTCAGGGACTCACTGTCCAAAGAGAGCTTCCTTCGCTCTATAAGGGCAGCGTTTCCCAATGGAACGGAGAGGAATATGTCCTTGACCTGGATGTCGGAGACGCCAGGGACATCCTTTCGTTCCTGAAACCGGGGCTATATATCGGCCAAGGCACAAAAATGCGTCTGAACATCAGCAATGACGGGAATGTGACCGCTTCTGTAAAGTCACCAAGAGTCGCTTTGCACAATAATTTCCTCAAAGACATAGATTTGATCCTTGACAACAAGGACAGCAGCCTGAACGCGTCATTGACATGTTCCGCCGTTTCCGTGGCAGGTCTGAGCCTGCTGAGCGACAACGTGATGCTGTACGCCAAGGATGACAGTTTCGGGGCCGGCTTCACGTACGACAATGAATCGGGGCCGGTCAACAAGGGGGAGGTCTATCTTTCCGGCAGGATCGGACGCACACGCTCAGGTGAACTGACCGTCAACGCAAAGACCCTGCCTTCCTACATTTGGTACGATGACGCGGCTTGGAGCGTGTCAGAATCCGCGATTGATGTAACAGGGAAGGACATCAGAGTTGACAACCTCACAGCAAGATGCGCGGACCAATCCATCAAGGTCGATGGTGGATATTCATCCACAAGGAAGGACACGCTTTCAGTAAATCTCGTGAGGTTCGACCTTGGACTTCTCAATAAATTCCTCGGGGAGCGTTTCGGAATATCCGGTCTCGCAACCGGCCATGCCATCATCTCGTCACCATGGAACAGCGACGCCGGACTGATGATGAATCTTACATCGGACTCCACCGAGGTCGCGGGGCAGCGGATGGGAACCTTGCGGTTGGCCAGTTCGCTCGATGACGGGAAGATGCGTTTCATCGCCAAGAACGACATCGACGGAGCCAAGACACTGAGCCTTACAGGAGACTACTTCTTCAAAGACCGGAAGATAGACGCCACAGCTGATTTTGACGGGCTTAATGTCGGCTACATAGCCCCGGCTCTGGAATCCGTTTTCAGCCAGATGGGAGGTTCGATGAGCGGCAAGGTCAATCTGCGTGGCACCTTGGACTCACTGTCCCTGTCCAGCGACGGGACAAGATTCAACAACGCGTTGCTGAAGGTTGGTTTTACCAATGTGCCATACTATGTCAACGGTCCATTCACGGTCAATGACCAGGGGCTGTTCTTCGACGGGCTATCAATCAAAGACCGCTTTGACGGCACCGGCCACATCGAGGGAGGATTATTGTTCGACCATCTGAAGAAATTCCGTCTCGACACCAGGATAAAGATGCAGGGCATCGAGGCCATCGACATGACAGAGAGTGACAACCAGGCGTTCTACGGCCATCTTTTCGCCAGTGGGGATGTGATCATAAAAGGGCCGTTTGATGCCGTGCAGCTTGATGTGAATGTCAGGACAGACAAGGATGGTCGCATACATATTCCTATAGACAATGCCTCCAACGACGGAAAGAATGACCTTCTCACGTTCAAGGAAGTTTTCAAGGAAGTCAATGTGGACCCTTACGAGGCCATGATGAGCGGCATAGCGTCAAGACATGGCAAAGGCAGTGATTTCGGAATAAGGCTAAGGGTTGACGCAGACCAGCGCACGGAAGCCTACGTGGAAATCGACCGTTCAGCCGGAAATGTGCTGAATGGACGAGGACAGGGAATCATCGACATAGAAGTCCGTCCCGGAAGGGATCTCTTCACGATCAACGGAGACTATACCCTCAGATCCGGAAACTTCCATTTCAACGCCATGGACATCGCCAAAAGAGACTTTGCGATCTCGGACGGAAGTTCAATCCGCTTCAATGGGGACGTGATGGACAGCGACTTGAATATCAATGGAATATATTCAACAAAGGCTTCCGTGGCCACTTTGATCGCTGACACGACCTCCGTTTCCGCGAGAAGGATCGTGAACTGTGGGATAGGAGTGTCAGGAAAGATGCGCGAACCAAAACTCACGTTCTCAATCGAGGTTCCGGATCTGGATCCGACCACAAAGTCCAGGGTAGAGAGCGCCCTAAACACTGAGGACAAGGTGCAGAGGCAGTTTCTTTCACTCCTTATCTCCGGAAGTTTCATGCCTGATGAACAGTCTGGCGTAGTCAACAACACCAACATGATCTACTCCAACGTGGCGGAAATCATGGCCGGACAACTCAACAATATCCTCCAGAAACTCGACATTCCACTTGACTTCGGCCTGAACTACCAGTCCAGTGAAAGCGGCACCAACATATTCGATGTGGCCGTCTCCACACAGCTCTTCAACAACAGAGTGATAGTCAACGGCAACGTCGGCAACAGGGAATATGCCAACTCATCCTCATCAGAGGGAGACGTGGTCGGGAACCTTGACATAGAAATCAAACTGGACAAGTCCGGACAATTGAGACTGAACCTGTTCTCCCATTCGGCGGATGACTACACAACCTACCTGGACAACACTCAGAGAAGTGGTGTCGGCATCGCGTACCAGAAGGAGTTCAACACCTTCAAAGAGTTCTTCAGGAATATTTTCACAAGCAGAAGGAAACGGGAGCAGAGAGCGTCGGCCGTGGAAAACTCCCCTAAGGAGGTCAAGAGGGTTTCCATCACAAAAGACACGGTCAGGGGAAAGTCGTAAAAGGTAAAAACAATTAATATTCAGAGATATGATAACAAACATCGCATTGGTAGCTCATGATTCGAGGAAGCAGGAACTATTGGATTGGGTCCGTTACAACGCAGGCTCTCTCAAACGTTGCCATCTGTTCTGCACCGGCACGACCGGCAGGCTCGTCTCTGAGGCTCTGACAGAGAAGTTGGGGCCGGAGGCGCCGTCAGTCGTGTGCATGCTCAGCGGTCCGCTTGGAGGAGACTTTGAGATCGGCGGGATGATCGCCGAAGGTAAGATAGACATGCTGGTCTTTTTCTGCGACAACCTCATCATGCAGGGACATCAGAACGATGTCATGGGTCTTACACGTCTCGCATCCTTGTACAACATTCCGTTCGCGACCAACCGCAGCACCGCCGATTTCATCATTTCCTCCCCTCTCTACACCAGCGAGCACTACAAGCGAATAATCCCCGCCTGCATTGACTCCTACAAAAACCGTAAGCTCTAATCCACCGGGAGCTGGCGCGCAGCGACACAAGGGGTAGATAAGGAACTTGTTCCGGCCTTTTTTGCCAAACCGCCCGGAGCGGAGCGACGCAAGGGGTCCGGGGAATACGGTCCCCGGTGCCCCACTGGGGCTGTCACGAAGTGGCTGGGGGTGAACAAGGAACTTGTTCCGGCCTTTTT
>DCCQ01000071.1:2124-30559 GCA_002314195.1 Bacteroidales bacterium UBA1077 | reverse complement strand
GGAACTTGTTCCGGCCTTTTTTGATTTATCAAAAAAGGCCGGAACTTCACAGCTCCGACCTTTCCCACTTAATACAAACCTAATTATGAATAAAACGTATGATGAATAGCCGCCACAGGCTAAAGGCTAGAATGATAAAATCCTATTAGAACCAATTAACTCGTGGTGTTGCTAGGCATTTTCTGTGCCAAATTCGATTTTCACTGGTACAATTTCAATTTTTTATCAAAAATCTAACACGGCGCATCAGTTTTCAAAGAAGAAAACCCATTTATCACCCGACACTACCAAACTTCCCTTGAAATTATGGCCAGCGATGTTTATCTTTGAACACAAATTCAAGAATATGCGTTTCAGGATTATACTTACGACTCTGGCTTCGGCGCTGAGCTACGCGTCAATGGCCGCGCCAACAGACACCTTGACACTACACAGGACAGATTCCGTCACTGTCAGGCAAGATTCTGTGAGCATAGCCGTCATACGGACGGCCAAAGATTCCTCTGAACTTGTCAAGATATCCCAAAATCCCTCCAAGGCGGCGAGGCCGCAGATATGGTGGCACTGGATGGACGGAAATGTCTCGAAGGAAGGCATCCGCAAAGACATAGAATGGATGAAGCGAAACGGCATCGGCGGCTTCCACCAGTTTGACGCTGGCGGAGTGAATATGCCGAGAGCGGCGAAGGTCAAACTCCCCTACCTCAGCGATGGTTGGAAAGACGCGTTCAGGTTCGCTCTGGATTTGGCCGACTCTCTGGACATGGATGTCACGATCGCAAGCGCCCCGGGATGGAGTTCGACAGGCGGCACGTGGGTGAAACCCGATGACGCTATAAAGAAACTTGAATGGAGATCCATCGACACAAGAGGCGGTAAGATTTCTGTCCAAATGCCTGCACTGTACAATGTTGTCGGTCCATACCAAGACTACCTCACCGACAACGACCGCATAGAAGTAAAGCCCCACGGCAAAGATCTGTATGTTCTCGCTGTCAGGCTGTCTAATTCCGACAAATCAATGAACGCACTCGGAGCACAAGTCAGCAAGAGTGAGAGCATGATCAGCGTGGAATTCAGGAAACCTCAGACGATCAAGGCTTTGACTCTAAAGAGCATGGCGATGGGCAGCCGGCCGAGAAGCGGAAAGCCGGAATGCAGGAATATTCTCGAATGCAGTGACGACGGTGTGAAATGGCGGAAAGTCTGTGACATAGAGCCGACAGTGCTGCCGTACCTTACCATGAACATTCCGCCGGCATGCGCACAGTTTTTCAGGGTAAAGGGCGAGAAGCTTGAGTCGCTTGAACTGTACACGGTAACGAAAGTAAATCACTGTCAAGAACTTGGCGGTTTCGGCGTAATCCATGATTTCTGGAAATACCACACGCCATATTCAAAGGACGCCATCAGGACCTCGGATGTCATCGATCTTACCGGGAAGATGACAGCGGACGGGAAACTGGAGTGCACGTTGCCGGCGGGGCGCTGGAGGATTTACCGCTTCGGATGGTCCATCACAGGAAAGGTAAACCATCCGGCCTCTCCCGAAGCCACAGGCCTTGAGGTAGACAAGCTGGATCCTGATGCATGGATGAGATATTTCAGGACCTATCTTGATCTCTATAAAGAGGCGGCCGGAGGGATGCTCGGTGAAAAGGGCATCCGCTACCTGCTTGTTGACAGTTACGAGGCCGGAGCCTACACATGGACACCGAAAATGGCTGAAGAATTCAAGGCACGACGTGGTTACGACCTTCTGCCATGGTTGCCGGTGCTCACCGGCGAGATCATCGGCAGTTCCGAGATGAGCGAACGTTTTCTTTGGGACTGGAGGCGCACTCTCGGCGAGTTGTTCAGCGAGAACTACGACAGAATCAATGACATAGCCAAAGAATTTGACCTTGCGGGCCGCTACACTGAGTCCCACGAGGGGGGCCGCGCCTACACCGGTGACGGAATGGACCCGAAGATCAAGGCCACAATACCGATGGCGGCGTTCTGGATGGAGAACACTCCGACAGGATCTTCCGTGCCATCCGCCATCTGTGACATCAGGGAATCAGCCTCTGTCTCGCACATCTACGGACAGCCTTTGGTCGCCGCAGAATCATTCTCCGTGAACGGAGACGAGGGAAGAGCCTACACATATTACCCGGAGAATATGAAATACATCGCCGATGTAGGACTCAGCGCCGGAGTCAACAGATTCGTGATCCACGAGTCAGCCTCACAGCCAAACGACAAATACCTTCCGGGACTTCAACTGTTCCGCTACGGACAATGGCTGCACAGAAACGAGACTTGGGGGGAATATGCCTGGGTGCTCACCGATTACCTCGCACGTTCCAGTTCAATGCTTCAGCAGGGGACCTCAGTCGCTGACATATTATTATATTATGGAGAGGATCTGAACATCACCGGACTTTACGGTGGTGATGCTTTCAGCACTCTGCCGCAGGTTCCGGATGGTTTCAACTACGATTTCGCCAACCCGACTGTGCTCAGATCAGGTGTGAAAGCCGAGAACGGGATCCTCGTGGCTCCATCAGGAGCGCGCTACAGGGTACTGTGGCTCGACAGAAACTGCGAGGTGATGTCATTGGACATTCTTAAAAAGATCAAAGAGTTCACCGATGCCGGGGTGATCATCTGCGGAAAGGAACCGAAGCAATGTGCCGGGCTCAAGGCCGATGACAGGGCGTTCGCCTCGATCGTGGATGACGTCTGGCATTCCAGAAGGAAGAATGTGTTCACGAAAGGTCTTGAGGACTGTCTGAGGAGAAGCGGAATCGAGCCGGATTTCCGTGCAACGGTCACTTCGGAGGTCGCCTCACCGATCGCTGAACCCGCCGAAACGACTTCTGGCCACTTAGACAAACTCGGTGACCAAGATGCCTCCGAGGCTCCGGCGAACACTCCTGACAGCTACGGGAACTTTAAATATGTCCACAGGACCCTTCCGGACAGCACCCAAATCTACTGGGTGAGAAACTTCTCCGGGAAGGATTCCAACGTGGAGCTCAGTTTCAGGGACGGCGGGAAGTTTGCGACCATATTTAATCCAGAAAACGGTGAGGTTATGAACACGGAGGTAGGGCACTCTGGCGATCTGTCGATCGTCTCGCTTCAGCTGCTTTCCGCAGACGCGAGGTTCGTCGTGCTTTCCGACAAGCCACAAATCAAAGTGACCGTGGACACAATGCTTGTCAACGTTCCTGATTCCTCCACAATTCTCGCATCTGATTTAACCACAGTCGCTGAGCCTGTGGTTCGATATGGCTCACCAGCCACCGAAGCGACATACCAGACACTGGAAGCAATCGTAATCCAGAGTATAAATACCACCTGGCAGGTGCATTTCAATCAGAAGAACGGCGGCACCGCCGATGAGGAGTTCCCGGAATTGGAGTCCTGGACAAGAAAGGAGAATCCTGTCGTGAAATATTTTTCCGGCACAGCCGTTTACAAGACCACGATAGCGGTAGATTCCACCACACTGGCAGACAACTCGAAGATATTCATAGATTTAGGTGTCGTGAAGAACATCGCCGACATTTCCGTCAACGGTGCCGAGGCAGGTGTACTCTGGAAGGCCCCGTTCAGGACAGCCGACATCAAGCCTCTTCTGAAAGAAGGTGACAACCTCTTGGAAATCAAGGTCACCAACGTCTGGCGCAACCGCATGATCGGAGATGTCCAACCAGGCGAAAAGAATCCTGTGACCGCAATCCGCCGCTTCTACAAAGCCAGTGACAAACTCCTCCCGTCAGGCCTCCTCGGCCCGGTCCGACTCCTCGGACTATAACTTGGCGACCTGGGTGGCGTTGCGGTATTCAGCCGGAGTCTGGCCAGTCATGTGGCGGAAAGCAGTGAAGAAATAGTCGTGATTGTTGTAGCCCACATTGTAGGCCACCTCCTTGATGCTCATCGTGGTGTTGGTGAGCAACTCTTTCGCCTTGCTCATCCGCACCTCATTGATGAACCTCGCCGGTGAAAACCCCGTATATTCCTTGAACGTCTTGCGGAAAGACGAATAGCTCAGGCAAAGTTTGGCAGCCACCTCCTCCGGTGAAATTGTCATGTACTGGCTGTGGATCATCACCTTGGCCTGACTAATTTTGTTCGCTGTGTCAGACTCCTGGAACTGCGAGTTCCTGTCGTAGAAATACGCCAGACTGAGCAGCCGGTCCACGATGCCGGCCAGAACCTGCTGGAAGCCAGACTCCTGAGCCACAGCGGCGTTGATCGCCGAAGTGTAGAGGTTAACTATGTCCTCGTGGATATTCACCTTGAAAAGCGGCCTGTCCTTCGAGAAAAAGCCCTGCCCGACCAGATTGTCGATGAACCCGCCGTTGAAGCCAATCCAATATTCCTTCCAACCTGTAGATTTGTCAGGGTAGTACGAATGCCATTCACCAGGGAAAAGCAGGAACATCATCCCTCCCTTGAGAGGAATGGACTTGGAACATCCCAAGGTCTCGCAAGAAAACTTGCCTTTGCCTTCAGTGATGTAAAGCAGCTGATATTCCTGAAGAATCCTGCCGCTGGCGATGGAAAACACATAGCGGGACGGATGGTTACGAGGCGGATAGTCCATTCCGGGAGCGATTTCCTGAAAACCCACCGAGTTGACGGCCGTCCCCCACTTGAGATCAACAGGGTTAACCGCCAAATATTTAAGATGAACAGAAGCCATTGTTCGCTGACCTTTTGTTACTAATTGTGCATCACAAATATAGCAAAAAATAATTCCCTATCAAATTTCCAAGTCAGAATGTCAAAATATTCAGCGGTAAAACAGCGAAAAAAAACAAAATTTGTATAAATGAAATGCCACGTAATTTATGAAATTTCTTGCTTTTGATCTCGGAGCCACGAGCGGCAGAGCCATCATCGGCACCGTCGAAAACAATAAACTGACTTCAGAGGAGGTCTATAGATTCCCGAACGCCGTCAAGGAGGTTGACGGGAAATATTACTGGGACATCAACTCCATTTTCGACCACTTCAAAGCCGCGCTCAAAAAGGTCGCCGGAACGGGCGTGAAGATCGAATCCATCGGCATCGACACCTGGGGCGTGGACTTCGGTCACGTCGGCAAGGACGGTGGAATCATCGGACTGCCAAGAGCTTACAGAGATCCTTATACCGACGGAATCCCGGAGGAAGTCTTCAAGATCATACCTCGAAAGGAACTCTACTCCGTCACCGGAGTCCAGATAATGAACTTCAACACCATCTTCCAGCTCTACGCGCAAAGCAAGGAAGCTGACTCAAGGCTGCCTCAGACCGACAAGATTCTTTTCATGCCGGACCTGCTGGCTTACATGCTGACCGGAGAGATGGTCTGTGAATATACCGACGCGTCCACCTCCAGCCTCATCAACCCACGCACGAGGGATTTCCAGAGAGACCTTCTGGAGCGTCTCGGAATCAACCCTTCTATCCTGCCGGACATCGCCCAACCGGGCACAAAGGTCGGAATGCTCAAAAAGGAGATCTGCGAGGAGACTGGAATGGAACCGGTACCGGTCATCGCCGTCGCGGGACACGACACGGCTTCGGCCATCGCGGCTGTCCCTGCGGCGGGTGAGAACTTCGCCTACCTCAGCAGCGGCACATGGAGCCTGATGGGCATCGAGTCCAAGGCCCCGATCATCGATGAGAAGTCTTATGAATATAACCTCACGAACGAGGGCGGAATAGAAGGCACGACCAGATTCCTCAAGAATATCACGGGAATGTGGCTGTTGGAGCAGAGCCGCAAGACCTGGGAGAGCGAAGGACGGAAATATTCATACGCAGAGATGGTAGACATGGCGCGCGAGGCGATCGGCTTTCCTTCAACCATAGATCCGGACGATCCACGTTTCGCCGCACCTAAGGACATGTACGCAGAGATCAAGGCCGCGCTCAAGGAGTCTGGCCAGAAGGTTCCCGAGAATGACGGCGAGATGATCAGCTGCATCTACCACAGCCTCACAAAAAGGTACAAAGAAGTCATCGGAATGCTTCAGGGATTCGCGTCCTTCAAGATCGAGAAACTGCACGTGATCGGCGGTGGGTCGGCCAACGGGCTTATGTGCCAACTGACCGCCGATGCGCTCGGGATTCCTGTCATAGCAGGCCCGATGGAGGGCACGGCAATCGGTAACATCATGCTTCAGGCAAAGGTATCCGGCCTTGTGGGAGACCGCTGGGATATGCGCCGCATCATCGGAAACTCCATTCAAACAATCACCTATGAGCCAAGGAGTTAACCCCACTTACTCAAAAAAAAACAGTTAATCCTTGGCATCATCGGTTACGGAAATGTCAAAGGTAATAAATTCAAGAATCTCACAAATCAATAAACTAAAAAATAGCATGAACGAGAATTTGATAACAAAGGCCTATGAAATGGCCAAAGAACGTTACGCTGCCATCGGCGTTGACACTGACAAGGCTATAGAGCTTCTTGAGAAGACTCCGATCTCCCTCCAGTGCTGGCAGGCTGACGATGTGATGGGCTTCGAGAACGACACCGCGCTCACAGGCGGAATACAGGCGACTGGCAACTATCCTGGCCGCGCCCGCAACATCGACGAGCTCCGCGCCGACATCAAGTTCGTGAAGAGCCTTCTTGCCGGAACGCAGCGTCTGAACCTGCACGAAATCTACGGGGATTTCCAGGGCAAGCACGTTGACCGTGACGAGGTTGAGCCATCTCACTTCCAGAGTTGGATGGAATGGGGAAAGGAGAACGGAATGAAGCTCGACTTCAACTCCACATCCTTCTCTCACCCTAAGAGCGGTGATCTTTCCCTCGCCAACCCAGACAAGTCCATCCGTGACTTCTGGATCGAGCACACAAAGCGTTGCCGCAGGGTGGCCGACGCGATGGGCAAGTTCCAGGGAGACCCTTGCATCATGAACATCTGGGTGCACGACGGATCCAAGGACCAGACTGTGGAGCGTCTCCGCTACCGTCAGATCATGGCTCAGTCACTTGACGAGATCCTCTCCGAGAACCTTCCAGACATGAAGACCTGCCTTGAGGCCAAGCTTTTCGGCATCGGGCTTGAGAGCTACACGGTCGGCTCACACGACTTCGTGACCGGCTACTGCTCGACCCGCAAGCTGATGTACACCCTCGACACAGGCCACTACGAGCAGACCGAGAACATCAGCGACATGGTTGCCTCCCTGCTCCTCTTTGTTCCTGAGCTGATGCTCCACACAAGCCGTCCGGTTCGTTGGGACTCCGACCACGTTGTCACGATGAACGACCAGACTCTCGACCTGTTCAAGGAGGTTGTCCGCGCCGGTGCTCTTGACCGCACACATATCGGTCTTGACTACTTCGATGCCTCTATCAACCGCATCGGAGCCTACATCATCGGCACCCGCTCGACCCAAAAGTGCATGCTCCAGGCCTTCCTTGAACCGCTTGACACCCTCCGTCAGTACGAGGACAACGGCAAGCACTTCCAGCGTCTCGCCCTTCTGGAGGAGGCCAAGTCACTGCCGTTCGGAGCCGTTTACGACTACTTCAACCTCAAGAACGGCGTCCCGGTAGGCCAGGACTTCATCGCCGCCGTGGAGAAGTACGAGGCTGACGTCACCTCCAAGAGATAATAAAAACTGAATATCACTGTAGAGCCTGTCTGACCACAGGCTCTATAAAAGATTATGTCTGGTACCTGAAAAAGCATTCTCAGGTACCAGACGTCCGTAACTCCTTTCCGATTCTCATGGTGGGATTCATATCCCGCAAAGAATCAGTTCACGCGGATGTCACGGACGCAACGGACTTTGTTGATATCTTCGTGATTGACAGTCATATTGTATCTGTGGTTCATAATGAAGCCGTACTTTTTGTTTGTCTCCTGTTTTTGACTGTCATAGTGATCGCCCAAAGGGCCAAAAGAAAAGAATGTCCTGGTCGGGGATGTTCCTTGAGGTTTATCATCGCCCATATAGTACCTCATGACCGCAAGTTCCGTCTGGCTCGGAAGACGGTAACCTTCCGGACAATAAGGATTTGGCTGACCGCTTGCTATCGCATTGCTGATATTGGTGTTGATGGACTCAAATTTAAGAGTTGGTGACAAATTCGTGTCAGAACCACACACCTCAAATTTTTTGTAAAGGCTATTCTCCACTGAGCGCTCATCGGCGAAAGTCAATTCCCTCGAAGTATAGTACCGCAACGCATTCTTGTTGAGATGAGTCGCCGTAAAGAGCCAATTACCATCCGACCGCTTTTCGGACACGATGAAATCCTCCGGTTTCTTGTCAATGTCATAAGTCTCGGAATCATTGCCATCAATGTAGCCAAGGTTCCTTACACAACGGATGCTCGGCTTTTTAATATATTGCCAGCTTTCATTGGCGGCACTCGTCGAAATGCATTCCTCTGCCCACACCAAAGTCGGATTGTTGCTGTTCCGACCTTCGGTGTAGCTTGTGCTGGATACGACATGCTGCTGCCAGACCTGGTCATCGGAACTGGCTTGATCCTCCGGAGACTTGTTATAAAGCTGAGCGTCCTTGCTCAAAAGACCGCTTCCTATGGCAAGGCCGACCAACTGGTTGATCGACGCCAAATACCACCTGACTTCGTCACGGTCGATCACACCGTCACCATTGTTGTCGCGGTTACGGGTCATGCAGGAGTAACGGGAATATTCATAATCCTTCGCCAACTGTGTCTTGCTGTTGTCCACCTCGTAGTCCATGAATTTTCCCCACTTCACGCCAGTAGTAAACGTTGAAGAAGTGTTCTTAGGACTCACGCCCCATTCCTTGCATGTGTTGTAGAGGCCGTTCCAGTCATCATCGTTGTAGCGACGCTCGGAAGATGTCGTCTTCCAGTACGACAACTGTCCGTCAAACTCGTCCTCATTCTCAAGTCCCCAGGCCGTCTTCAACACTGTGTAGGACGGGTCCGTGTTGTAGATGCTCTGGATGGCGTGCTGCTGGATGGTGATGACGGAGCCTGTCACACGAGACTCAAGATCCTTGCTGACTTCGGTGCTGCAGAGGATGTGGAGTTTGCGGTCCTCCTGATTGACGAACATTTTCCAAAGATCAGCACTCTTCTCGTTGTTGAGAGGATTCGACTCGTAGTAATACTCATCTACAAAAGTTGTGAAAGTGAGTTTCGCCTTGGCCGGATCAGTAGAATCAAAATCACTTGCAGTCGGACTGTCAAGGTATTTGTTGACCTGATCCTTGATGTAGGAGACAAGCTGGGTGATGTCCATGATGCCGTCATTGTGGTTGCCGGCCAGGCCGTCGGTTCCGTCCCCTTCCTTGTTGTCAGAAGCGGAGTGGCGTTCCGACAAAGGATAGTCCCACTGCCTGTTGACGAATTTTCTTCTGTTCTCCGAAAAAGTTCCGTCATCGTTCTTTTTGTTCAGTCTGAAATGCACCCACTTATAGTCCAGACCAGTCGTGACATCCATTCCATTTTTGATCGGCTCACCCTCTCCGAAAGGAGTCTTCACGCTCCATGTAAGTTTGTCAATGATGCAATGCTGCCTGTCATACCTGCTTCCCTCAAAGAAATTGGAGAGTTTGAACGAAATCGTCCTCGACACATAGTGGCAGTCACAAAGGACAATCTCCTCCTTCGCGACAGTGACAGCGCCGCTCGCTCCCGGCTGGTTCTCCTTGAAGCCACCGCCATAGCCAGGCTGGCTGCTTTCCACCTCGACCTTGATGCTGTTGACAGAATTGACCGTGACAGTGTAGGTGTAGGAGGTGTTTCGCTCGGTGTTGAAGTTGTCATAGCCGGAATAGGTGTCTTTACCGTCGCCCTGTGCTGAGTTGTAAATGGTGGAATTCCAGTCACCAAGGTGGATGATGTACTGGACATCACCGCCAAGGACCTGGCCTGACTTGTCGTTCTTCAGTTCCATCTCCACCCTACCGGTTACGACCACATAGGTAGAGAAGTCATTGGCATACTCATAAAGCCTCATCTGACGTGTGAAGGGTTCTCCGTTCAGCACGTAAGAGACTTCGCAGGCGCCGTTCGTGCCGTCAGAGTTCTTAAGGCTGCGGCTGCGGTCCTGGAAGCAGGCAAGCGGTTTCTTAGGGGTCTGCCTGTTCTCCAGCATGTAGAAGGAGAACCGAGACTCGGTGCCGCTCGGGAATTCCTCGAAATTGAAGAAATCCGTGTCGAAGAAATCCTTCGCGTAGTCTGAATATTCAGAAGCGGGGACAGATGACCCGACGCTGATGAAATCGTGTCCTGAAGCATCGGCAAAGCCTCTGTCCTCATAGCTCAGAAGATAAGAAGTGCGAGGCACATTCACAACCTTCCACTGCTTTGCCTCGAACGATTTGATGACCTGACCGTTCTCATCCGGCCGATTGCCTGTCTTAAAAATGAAACGCACCTTCGCGTCGATCCTGCGAAGGCTCATTGTCCGGTTGATCAGTGTGACCTCAATGTCCCTGGATTCATCTTCCCGTCCGTTCACAGTCACACCGGAAATCTTTCCGGTCATCGGGAAATAACCGTTGCGGTTGACGATACGCTGGTTCAGATAGACGTTGAATTTCTTCAAATCACTCTCATTCTGAATGTTGTGAGCAAGAAGTTCCTCCGACACACGAACCATGTCAGCGTCAAGGTTGGCGATCATGTAGATGCTCATCCCTGTTCCGTTCGCCGTCTTCACGCGGACAGTCCCGGCCGTCTGTTCATCGTTTGTGGTTGCATTATGGACGTACCAGCAATTGCTGATCGAGGTCTCCAGCGTACCCTTTGACTCCTTTTGACTGGAAGCGTCGAAGTACTGCCAAGTGACCTTCGCCCCACTCTTGTCGAAAACAAAGAGGTAAAAGTTGTAGATCTGGCTCTCGCTCTTCTCGTCAACCGTGGCCCTCGTCTGCACCTCGCCGTTATTCTGTGCCCCGAAATCCAACTGCAAGAAACTCTCCCCAGAGACAATGACATCCTCTCCGGCAAACTCTTCCCTCATACACGAGAATGAGAAAGCCGCAAATAAGAGAATCATGAATATGCTTACGTATCTTTTCATCTTTTTTCCTAAAAATCAACCGTTTACAAAAGATGCTGTTAATCAAACGTTGTCTCGCTGTCTTTCTTGTTCCATGGCTCGATCTGAAAATCGAACTGTCCGAGTTCCCGGTTGTAGAACACTCCGATCGTAAGCTTGACATGCTCGTTTCTATGAATATGCCGGAGTGTCTGGGCAACGCCATACCGGTCAATGTAGGTCATGGTTCTCGGCGCAAGGGGAATTTCATACTCCGCGTCCACAAAATAAGGCACGTCATTATCATGACTTTCAGTCGCTTTTCTGAAAAGCCAATGGGTAACCAGATCAGTGGACTTGTCCGTCGAACCATATATACCGAGATCCGGGTCGATTGTCAGGCTGTAGTTGCCGCTGACAAGACGGAATCCGTTCACGTTCCGATCACTAGTCAAACTGAATACGGTACCATTGCCAGACTCCACCATGGACGCCGTGGCTCCATCAAGCCTGACCTGCCGTCCAGTACCGACATTTGTGATAGTGGATGAAGAACTTGAAGAGAATCTCCAGAAATAATTCTCGATTCCTCTATGGTTCCTGAGTTCGGTGTCTCCCGAGAAAAAACTGTAGATCAAGACACCGTCCACATCCCCGATGTAGTAATTTTCAGAAGCCGCGGACCTCAAAAGAAACATGTCGCTCGTTGTGGCCGTGGCCGTCATGTTCTCGGCGAAAGTGTACCCCTTCCTATAGGCGATCTTGAGATCATCCTTACTGTAATCATCACGGTAAACAGCACCGAACAAACTGAAAGTAAACGGCTCAGCCTCACTTTCCGGAGCAGTTTCATAAAGGTAGGTGTCATAGATCATGACAGGTTCCTCAGTCTGAGCGTCAACACGCACAAAATCGGTCATCTCAGGGAACGACACATTCTTCGATGCGGCAGGGATCTCGTTCTCATGCTCAAAAGCGTAAGCGTGCGTAGGATTCTGCTTGGACAATCCGACGCCTCTAAAGAACATCGAACTGCCGGCTATGTTGTTACGGACTGAAATCGTCAACCTTGCGACGCAGCGAAGTAGTTGGGCTGACACCTTGTTCTCGCCGGCGCCAATCGAGAAATCAACCGCCACGGAGCAAGGCATCCCATCTTCTCCAAATTCGGGGGTCTTTCCGTCTTCGACCGGATCAAGGATAATATTCCTGAATCCATCGTCGATACTGACACCCTCCTTGTAATACCTCTTGTCAAGATCCTTATAGTTCGCGACAACATAAAGTGTGTAGTTTCCCCTCTCTATGTCACGGAACTTCATGACAGCTGTCTTGCCGTCCTCATTGAATGTCACGTCCACATCATTCTCCTCGCCTCTTGTCAGCAGATGCTCATGAATGACGATGACATCGTCACGCACCAGCCAAAGGCTCAGCGTGTTCATCACGTCACCCTCGCGGGCGGTTCTGGTGACCGTCACCGGAGGCAGGTTGGAGATTGTCAGAACAAGGTCACCTGTCCCCTCAAGCCTTGTGCCGACCGGCTCCTTGCCACAGGAGGCAAGAACGAACACCAAGACTGCAATAAATGCCATGAATATGCTTCTGCGTGATTTCATATCGTACTAAAGGTTTATGTCAACGTTTGACTGAAGCACATCCCAATCCTTTATGTCAATGTCCACAGTCAGATAAGTGTCATGAATCACCAAAGTGAATGTGTAGATCTTGCCAGGCTCAAGCGTGGTCCGTGGTATGTCAACCGAATGAAGCGCGTCGCCTCCAGTCTGGGTGTAGAAATTCGCCGTGGTCACGCCCAAACCGGAAGAGAGCGTCTGCGGAGGGATGAACACAACCTTGTCATTGTCGAACACCGTGGCTACCTCACTCTTGTCTGTCGCATTGGCCGCAATGCTGAATTTCTCCTTGCCGGTCCAGTCGAACATCCTGCCCGTTTTGTCAAAAGTGTTTCCGTACCTGTCAAAAATCCATTCAATCTTGTCCACGGGGTCGGAATCTGCCATCTGCCCGTAGATCATGTAGCCGACGGAGTACATTCCTTGCAGGTAGAATCTGTTGACATAGTCCACAGTCCCCTTCTTGACCTTAGAATCGAACCGGATCTTGAACCGGAGGCCGGAAAGGGCATGATGGAACAACAGTCTGACAGGCTGTATGCCTTCATTCAACGGATAGCGGGTGGCGTATGCCACCAACAGATCGTAACTCTCTGTCGTCGCCTTGTACTCTATACCGATCCTTGACGCGTTCGAGTCCGGATTGAGTTCGACATCATAGGGCCAGAAAGCGCGGAATCGATAGTGCATGGAATTCTCCCACCTTCTTTTCGGGGAATAAGTCCACTTGCCATCGGACTGACTCCATCCGACCTCCTGGGCATCGGTGGTGGAGAACACATTAGTCAGATTTCCGGTGATCGACGAGTCGTCTGATGAAGTCTTGAAACCGAAAATACCGAACGGAGCCTTCCTCAATTTTCCGTCTGTGTTGGTGATCACGTCTCCGCCGCCGGCTTTTGTCTGCGAAGGTGTGCCGGCAAAAGAGATATCATCCGCGTCATCCGGTTCTGAAGTTCCAGATTGCTTGTCACAGGCTGTAAACATGAGCAAGGCTGCCAATGTCACCATCAGCGGCCTGCCGTAAAATCCATGAATGAATATATTACTGAAACTCATCGTTTGTCCTAACGCATATAAATGTTGTCGCCATCGGCCTCCGTCCAATCCGAAGTGGCCGCATCAAACTCAATATACTCGCCATTACCGGTCGTAAGGTACAGGTGGTAAGTCATGTTCGTGCCCTCCTTCCACCGAAGCAGTTCCGTTGTGTTGCCGTACAGCACGCCGGTAAGATTTGAATAATCAGGGATCTTATTGCCCTTTCCGTCGTCAACCAAAGTCTTGCCGTCCCAACACTTTATCTCTATCCTTGGCTTACGCGACACGGAAGGATTGACAGGCTGTGGAAGCATCATTGTCACAGGGAATATCTCTGTGAATGATCCAGCCTTGAGAGGCTCTGTTGTCTTTGGGTCAGGAATGTAGTCACACATATTCGAATGGCTGCCCCACATTCCTCCTGAAAAATCACCCTGAGTGTAGATGTCCCTCAATGCCACGCTGTACACCCTCCATTCCTTGTCCGTGTCATCAGAATCAAGAGAAATCACGAATCTGACTTTGCAAAGCGCGTGAGAGAACTGGATCTTTGCCCCGTTTGCAATCGCATCCGCATTCGTGGCCGAAGAGACATCATAAGTTCCCGCGACCAGAATGTCTGTGCTGCCATCATTCGGAGCATCGCCGCCATAATTGGTGGACCCACCGTACCCGGGAGTGTTCTTTACCGACCAGCCGGAGATACGGATGCCGTTCTTGTTGTCCACAGACAATCCCCTGTCAAGAAGATTGTACGGAGCCCAAGAGTAGAACGAAAGATTTCCTGCCTTCGGCCACCAATAAGACTTGCCGGACTCCCAGGCCTTCCAGACACCGTCACGACAGGAAATCCTTTCAGTGTCGATGTAAAGGTCAGCCTCATCGTGCGTCTGGAGCCAGCTTTTTCCCTGGGGCAGATAATATGCTCTTGTTCCGAATGCCGAATCGGTCGGGAAATTGCTGAAGCCTGTTGCCGCCCTGGTCACGGTCTTCACCGGAACCATGCTGAAACAGATCTCCTTGGCGTCATCATCAAGTCCAGGCATCCGGTCGTTCTTTGCGCAGGAAACCGCAAGGACACCGGCCATCCCGGCCGTTAGAAATAATGTGAGGCTTGTTCCTTTCATCTATGTTACTTTAAATTAGAACCTGTCGGGAGTATCACCTCCCGGCAGGCTTATGGAGCGGGAATGCCCGCTATTCTTATTATCTGTCGATGGTAATGTTACCAGCAACGTCATCAATCCAGTTCTCAACAGCTGGATCCCAGTGAATCTCGTTCAGAGAGAATGTAAGGTTGAGAGTGTACCTGTGTCCCATTTCCCACTTTGTGAAAACATCCTTTACCTTAACTTGCTTTGCGCACTCTTCCTTAACGATCTTGTTACCGACAGCGGTTTCCACAGTATATGTAATCACAATATAGCTGTCATCACCAAATTCCTGAGGAATGTAGATGTACTGACCATCCTCAACATCTGAGCCTCCCTTGATCTTAGCCGGGACTGCAATCAACTCTCCACTCTTAACCTCGAAGCCAACATTCTCAGCATAAACCTGATCAGACAAAAACAAGTTTCCACCTGGGGTCATCTTCTCCGGAATCTGGCAATAGGTTGCATAATGGCAAAGTTTAGTGAATTTCACAGAGTTCAAGATGAACTTCTTGTTAGCATAATTCTCGGCAAGGTTAGCGGCGACATTGACCATAGAAAGCCTGTGACGGAAAAGAGTCGGAACACCAGTGTGAGCGTAGGTATTCTCATTTGCAGTCTTGTCTGCAGCGATGTCAGCGACAAGGAAATCAACATTCTTGTTTGTGGCTACATCAAACGCCCCATGGATACCGCCAGACCACTGTTTTCCATCCTGGTCGAGCTCCCATGTACAGCCAAAACCAGTATTATCGCCGGCGGTCATATCTTTCTTGTTGTACGAATAAGCGAAGAATGTCAATGAACCTCCATCCTTTGGCCAATAGTAAGATGTTGTCTCATTCCTCCACAAGTTGCCATCGTACGAAATTGTGGAACCGACGATGTACTCCTGAGCCTCAGAGTTGTTGTCAGCCCATGTCTTGCCAGGTCCAAGATAATAGGCATATGAGACAAAGACATTGTCGTGGCTAAAGTCAGTCTGAGTTTCAGAAAGCGCCTTTGTGCGAGGAGCCACGTTGAATGTGATCTCGCTGTTCTCGTTTGAGGCGACCGGTGTCACCTCTGTCTTTGAGCATGCCGCGAGTGTGGCGGCAGCCGCAAGGAATAACACTACTTTTTTCATAATAAACACAAATTTAAAAGTTAAACTGAAAATTTTCTTTTTTAACAAAACAATTAATAATTACGCTCTTAGCATTATGAATCATGTGAGTATTAAATGTCTATGTCTTGATGCTCATCCTCCCAGTCATCGACCTTCGGGTCAAAGGCGCCACCTGCGTTCTTCGGCGGCTCGACTTTGATCGTGTCCTCCAAGAGAAGCCAATGATGCTTGACGGCGTTCTCAGTGAGGAAGAGGTCCGAAATGTTGAATGTCTTGCGGACATTCGTACCGCCTTTGACTGCAAGGTCGAAAGTCACCTCGAAGTTGTTGTCTGACTCAGGGATGCGCCCGAACGTGTTGAACACCGCACAGATCACATCCTGCCCTTTGTCATCGCTTTTCCGGAGACTGAACCAGATGGTAGCCTCGGGGTCGTCAACTCTGGTGTTGGTAGCGATAAGGTTAGCGCCGACCATGCCAGAGAGGATCGCCTGCGCCGAGGAGACATATTCAAGCCCATCGACCTTGACCTGAATGTACCAGCTCTCGACGACTGATGTGGCTTCCGCGCAGATCGTGTAGATTCCATTATGATAAGGTACCGTCTCGCACGCGTTCCTGGCCACCACAAGATGCTCCGGCTGGGTGAGGATGTTCAGAGCTTCCTCACCTTTGGCAGAGTACCTGTTCAGAACGGAGGACGGCACAGGCTCAGTGTAAGCCTCCGCCCTATCCCAATTGTAATGGTTCCTAATAAGAGTCGCCTCTGTGCCAAAGTCATAGACAAGCATCCTGTAACTTCCGGGAGCAAGCTTGACCTCACCGCTCACAATGCGGTTTCCGTCCTCGTCATAGCTCACGTCAGTGATGAAGTCCTCCGCGGCCACGACATCCTCGCGTTCTCCGAAGAACAGCACGTGCATCGCGCTTGGCTCGATCTTCTGGACCGGAATCTTGTCATTGTAGATGTCCGATGTGACGTTGGGGATTCCAGCCACATTCACCTTGACCCTGACATTTGTAAGATAGTCAGGATCTTCCAGAGGACGCCTTCGGCATCCTGCCGCGACAATCGCAAGAAGCAGCAGGAGAATGGACAGTCCACGGCTTAAGAGCACAGCGGAACTGCTCTTCACATTGATGTCAGACATCATGTCAATGATTTGTTCTTTTACTTGTTTACTTTGTGTGAATCTTTCCCGATAGGGATCACCAGCGAGACTTTCAACTTGGTCGGACCGAACCATGTGGTGGTTCCAACCTTGTACTTGTCCCGATAGAGGTGTTCATAGTCCTGATCCGGCTGATAGTGACGGTAGTCGGTGCGAAGGTAACCTGCTGACACGGAAAACTCCATGTTCATCCACTTGCAGACCGGCATCGCATAGCCGTAAGTGAGACCGGTTGACCAGAACTCACCCTGATAGCACATTTTGGTGTCCCACTGCAAGTCGTACTTTCCCGACATTCCGTAAGCCCCGGCGAAGTGTCCCGTGAGGTAGTCTCTGCGATCATCACGCCTGAACCACCATCGAGGCTCGACGCCCATCGACCAGACCTGGAAGCAGTACTTCTTGTCGTTCGGTCCCCATTTCCACCACGGGCAGACATCCTCGAACATCACGGAGAAATTCTTCCCGAGCGGAAATTCGACCTCAAAATTAACGGCTGTCGCCAAATCATAGAGCAGATTTGTCTTGACAGCCACAGAATACACCTTCTTTTCCACCTCGGATTCCTCAACCGGTTCGGCCACATCCGGAAGACGCAGCGCGGGGGCAAGTTTCTGTGAATATGGTACCTCGACCGGAGGAAGTTGACAACCGACAGGCTCAATAGGAAGCACTGTGCCATAGAGAACGTGGATGTCAGAGCGGCGAAGCGCAGGATAATATGAATCTATGAGCCGGCGCCATGTCTTTCCTCCGTCAAGATTCTTCATCATCAGCTTCTTTGTCTCTGTGGACTTGTCGCCTTTGAATATGCCGGAGACAACATTGTTCCCGGCCATGGTGTCAAAAGACTCGGCGATCCTTGCGGCGCCCTCCCAATCTTCTCCACGAGAGACGAGAACGAAATCTGAATCCGTCAGACGCGGCTCGATCCCCCTCAGGAAAGTCTTCACGCTTTCGGCTCTGTCACGCGCCAACCTTGCGTTGAGGGCCTTCGGTCCCTCCGGAGAGGCCGCACCTATGATAACGACCTTATGAATTCTCAGGTCACGGTCACACACTACCTTGCGAAGTTCCTCGGCTACGGCGTCCAAAGAACAGGCGTTGCCGTGATAGCCACGCTCTATTCTCGAAACAGCGACTCTGTAGAAGATGGAGAATGATGTGGTGTCATGCCTCTCGGTACCAGACAAAGAGTCAGCGGACAAAACGACAACCTCCATAGATGGAGAAGCGGGCATTATGACGGAACTCTCGCTCCCGGCAAACGCCACCCCAGAGGATAACAAACAGCCGATGAAAGCCACCAACCCCATGGCGAAGCCACGAAGTCTCTTCTGTAAGTTATTATAAATCAAAACTTTACCCCCCCCCACTTTAAGTAGTCGGAAAGAGGTAAACTTGAATTAATCATAACTCTTGCCGTCATAAATAAGAACCTAACATATTTTAAGCACAACGGACACAGAATCCGTCAGCAATCCCACTGCAAAAGTAGCGAAAAATATCCGTTTCGCAAAGGTATTCGTAAGTTTTCTAATTTGAATTTATACAAATTGTTTTAAAAACCGCCTATTCCAAGCATTCTGGATGAAGACTTTACATTTTCACCTATATATATATATGGCATATGCGTGGCTTACGCGCTCTTGCTTTTTTTGACTCTGCCCCTCACTTTATGTGTGAAAATATTTTGGAAATTACGGCAAAAGGATTAAATTTGCATTCCATTTTGGAAATTAAAAATAAAAAGATATGAAAAGAACATTTCAACCATCCAGACGCAAGCGCGTGAACAAGCACGGATTCCGTGAGAGAATGGCTACCGCCAACGGTCGCCGCGTACTCGCTTCCCGTCGCCGCCACGGACGCAAAAAATTGACTGTATCATCTGAGGACAGATGGTAATCAAGTCAGTCTGACGTTTACAGACAGGTCTTTTAGGCCTGTCTTTTTTGTTTTCGGCAAAGCGACAGTTCATCATACTCAAACACGTAATCACTCAACTATGGATCAGGACGAAAAATACATGACGGAAGCACTCAAGGAGGCTCGTCTGGCCTTTGATGAGGACGAAATCCCCGTCGGGGCTGTCATCGTGTGCCACGGCAGAATAATCGCCAGGGGGCACAACATGACCGAAAGGCTTCATGATCCCACTGCACACGCCGAGATGATCGCCATCACCGCGGCCACAGAGGCTGTCGGCGGGAAATACCTCAATGACTGCACTCTCTACGTCACAGTGGAGCCTTGCACAATGTGCTCAAGCGCCTTGAACTGGGCACAGATAGGCAGAATCGTCTATGGAGCCCTGGACCCCAAGAGAGGGTATTCACTCTACACCCCTTCCCTGCTCCATCCAAAGACTCAGGTGCAGGCAGGCGTGCTCGCGGAGGAATGCTCCGGTTTGATGGTGGAATTCTTCAAAAGCAAGCGGTAAGATCTACTCAACGTAAAGGAGCAATCCTTTCAGATACTCACCTTCAGGGTGGTAGATGTTGACCGCATGGTCGGCCGGCTGATTCAGGCGGTCGAGAATTCGGACACTGCGGCCGGTCTGTGCGGCGGCGGAGAACACGGCCAGCGCGAAGGCTTCCTTGTCAACCACCTGTGAGCAACTGAACGTGAAGACCAAACCTCCGGAAGCCACCTTTGAGATCGCGGCGGCGTTCAGGCGCTGATAAGCGCGCAGGGCATTGTTAAGAGCGCCTCTGTGCTTGGCGAAAGCCGGTGGATCGACGATCATCAGATCGTATTTGTCTTCAGGGACATTACGGAGGAACTCGATGGCATCGGCGCAATAACCAGTGTGTCTGGATGGCTCGAATCCGTTCAGAGACATATTCCTTCCAACCATATCCACAGCCTTGCGCGAACTGTCAACGGAATCAACGTGCACCGCTCCCGCACCGAGGGCATACACGGAGAAGCCACCGGTGTAGCAGAACAGGTTCAAGACATTGCGGCCCTGTGAATATTTTCCCACAAGGGCGCGGTTTCCTCTTTGATCAAGGAAAAATCCCGTCTTCTGGCCTTCCGTCCAGTTGACAAAGAACTTATGGCCGTTCTCCAGGACGATCTGTTCGTCATCGGAAAAATCAGGCGAGCGATAAAGGTAACCATCGATAAGGTCGAGGCCGGCCTTGAAAGGAGCCGTTCCGGAACTCTTGTCATAAACAGCCTTCAATGACGGACCGTAAACTGACTTCAACGCCTCGCAGATCGCTCCTTTGGCCCTGAACATGCCAACAGAGTGAGCCTGCATGACGCAGACCCCGTCGTAATAGTCTATTATCAATCCGGGAAGTCCATCACCCTCTCCGTGTACAAGACGGTAGCAGTTGGTCATCGTCGGTCGCTGAACTTGTCGAAGCGATTTCTCGGAATGTTCCGGCCCTTCGACAGGCTCTGGGACCGGAGAAGAGGTCAGCCCAGCCGCGACACGGACGCGCAGAGCCCGGGCCAGCATATTCTCCCAGAAATCAGGAGAAAGGACATCCTCCCCCGCAAAACTAAGGACACGGACAGCGATCGATCCTATCTGATAGTGTCCATAAGCCAAAAACTCACCGCTTTGTGAGAACACACCTACAATGTCACCCTCGGCAGGCTCTCCTACTATCTGCGCGATGGCGCCGGAAAACACCCAAGGATGGAATCTCAAGAGAGAGTCCTCTCTACCTTTCTTTAATATTATCTTTGTCATTTTCAGTATGTTTAGGAGGATTAGGGAGCATCTGCTCCGGAGTGAGCGGATTCTTTTCCGAAGCCATCAGTTTGTAGTACATTTCACGGCAGATCCAAGCGTCAGTCGCGGCGTAGGCCTTCTGCGAATCTGAAAGCACATCCGCCTCCCAATTAGAAAGCTGCTGCGTCTTGGAAATCCGGACGCCGAGGATTATTGCCGCCATCTTCTTGACACTTTTGTCCTTTATGCCGTATTCCCAGACCATCTTCTGAAGGTCCACAAAGGACTTCGGCTCGAAATCATGATGCTTCTTCAGGCCACGGACATCATCAGTGACCGCCGCTCCGACTTTGATTATCTCCTTGCTGGCCAAAATCTTCCGCAATGATTTCGGGATGCCTCCCATCAATTTGACTCTGAACAGGAAAGCCCTTTCCTTGCCGGAAAGCTGCAACAAGGAGACCCCGTAATGCGGTTGGTCCGCAGAGAAACAAGGCCGGGATTCCGTGTCAAAGCCGATGACCTTCTGCCGCTTGAGGTAACTGACAGCCTTGAGAAATTCAAAGCCTTGATTGTCAATGACCTTTATCTTGCCTGGAAAGCTCGAAGACTCCAGCAGCTCTATCTCTTCCGGACTAATGCTGATTTTGTACGACATGGGAAAAATAAGTGTTTGGAGCAATGACTCCGACAGTGTCTGGATACGAAACAGGAACAAGGCTGTCAATGAAAGGAAGGAGGGACTCCTTGGAGCCCGATGAATCGCGCACGACCATAAACAGTCTTGCCGATGGAGTGGAAATGTTGTGTGTGAAAGCGTTCCGCTCCCTCATCATCTTAAAGCAAGTCTCAGTGAAGGAAAACGTTGTGTCGGATGAACATATTACCGGGACGTCGCAGCCGATCCTTTCGAAAAGATCGCAGACATCGCTTCCGCCATATTCAGAAAGAACGTGGCTGCATATAATGAGAATCTTGCAGCGGGAAGGGAGCCGAAGCGCGTCAATCGCGTCTTTCACCGTAAGTTCCCTTAAAGATGTCTGGACGTCTTTTGTGGCAGGCGCCTTCTTATAGGCTGTGTCAGCGAAATTCAGAATCGAGGAGACAGTCTCGCCCGCAAAGTCAGGCAGCCCATCACTGGCCTTCCTGGCATCGATGTTGTCAAAATCATCGCAGTTCATCATTTCTTCACTAAGACGCAGACATCCGGACGGATCGCCGACCAGGACAATAGCTCCGGACGGTTTGCCGTTGCTTTCGGCCAATGTCCGCAATTCCGAAAGAGAATCCGTCAAGAGAGAATTGACATAGTCTATTGTCCTATAGCCATTTTCAACCCGCCTAGAGCAGCTGGAAGCCGCAATGACGGATAGCACTAAGAATATTACCGTAAAAAATCTCTTCACAATTATCAAATGACATCCAGACAGCGAAGCCACCCGGAACACTCAAATTTAAAAATTTGCCAATACAGTTTGCAAAGGTAAGAAAATCTTCACTATCTTTGATGATAGTTGTGTATAAAACTCCTTAGCATTTTCAAAGATGGTTAAAGTATCAAACAAATCCAGCCAGATGCCGGCCTCCGCTATCAGGAAACTTGTCCCATTCGCGGACGCGGCCCAAAACGACGGCGTCAAAGTCTATCACCTCAATGTCGGTGCGCCTGACATCAAATCCCCTGAATGCGCCCTTGAGGCGGTGCGAAGCAACACACTCGACCACGTTTCCTACACCAACTCGGCCGGGCTGCCGGAACTGCGCAAGGGGCTGGCGGAGAAATATTACCGTGGCATCGGCATAGAAGTCTCTGTCCCTGAGATCATCGTCACGGTGGCCGGAAGCGAGGCGGTCAACCTTGCGCTTCAGATAGCCTGTGACGAGGGTGACGAACTCATTGTGATCGAGCCTTTCTACACGAACTACAACACGTTCTGTTTCGAGAACGGCATCATTCTCAAAGCCGTCCACACCGACATAGAGAGCGGCTTCAAAGTCCCGCCGGTCGAAGAGTTCGAGAAACTCGTGACCCCACGCACGAAAGCGATCCTCATCAGCAACCCGGGAAACCCGACCGGAACCCTCTACAGCAAAGAGGATATGCTCGCGCTCGGAGATGTCGCCAGGAAACATGGACTGTTCCTGATCTCGGACGAAGTCTATAGAGAGTTCTGCTACACGAACGAGCCGCATTTCTCGGCGATGAATATTCCCGACCTTGGGGACAATGTCATTCTCGTCGATTCAGTCTCAAAGCGTTACAATCTCTGCGGCTGCCGCATAGGCTGTATTGTATCCCACAACAGGGATGTGATGGAAGCGGCGATGAAATATGCCCAATCCCGCCTCTGTCCTCCGGTTTACGGGCAGATCGCCTCGATCGGAGCGCTTGACACCCCGCAATCCTATTTCACGGAAGTGAGAAATGAATATATCGCCAGACGTGACTATGCTGTCACCCGTCTCAATGCCATGCAAGGGGTCTATTCCCCTACCCCGATGGGAGCCTTCTACACCATCGCGCGCATTCCGGTGGACGACGCCGAGCGGTTCGCGAAGTGGATGTTGACAGATTTCCGGCTGAATGGAGAGACCACTATGGTGACTCCGGCGAAGTCCTTCTACAAGACTCCCGGGTTCGGAGCAGATCAGATCCGGATCGCCTACGTTCTGGAGATTCCGGAACTGGAAAAGGCGTTCGACTCGCTTGAGGCGGGCCTCAAGGAATATCCAGGCAAAACTGTCTGACAATCAATTCTCAACATCTAAAAACAATCTCAAGCAATGTAACACGGGGGCAAAAGAACGTGTTCCGCACCCATAAGGCTTGCAAAGACAAGTTCCGGGGGCAAAACAGGCCACTATGCACCCGAAGGACATATTCCTAAAACCTCGTGGATTTTCGGGATGAGGATGGAGATGACATATTCATACTCCATGAAGTGGGTGCCGTCGTAGATGGTCCAGGTGCCGTCGCCGAAGTATTTCTTCCATGCTCGGATTGAGACAACGCCGCTGCGGCGGTAATGGTCGCGGGTGCCGAAAAAGGCATGGAAATAATCCTTGCCCCCATTGCACGGAGCATTTAGCATCGCCTCGGCATAGACTTTCTTCCATTTCCTCAAAGGTTTGTAGGTGAAATGCAACTTCTGCCTGTCTCCAGGCCGAGGACGATAGATTCTGTCGAACAGAGCCGTCACTCCAGGAATCAAAGTCATCCAGGCCAATGCCACGAAATACCTTGGAGCGTTCAGTGACGGAGAGACGAAAAGATGAGGATATCCCCTCAACGCGATGGCGTGCGTGGCTCCCATGCTCTCCCCTATCACAAGGTCAGGCCGGACCTCCTTCGCCCAAGCGGCCAGTTGATTGTGAGCCACCTCCGGATCAAAGTCGTAGGTCCTGATCACAACCTCGAAATCAGGTCCAAGATTATCCTTCAAAATGGACGGGATGCGACTGTCGCCGCCCCCGCCCATTCCGTGGACATAAAGTATAACGTGTTTCCGAGATTCAGTCATAACGCAAATGAGAAGCAGTAAAGGCAGATCAAAACGGTTTCCGGATCCGGCTATTTTTTTGTCATCAGATCGCTCATCGCCAGATTGATGAGTATGTACCCCAAGAAACTGGTCAGAAATATGAACGACCAGTGGGAGCGTTCGACAAGCGCTATGATGACAGACAGCAGGACAATGACCAAGAAGGCTACTCTTTTGGCGACCTCAAGTTTCGGGGCTTTCTTCCCGCCACCGAACTTCATAGAGAACATCGGAATCTCGCTGATCAGAAGATAGCAAAGAACCAGAGTCAGAACCGGAATGAACACCGGCCCCGCACACCAATGCGCCAGAAAGCAGTCCGGTCTCACGGTCACCAAGGTGGCAAGCGAACCACAGATCATGGCCGCCGCCGGAGTCGGGAGCCCGATAAAACTGTCGTGCTGACGCTCGTCCAGATTGAACTTGGCGAGTCTCAACGCCGAGAATGCGGCAAGCACAAGCGGCAAGTATTTCAAGATCGTGATGTTCGTTCCGCTTATCTGATAAAGCATCACGGCCGGCAACACCCCAAAACTGACATCATCCGCCAGTGAATCCAACTCTTTTCCTATTTCTGAATATGCTTTCAGAATCCTTGCGGCCAGTCCGTCGCAGAAATCAAAGACGGCGGCGAGAATCATCAAGGCGAACCCCAGTTCCAGCCGTCCACCCAAAGAAGCGATTACCCCCAGAACTCCGCATAGGAGGTTCATAGAGGTAATCGTGTTGGGAATATGTTTTACGATGTTCATTTACTTGATTCCGAGTTTCTTCTTGAGGTCCTTGGACAGGGCGTCCTTGTGGACGAGGACATCCATCGACTTGGCGCGCACGAAAGAATCGGAGCAGTACCAGATTCCGCCATACTTGCTTGTAGTGCCCCAAGAGTTCTTGACCATAAAGTAGTTGGTTCCGTTCTGGTCCTTGGCCAAACCGAAGATCTGCATTCCATGATCGTCAGTGGTTGTCTTGTTGTCGAAGCCTTCCTGACGGGATTCCTGGGTCACTGGAGATTCCTTCGGCAACTCGGCAGCAATTTCCTTATTCTCACCAGCCTTGCCGACCCAGCGCTCCTGGTCTGAGCCTGCGGTGGCTTTCACGTCCTCGAGAAGCACACCGATTCCGTTTCTGGTGAAGCCCTTCTCGCTCACGTCTGTTCCCCATGCAAGGGTGTAACCTTTGTCAATGGCATTGTAGATAACCTCCATAAACTCGTCAAGAGGAATATTGTAAGCAGAATCCCATCTCCAGTTGTCAGAGATTTCTATGATGAACGATGTGTAGAACGGATGATGGGTGAACGATGTAAGGGTCACGTAATCAGCCGGAATGATTCCCATCTCATCCCTGTAGGAAGCAGGGGTGTAAGTCTTGCCGTTATATTCAAAAGTCTCTGGAGTCTCGCCAAGGTAAGTGTCCACAATGGCGTCAAAGCCTTTCTTCCACGTTGTGGAAAGGGTTCTGTTTGGGTTCTTGGCAATGGCCTCTACATAGGCCTTTGTGGTGGCATCGAGTTCTCCGTGAATCGGAAGCGGCTGGAGTCCTGGCATCGCGCTTTGAGGCACAAGTCCGTAGTCTTCAACAACGTGAAGGACATCATCAGCCTCCGAACCGGCGGCGAAATTGATGTGGCCGTCCGTGCGGACATATTTCACAGCCCTGTCCTTGTAGGAATGCGAGACAACAAACATCTCCGAGAAGTCTGGGAAGAGGGTCGTGTCCTTGATGTTTTTGATTCTTATGGCCTCAGACTCAAGAAATCCGAGTGTCGAGAAACACCAACAGGTACCGGAACGGTACTGGTTCTTCACCGAAGTGATAGGGTTCTCCTTGACTACAGTAAACTGGTAATCCGCCTCTGGCTGGACAGGTTTAGGTTGCGCGTTTGCGGATAAAGAGGCAAGCGCTACCGCCGCCGCAATGATGATTTTCTTCATATTCTTGACATTAATAGTTTTCTGCCTTGATCTGGAAATAACTTCTTGGATGCTTGCACACCGGACAAATCTCAGGTGCCTTCTTGCCGATGACGATGTGTCCGCAGTTCGAGCACTCCCAGATCATGTCCTCGTCCTTGGAGAAAACGACCGCGTCCTGAACGTTCTTCAACAGCTTTCTGTAGCGTTCCTCGTGGGTTTTCTCGATTGCCCCAACCTTCTCGAAGAGGAAAGCAATCTCATCGAACCCTTCCTCCTTGGCCGTCTTGGCGAACCCTGCATACATGTCCGTCCACTCGTAATTCTCACCCGCCGCGGCGTCAGCAAGATTCTCTTCTGTGGAAGGCACACCTCCGTCATGCAGAAGCTTGAACCAGATCTTGGCGTGTTCCTTCTCGTTCTTCGCTGTCTCCTCGAACAACCTGCCTATCTGCACATAGCCATCCTTTGCCGCTTTCGAGGCATAATACAAATACTTGGTGTGAGCCTGACTCTCTCCCGCGAACGCGGTACGCAGGTTCCCCTCGGTCTTCGATCCCTTAAGTTCCATAATCTTATGAATATTAATATGTTTCCAATCTACCCTTCACCGTCCTGCGGACAGTTCTCCATTCCGTCCGGAAACGACTTGCCCTGTCCTCCCTTATCCAGCCGGCTCCAGCCTTGCAAATGTAATAAAAATACCCTGATAAAGAAAGCCCTGAGGCTCAACCAGACTTTTTCCTCGTCCTTGCCCTTCAAGCGATAGGAATCATGACCGCGGATTCTCTCAGTCATCGGTCTCGGGGTCAGCCATGATGGTGGTGCCGGCGTTGGTGTTCAGCAGCACGGTCGGTCTCCCGTCCGCAGGACTGGACCCCGCCCAAAGATTGTTACCCAATCTCCTGACAGCGAAGTCGTTGTCTTTCATCCATCCTTCCAAAAAATCAGCAGCATTTCCCTCCTCCCTGCTTACGGAAGGAATTCTGATCATATTCATCAAAAGCCCAATCACGTCCATCTATCGTAAATATTTATCGTTCAATTTTTTAGCTGTTTACCTTACGTCGAATCTAGCCAAAGGTAATCGCTTTAGTCAATGTATGTCAATAGCTTACGCATCACTCAGTGATTATCAAGCGGTGGCATGTAACTTATTATCAACCATTCAAATGCGCCTTCATCATCAGTGCAAATCGACCGAAGAGAACTACGTTATTCAATGTGGTTCAAGCACTTCGACACCACTTACTGACTGTCAACATTATCCATCAACAGTATACAAATGTACGCAAATACGATGGTTTTTGCGTACATTTGTCTCCGCAACCTTAGCGCAGAGAACCACGCTGCAAGTCAAAGGTTTGCCAATAATGGATTTAGGAACATTGAACATACAGCAGAGTGAGGCGGTGACCTCGACGGAAGGGAGGGTGCGGGTCGTGGCCGGAGCGGGGTCCGGAAAGACCAAGGCGCTCACCTACCGGTACGCCTACATCGTCAACGAACTGGGTGTTGACCCGGCAAACATCCTGTGCCTCACGTTCACTAACAAGGCGGCGCAGGAGATGAAGAGCAGGATCAGCCAGCTTGTTCCTCCTGGTTACACGAACGACTTTGTCTGCACCATACACGGATTCTGTGTCCGTTTCCTCCGCGAGGAGATCCACCGGCTCGGCTACCCGAAGAACTTCCAGATTCTTGACGAGGAGGACATGAAGTCTCTGGCCAGGCAGGTGCTGACCGAGAACAACACGGAACGGAGCGTGAAGACCGTCAGGCAGCTTCTTGAGGCTCTTGCCGGAATCAAGGCGACTGAACCTTATGTCCAGCAGTATCTTGTACCGGCATCACCGGTTACCGGCAGGACAGATCTTCCGCTCAGCATCCAGCTTCTGTACAAGCAGAAGGACAAGTTGGCCCTTGACTACGATGACCTCATAGAGTTTACCAGACATATTCTTCAGACATATTCAGAAGTGAAGGAGAAGTGGCAGGAGAGGATGAACTATGTGATGCTGGACGAGGCGCAGGACTGCAACGCCGGGGATTGGGAGATTGTCGAGACTTTGTCTGAAAAGTGTGGCAACCTGTTCATCGTCGGGGATCCCGACCAGTCTATCTACGAATGGAGAGGGGCGAAGCCAGACAGGTTTCTGGCCTTCCGGGCGGACAAG
>DCCQ01000071.1:0-2092 GCA_002314195.1 Bacteroidales bacterium UBA1077 | reverse complement strand
ACATCATCCTGGACGAGAACTACCGATCCACTCCGGGAATCCTCAACGTGGCCAACTCCATCATTGTCAACAACAAGAACAGGATAGACAAGCAGATGTTCACCCGCAGGGGCGAAGGAGAGAAGATCGTTCATTTCCACGCCACAGACGAGCTGCAGGAAGCGCAGTGGGTCTGTCAGGAAATCATTCGGAGAATAGACGGTGGCGAGGCGGCATATTCAGATTTCGCGGTGCTGTTCCGTGCGGCGCATCTCTCCAGGTTCATCGAACAGGCGCTCATCCGCGCGAACATCCCGTACGTGATGTGGGGCGGAGTGAGGTTCTTCGAAAGGATGGAGGTCAAGGATTGCATCAGTTATCTTAGGCTTGTCGCATCGGATGATGACCTTGCATTCGAGCGGGTGATCAACACTCCGTCCAGAAAGGTCGGCAAGGTTACGCTCGAACTCATCACGGCTTACGCTTCTCAGGAAGGGACAACTCTCTATCAGGCACTTAAGAACCACATCGAAGATCCGAAACTGAACCGTGACGCGCTTCACGAGTTCGTGGCGCTGATCGAGGAGTGCCGCTCAAGGGCATATTCAATGGGAGTCTGCTCGATGCTTGAATATATTCTCGAAAAGACCGGCCTGAAGCAGGAATATCGCGACGACAATGACGAGCAGCGTCTGGAGAACATCACGGAACTGGTTGATTCCATTAGACTTTACGAGAGTGAGCACACCGAGTGGGAGCAGCTTCCGCTCTATGACTATCTTCAGGACATCGCCCTCTACACCAACGCCGACTACCGGAAAGAGACTAACAAGGTCAGGCTCATGACCATCCATCAGAGCAAGGGGCTGGAGTTTCCGTACGTCTTCATCATCGGACTGAGTGACGGAATATTCCCGAACGCAAGAAGCATCCGGGAGCGCAAGAGAACCGCTCTTGAGGAGGAAAGGCGGCTGATGTACGTCGCTGCGACGAGGGCTGAGAAATGTCTATTTCTTACCGAGTCTGAAGGCTACGACGTTCAGGCTCAACAGCAAAAGTTGCCGTCAAGGTTCATCGCCGAGATCAAGCGCGACCTCTTCGTCACGGAAGGTACCATGGACGAGGCTCTCTGGCGAAGGCTGCAAGAGCAGATCGCCAACGAGAATCTGGAGGATGAGGCCGACAGCCCCGATGACGTTGGCAGAGCCGACAGCATCACCGCTGGAGACACCGTGTTCCACAAGATCTTCGGCCAAGGCGAAGTCCTTGAGATCACCGACACAGGTTCCTGCAAGGTCCGCTTCGCTGATGGCAAGATCCGTTTCCTCCGCAGCACGTTTCTCAGCCGCCTCGCTCCGGAAATGTAAAACAATCTTACATCGAGCTGTTTCTTGCAAATCATAAAATCAAATCTTAAATTTGCAAGAAATCAGTGTAGTTATCCGCCCCAGTAACTGTTTGATGAAATGTGAATAAAAACCGAGGAGTGAAGCGGAGAGCCTTACGGCTCAGAGTGATGGGCTGCCACAGAAATCACCCTAAAGACGTCTGCTGTAGTGGCTTCGCACTCTCTCAACCTTGCCGAAACGTACTCGCCTGTAGGCTCGTACCCTGACAAGTCTGATAATCCCCACCTCAATGGCGACTATCACAAGATATTGGCTTGTTCTCATGGAAATTTATTATTGATTGACAGAAAATGAGAGAACAGCCGTCCTTGTTTGTAGTACCCCCTCGGTATATGACAATAAAAAACAAAAAAGCAAGCATCCCTTTTAGGGAAAAGATGCTTGCTTTTACTTCTTTCTCTCAAAAATAAATTTCCGCCACAAATCTAAGAATGTTTTTTCATTTTGTCAAGAGAATTCGAAAGAAAGAATGATATTCTTTGGTCACTCTCTTGATTATTGTGGTGTCTTTGGGAAGATTCACTCTGAAATTGTTTCTTTCTTGTGCGGCTGGAGTGAAAATCGAAGATTTTTATGTAAGTTTGTGGGTGCAATGGTTCGAAAGAGCATTGTGGAAATATAATAACTAGTCAAGCCTGCCAAACCCCTATTTCGCGACTGCCGCGAGAGTTGAACGCCGGCAGGCATGTCGGGTTTCATCCTCA
>DCCQ01000146.1 GCA_002314195.1 Bacteroidales bacterium UBA1077 | reverse complement strand
GTCTGATTACACTAAACTGTTTAAATAATGAAGCACTATTTATGTTTGGTGATTGCCTGCTTGCTTGCTGGCAGTGGGTACTTGTTTGGACAGAGTACCCGAACGGTCACCGGAGTTGTCGTCTCGGCTGAAGACGGGCTTCCGGTCATCGGCGCGGCGGTTTTGGAGAAAGGGACCAAAAACGCCTCGATCACGGACACCGACGGCAGATTTACCATCAAGGTAAGCCTGACCGCCAAGGCTCTTGAAGTATCCTGCCTCGGAATGAGGCCGAAGGAAGTCCCCGTGACTTCAGGAGAAATGAGGATTGAGATGCAGGCCGACACGGAGGTTCTTGAAGGAGTTGTCGTGACCGGTATGCAGAAGATGGACAAGAGATTATTCACCGGAGCCACTGACCGGTTGTCCGCTGACAATGTCAAACTTGACGGTATAGCAGACGTGAGCCGAGGTCTTGAGGGACGGTCCGCCGGTGTCTCAGTCCAGAATGTCTCAGGAACGTTCGGAACAGCCCCGAAGATCCGGGTAAGAGGAGCGACCTCTATCTACGGCAGTTCAAAGCCGCTGTGGGTTGTGGACGGAGTGATTATGGATGACGTTGTGGATGTCAACGCCGACGACCTTTCGTCAGGAGACGCCAACACGCTGATCTCCTCCGCCATCGCCGGTTTGAACTCCGACGACATCGAGAGCTTCCAGATCCTTAAGGACGGTTCAGCCACATCAATCTACGGAGCCAGAGCAATGGCCGGAGTCATTGTCGTCACGACCAAGAAGGGTGTCTCCGGCCAGGCGCACATCAACTACACCGGAGAGTTCTCCTACAGGCTGAAACCTTCGTACCAGACATTCAATGTGATGAACTCACAGGACCAGATGGATGTCTATCAGGAGATGCAGAAGAAAGGCTGGCTGAATTATTCAGCTGTCGCCAACGCATCGTCAAGCGGCGTGTACGGCAAGATGTACGAACTTCTGAGCACAGTAGACCCTGTGACTGGACAGTTCGCGCTTCAGAACACAAAAGAGGCAAGGACAGCCTATCTGAGGGCCGCTGAGTTCCGCAACACTGACTGGTTCGACATCCTGTTCAACAACTCTGTCTCGCAGAACCACTCGGTAAGCATCTCCTCAGGCACGGACAGGTCGCAGCACTATGCGTCCATCAGCGCCATGAGCGATCCAGGCTGGACAAAGCAGAATCAGGTCCAACGCTATACAGGGAATCTCAACAGTACTTTCAAGATTTCAAAAGGCCTAAGTTTCAACATGATAGCAAACGTGGCCTACAGAAAGCAGAAAGCCCCGGGGACACTTGGCAGCACAACGGATGTCGTGAACGGAACAGTCAAGAGAGATTTCGACATCAATCCGTACTCCTACGCATTGAACACTTCAAGGACATTGGATCCAGACACTTTCTACACAAGGAACTACGCACCGTTCAACATTGTCCACGAGTTGGACAACAACTACATTGACATCAATGTGATCGATTCCCGTTTTCAAGGTCTTCTCACCTGGAAACCGACTCCTAAATTGGAAATCAACGCTCTCGGTGCGGTCAAATATTCCGCGACCACCCAGGAGCATCACATTCTGGATGAGTCCAACCAGGCGCAGGCCTACAGGGCGATGGGCACTACAACCATCAGAGACAACAACAGTTATCTCTACACAGACCCTGACGACCCTTACGCAGTTCCTGTCACGGTTCTCCCTGAGGGAGGTATTCTGGACAGGACGGACAATTCATTGTTCGGATGGGACTTCCGAGCCTCAGCAGCCTACAACAATGTGTTCGCTGACAGGCACATTGTCAATCTCTACGGCGGACTTGAGACCAACTCCTACGACAGACACGCCACGTGGTTCAGAGGATGGGGTATGCAGTACAACATGGGCGAGATTCCATTCTACGCCTATCAGGTGTTCAAGAAAGGCTCCGAGCAAAACAGCCAGTATTACTCGATGGGCAACACTTACAACCGTACCGCCGCTTTCTTCGCCACAGGCACGTATTCTTACAAAGGCATCTACACCTTGAACGGGACTTTCCGTTACGAAGGGACAAACAGGCTTGGCAAGTCCAACACTGCAAGATGGCTTCCAACCTGGAACGTCTCCGGAGCCTGGAACGTCTCCGAGGAGGAGTTCTTCAAGCCTCTGACAAACGCGGTCTCTCACCTGTCACTGAAAGCGTCGTATTCACTGACCGCAGATCCCGGTCCTTCGTATGTGACCAACTCACGCGACGTGATCTCCAGTTCGAACCCTTGGAGACCTTGGTCAAAAGACAAAGAGAGCCAGCTCTACGTGTCCAGCCTTGAGAATTCGGAACTCACCTACGAGAAGAAGCACGAGCTTAACATCGGTTTCGAGTCAGGGTTCATCGACAACAGGATCAACCTCTCTTTTGACTGGTACAAGCGCGACAACTTTGACCTGATCGGAATCATCACGACCAAAGGCGTCGGAGGGGAGGTGCGCAAGTACGGCAACATAGCGTCAATGAAGTCCGATGGCGTCGAGGTTTCTCTCTCCACGACAAACGTCAGGACAAAGGACTTCTCTTGGGCGACCAACTTCATCTACTCGCACACCCACAATGAGGTGACGCACCTTGAGACAGCCGAGCGGGTGATAGACCTTGTCTCCGGCACCGGATTCGCCCAGGAAGGCTATCCTGTAAGAGGCATCTTCTCCATCCCGTTCAAAGGACTGGGCAGCGACGGACTTCCTAGATTCATCGACCAGGACGGCGAGGAGACAGTCTCCGGTGTCAATTTTCAGGAACAGGAGAAACTTGATTTCCTTGAATATTCCGGCAACGCCGATCCGACGGACATCGGGTCGCTCGGAAACATCTTTACCTACAAAGGGTTCAAACTGAACGTGTTCATAACCTACTCTTTCGGGAACGTTGTGCGCCTTGACCCGGTGTTCAGGAAAAGCTACACGGACCTTGACGCCATGCCAAGAGAGTTCAAGAACAGGTGGACAATCCCCGGGGACGAGGCCAAGACCACAATCCCTGTCATCTCGGACACGAGGCAGAACAGGACGGACAGCAACCTTGCCGTGGCCTACAATTCCTACAACTACTCCACCGAGCGCATCGCCAAAGGTGATTTCATAAGAATGAAAGAGATCTCTCTGAGTTATGACCTTCCAAAGTCTTTCACCAAAGCCTTGAAACTCAGCAGCGCATCCGTGAAGATCCAGGCGACCAACCTCTTCCTGCTCTATGCGGACAAGAAACTCAACGGACAGGATCCTGAGTTCTTCAACACCGGCGGAGTGGCCCTCCCGGTCCCGAAGCAGTTCACTTTCACACTCAGATTAGGAATCTAACACCAGAATCATGAAAAACAGAAACATATCATACATTTCATTCATCATAGCGATGGCATCCGCTGCATCTTCCTGCAATGGATTCCTCGACAAGATGCCTGACAACAGGACAGAGGTAGACACTGAAAGCAAGGTCGTGAGCCTTATCACATCAGCCTATCCCAAGACAGACCACCAACTGCTGTGCGAGTTCATGTCAGATAACGTTGATGACTACGGGGAGAGCAACCCGTACTATGATCAGTTCATAGAGGAAGTCTATGGCTGGCAGGATGTCACCCAGGCCGACAACGAAGATCCTGAGAATCTTTGGGAGGCCTGCTACTCAGCCATCAGCTCGGCGAACAAGGCCCTTGACGCCATCGAGAATCTTGGTGGAGAGGAAGTCTCGCAAACAATCAAAGAGTGCAAGGGAGAGGCCTTGTTCGCCAGGGCATACTCACACTTCATCCTGACTAACATCTTCTGCCTCAACTACAATTCCAAGACAAGCGCCACGGATCCCGGAATCCCGTATATGACGGAATCAGAGACGACGTTGAACCCAGATTACGAAAGAGGCACAGTGGCAATGGACTATGAGTTGATGGACAAGGACATCCAGGAAGGCCTGTCCCTCATCGGAGACAACCACCTCAGCGTGCCTAAATACCACTTCAACACCCAAGCGGCCTACGCCTTTGCGGCAAGGTTCTACCTTTTCTACGAAAAGTGGGACAAAGCCAAGGAATATGCAGACCTTTGCCTCGGTGACACTCCGACCCTCAGGGACTGGACGGCGGTGGCAGCCCTTCCGGTGGAGCCGGATGTCAGATCAGAAGACTACATAAACTCTGACCACTCTTGCAATCTTCTTCTGACGACAGCATATTCAGGAATGGGTCTGTATATGGGTCCATACAGGGTTTATGCAAGATATTCCCATGGCAGGTACCTCGCATCCTTTGAGACTGGAGCCGCAACGCATATTTTCGGAGGCAACAACGCCTACATCGCACCGATGTATTCCTACACCGCCACCAACTTTGACAGAGCCATGTTCTGGAAAATTCCTTTTCTGTTTGAATATTCAGACCCTGTCGCCGGAATAGGTTTCTACAGATGCGTGTTCGTGAACTTCAGTACGGACGACTGCCTGCTTACAAGGGCGGAAGCCAAGATAATGATGGATGATTACAACGGAGCCGCCGCCGACCTGACCTTATGGCAGAACAATATGGTAAAGGCCAGCTTCAGGAAAGACTTGACACCTGAAAGCATACAGACATTCTTCAATTCAGTTGAATATGCGGACGGAATGAACTCAACCATCAAGAAGCACATCGCTCCGGCGTTCGAGGTTGGGGAAGAAGGCGGGGTTAAGGAGTCGATGCTCCAGTGCGTTCTCGACTTTAAGCGCATCCAGAACCTGCATGAGGGTACGAGGTGGTTCGACATCAAGCGCTACAACATCGAGATAGTGCGCAGGGTGATGGGTGCTGACGGATTTCCGGAGACTGTAACAGACTCTCTCACAGCCGGCGACCCACGCAGAGCAGTTCAGATTCCGGCCAAGGTAATAAAAGCCGGATTGCAGGGAAATCCAAGGAACAACTAAAAAACGATCATCATGAAAAAAGCCATATTATATCTTATGCTTGCCGCCTCGCTGCCGATGGTTCTCACGTCGTGCGATTATGACAATCCCGACCCGGACAAAAGTGTGATCGAGGAAAGCACACGTAGGAACAATGATTTCGACAACTGGCTTGACGTCAATTTCGTCTATCCTTACAATATTGACTTCAAGTACAGGATGGAGGACATAGAGTCTGACATGAACTACACGCTGGTACCGGCAAGGACTGAATGCTCGGTAGCCATGGCACATCTGCTCAAGTACCTGTGCCTCGAGGCGTACGACGAGGTGGCCGGTGTGGAATTCACCAGGAAATATTTTCCTAAACAAGTGCATCTGATCGGATCTCCGGCCTACAACAATAACGGGACAATGGTTCTCGGCGTGGCCGAAGGCGGCAAGAAGATCACCCTATACAACCTCAACACGCTTCCGTCCATCATGGATGACGTGGACCTGCTGAACGAATGGTACTTCGGCACCATCCATCACGAGTTCACTCACATCCTGCACCAGACCAAGCCATACGCCGCCGCCTTCAATGCCATATCCGGTACGGACTATGTCGCTGATTACTGGAGCGAGGAGCCTTACAACACAGAATTCCTTCAAAGAGGTTTCATCACGGACTATGCCCAGAAGAACGCTGACGAGGACATGGCCGAAATGGTCTCCAAGTACATCACCAACGACGATGAGTACTGGAACGCAAGACTCAACGCCGCGGGAGACCAAGGGGCGTCAATCATTCAGGCGAAATTCAATTATATCAAAAAATACCTTTCCTCTGAATGGGGCATAGACATCGATGAGCTCAGAAGCGTGATTCTAAGGCGCGAGGCCGAAGTCATCTCCGGAAAAATCGACCTGTATGACATTTCACTGGACTAATCTTTAAAGACCACGATTATGAAACGAATATTATTGTTCATCACTCTCGCGCTCACATCCTTGATGTTCTTTTCCTGCCTGAAAAGTCAGGAGGATGTTTTCGACGAGCCCTCAGCGGTACGTCTTCAGAAACTGATCAGAGCCTACAAAGACACTCTGGCAGCGTCCAAAAACGGCTGGATAATGCAGTACTACCCTATCCCGTCAAAGGATTACGGAGGGTTTGACTATTGGCTGAAGTTCGACAATGACCAGAACGTCTCGGTATACACCAATCTCACCTTTAGCGACGGAACGGTGAAGACAAGCCTCTATGACATCATCCCGGAGCGAGGTCCGGTGCTGACTTTCAACACGTACAATGACATACTGCATTATTTCACAACTCCATCCAGCAAGTACTACCAAGGGTACCAGAGCGACTACGAGTTCGTGATCGAAAGCTACGAGGACGGGATCTTCACCTTGGTAGGAAAGATCTATGGAAACAAAATGTACCTGATAAGACTGGGAGACTCCAAGACACCCGCGGAGTATCTTGACAATGTGGCCAACAACAGTTACAGGCTGATCAAGGGCGACTTCAACTGCACTACAGAGGAAGGTACCGCAATGTACTTCCAGTCAAGCGCCAAGGTCAATTTCAGATACCTCGACGGAGAAGACACTGTCGTGGTGACCAGACCTTTCGCCCTGACTGACGATGGAATAGACCTCAACACTCCGGTAGAATTCAACGGACACAGCATGCGGAGGTTCAAAATCGACTACTCAGACGGTTCCTACGTCTGCACGGACAAGGGACAGGAGGACATGAGGTTTGAGTATGACCATCCTGACACATATGTCAAATACGATGATCTCATCGGAGATTACTATTGTGTCTGCGGCATGCTGATGTTCGATATCGACGGACAACCAGTGGAACATCTTGATTCGATAAGATGCTCATTCAGACAGGCCGAGGACAAGAGGTACCTCATCGCGTCAGGTCTGGTCCAAGTGCCAAAGGAATCTTCAACAGGAAGCACACCTGAATACGTTGAAGCCGACATCAAGATAAAATACGATCCTTTCTTCGGCACATTCGGGATGATCTCTCAATTGATTGATGAAAAGAGCAAACTTTGCATGCTGGGATACCAACGGACCTGGGGATTCGGCGAGAGCTTTTACATCACATACATTTCCGATGGGAAAGGGCACTATGCCGGATATTCTCCTTACTCCACGGCAGCCAGGTTCGGAATGTTTTACGCCACAGACCTGAACTTCAATTCAGCGACCAAGATCAAACAGGCAAGGAACTGCTGGCGCTGCCTGGACAACTCCGGCTCATTCACCATCGTTCGTTGGACAAAAATCTAATGACAGACATGAAAGCATCAATTTCTAAATATTTTATGGCGCTGACCCTTCTTGTGTTGACCTGCGCCTGCAACGATTACGAGAACCCCTACAAGGGCTCAAACGGCTATTCCTCCGCGATAAGTCTGACCAAATCCGACGTTTTCTTTTCCGCAGCAGGCGGGAAAGGAAGCATCGAAGTCAACGCCCCAGCCCCTATCTCGGCCAGCACAACCGCTCCTTGGTGCCACCTTGGAGTGGAAGGCATGAAGGTTAATGTGACTGTGGATGAGGCGGCCACCCGTAACGGACGGTCGGCGATCATTGTCCTGAAGTGCCAAAACGACTCTGTCAAGGTCACATGCATCCAGAAAGGATTCACACTGACTTCCGAGGTACCTGAGACAATCTCATCAAAAAATGCGGGAGGTACTTTCAGGTATCTTTTCAGAAGCGACGTCATCCCTCAGCTGTCCACATCGGCTGACTGGGTCTCCGCAAGCCTGGAGAATGATTCCCTGCTTGTGACAATCCAGCGGAACCCGGATGAGAGACCCAGGACAGGTTGGTTAGCCTACTCTGTCGGAAGTGAGAAAGACACTGTCAGGTTCAGCCAGCTCGACGCGGACAGACTGATTCCGGGAAGGTATGAGATTCCGGGATATATTTACGGAGGGTGGAACAAGGAATACGTGGCAGAGGCCATTGTGGAGTTATATTCAGAAAGCGAACAAGCAGAGTATTGTGACAAGGGTAAAAGGAATGTAGCGGTCTACAACGTGACATTCCCGAACCTTATAAAGAGCACTAACGGCAGTATAAATCTAACACCTGTCGTCCAATTGGCATATGATCCGGAAAAAGGATTCATTTCTTGGAGAACATCCTACCAGACCTTCAACTATTCCGAATGCAAGTACAAGTCCGGGACGAAGTGGATGTATGTCTTCTCCAGCCTACTTAACACCAGCGAGATAAACCAGAACGGACTTGGAGGTACAAGGCTTGTGAACCCTCGAAACGCCTACGGCCATTACATTGCGCAGCCGGAGTTTGATGACGATGGAGTGCTGTACTGGAGATTCAAGAGTTCAGGGATGTTCGAGGAAACATACCCGAGCAGAGGATCTTTCGACGGATGGGGGTTAGGTCTTTTCATAAACAGGCAGTTCACGACGAGTTCCATCAAGAACTTCTTCTTCGTCTCCAAGGACATGGTGATGAAGAAAGTCGGAGACCTCTGATCTCGGAGTCACAGCGAAGTCACTTAAAAAAGAAAGGAGAGGCCAAGAACCATTGGTCTCTCCTTTCTTTTTGTGACAGCAAGACGATCCTGCTTACATTCCTACAAATCAATCATCTAGAACCCGAAATATTCCTTGGCGTTGTTGTAGGAGATGTCACGGACCATCCGGGCGACGGTGTCGATTTCGGACGCGGGGATCTTGCCGTTTTCGACGTCGGAGCCTAGGATGTCGCAGAGGATGCGGCGGAAATATTCATGGCGAGGGTAGCTGATGAAGCTGCGGGAGTCGGTCAGCATGCCGACGAAGCGGCTCAGAAGGCCGAGCGAGGAGAGAGCGTCCATCTGGCGGCGCATTCCGTTCTCCTGATCGAGGAACCACCAGCCGGAGCCGAACTGCATCTTGCCGGGAACCGAACCGTCGTTGAAGTTATAGGCCATCGTCGTCATCACCTCGTTGTCCTTAGGGTTCAGGCAATAAAGAATCGTCTTAGCAAGGTTGCCGGTCTTGTCAAGAGCATCAAAAAACCTGTTTCCCGCAGCCGCGACAGGCTTGTCGTTCATCGAATCGCAACCCGCGTCAGGTCCGACACTATTGAATATTCTTGTGCAATTGTTACGAAGAGGACCGACGTGGAACTGCTGCGTCCACCCGGACTCGGCGTCCATGACGGCTAGGTCGTGCAGAACCGCACTTTTGTACATGACGGCATCATATTCACTGACAGGCATTCCTGAAAGGGCGGTTTTGACTATTCTTTCTATCTCCTTTTCATCATATTCCTCCGCATAGAAAGTGTCAAGTCCGTGGTCCGAAAGGCGGCAACCCATCGACCCGAAGAAATCGTGACGCTTGCGGAGAGCCTCGATCAGGGTTGAATATGACCGGATCTCAACTCCTGAGGCCTCAGAGAGTCTGCCGAGATAGTCATTGAATGACTTGACATCCTCGATCACCGTCACTTTGTCCGACCTCCAGGTCGGAAGGACTTTTGTCCCGAAAGGATGCTCCGCGATCTGCTTGTGCCAACGAAGGTCATCGGCCGGGTCATCGGTAGTGCAGACCACCTCGACATTGAACTTACGGATGAGAGCCTGTCCCCTGAACTCCTCAGTGGCAAGTTTCGCGTTGCACTCTTCGAAGATCTCACGAGCGGTCTCCGGCTTCAGAATCTTGTCTATTCCGAAAACTCTGCTGAGCTCCAGATGCGACCAGTGGTAGAGAGGGTTGCGCATGAGGTAAGGCATCGTCTCAGCCCATTTCCCGAACTTCTCCCAAGAGGACTTACCACCGGTGATATATTCCTCAGGCACTCCATTCGCCCTCAACGCCCTCCATTTGTAGTGGTCGCCGCTGTGGCCGTCCACCAGCCAGAGCTGAGTGATGTCGCGGAACCGGATGTTCTCTGCGATTTCCCTTGGTGAAAGATGGCAATGGTAGTCGATTATCGGCAGGTTCTCCGTATGGTCGTGGAACAGTCGCCGCGCCGTCTCGTTGGACAGCATAAAGTTTTCGTTGATGAATGCGCTCATTGTGTAAAACAACTATTAAATGTCCGTGTCCGAAAGGATGACACGATCCTTCTTAACCGGACGATTTCCATACAAATTTAACAACACAGACGGAAAATCACAACATTCTTCAAGTCTGACATTATGTCAGCGATTCTGTTATTGGCAGATAATTTGATATCTTTGCAGTCGCTTAGGACGGTGTCACCGCCGTCCAGAGTCTTTGTGTTTGAAATAAAGGAGAATTACGATATGAGCAAAAAGAACAAAGAGAACAGAAATAAAGTGCAGGAAGAGCCGAAAAACACAGCCAACGCTGCCGAAAAGGCAGAGGATGTTGAGAAGGAGGCTACAGAATGCAAGGCAAACGACAAGGTGACTCCAGAGGTTGACGAGGAAGCGGAAAAGATTGAGGAAAAACTCGCCAAACTGCTGAAAGAGAACGAAGAGTTGAAGGCTAGTGTGGCAAAGGAGAAGGACGACTACATCCGCCTGATGGCAGACTTCGAGAATTTCCGCAGACATTCCGCGGAGGCTAAACTGGAGCTTGTCTCATCCGCTTCGGCAGACACGATCAAGGGCTTGCTTCCTGTTCTGGACGACTGCGAGAGAGCGATGAAGATGCTTGAGACTTCGGCCGATGAGGTCGCCAAGGAAGGCACAGCGTTGATATTCAACAAACTGATGTCCTACTTGAAGAGCAAAGGGCTTGAGGCCATCAAGGCCAAAGGCGAGAAATTCGACACTGACTTCCACGAGGCTGTGGCCCAGTTCCCGGTTCAGGAAGAGGACAAGAAAGGTCTGGTCTACGATGTCGTGCAGACTGGCTACACCCTCGGCGGAAAGGTCATACGCTACGCCAAAGTGGTTGTGGCGATATAGGAGATTAAGTGAATATGGCAGAGAAAAGAGATTATTATGAGGTGTTGGGGGTCGCAAAGAACGCCACACCCGATGACATAAAGAAAGCCTACAGGACAGCCGCGATGAAATGGCATCCTGACAGATGGGTGGACGCTACTGATGCGGAGAAAAAGACCGCCGAGGAGAAATTCAAGGAAGCATCGGAGGCTTATTCGGTGTTGAGCGATCCTGACAAAAAAGCAAAATATGACCAGTACGGATTCGCCGGAGTGGAAGGTCAGCCGGGACCGGACTTCAGCGGAGGGTTCGGAAACCTGAACGACATCCTGAACGACCTCTTCGGAGGTGGGTTCAGTGGTTTCAGCGGAGGCGGATTCTCCGGGTTCGGAGGTTTCGGAGGCGGCCAGGGACGGACCCAGCAAAGGGTCATGAAAGGCCGCGACATCCGCACAAGGGTTCGTCTGACCCTTGAGGAGATCGCCACAGGAGTAGAGAAGGAGATAACTCTGGAGCGCAACAGACCATGTCCAGACTGTGGGGGGCGGGGAACCAAAAACGCGTCGGATGTCAAGACTTGCCCGACATGTAACGGAACAGGTCAAACACAGCGTGTCGTGAACTCAATGTTCGGACGGACAGTCACTTACTCGACCTGTCCTCAGTGCGGAGGAGAAGGGAAAGTGATCAGCAATCCTTGCCGCACATGCGGCGGAACAGGCTTGGTCCGCAGACGCGAGACAGTTAAAGTCAGGATTCCGGCCGGTGTCGAGGACGGCATGCAGTTGACAATCAAGGGTGAGGGACACGCCGCTCCACACGGCGGGGTCAACGGAGACCTTCTTGTTGTGATAGAAGAGATTCCACATTCAGCATTGAAGCGTGACGGCAAGAACCTGTTCTACTCAACTGTCATTTCTGTGACAGACGCGATCCTCGGTGGGGAAATCACTGTACCATGCCTTGACGGCTCGTACAAAGTAAAGGTCGATCCCGGCACCCAGTCCGGCACTGTAATGAAACTTCGCGGAAAAGGGCTGCCAGCAGTGAGCGGCTATGGAAGCGGGACTGGCGACCTTTACGTCAAGATTCTTGTCTGGATTCCAAAGAAGCTCTCGTCCGATGAGAGAAATACCCTGGAGAACATGAGGACCAGCCGTTCTTTCACTCCTGATCTCTCACGTGACGACAAAGCCTTGTTCGACAAGATGAAGAACATATTCTAAATGGAGGATTATTATCAACAAACGCGGCTATGGCAAAAGTAATCACATTCGGAGAGATCATGCTCAGACTCTCCACCCCAGGCTACTTGAGGTTCTCACAGGCAAGACAGTTTGAGGCGACTTTCGGTGGTGGAGAGGCCAATGTAGCCGTGTCTCTGGCCAATTTCGGAATTGACACTGAATTTGTGACCAGGTTCCCGGACAACGACATAGCGAAAAGCTGCATCCGCGACCTTCACTCCTATGGGGTCGGCACCAAGCACTGCGTGTTTGGCGGCGATCGTTTAGGAATATATTTCCTTGAGACCGGTGCTGTGGCACGTCCAAGCAAGGTGGTCTATGACCGGGCATATTCCTCAATCTCAACCATACAGCCGGGAATGATCGACTGGGAGAAGGTCTTCGAGGGAGCGGATTGGTTCCATTGGACCGGGATCACCCCGGCGATCAGCCAAAGTGCGGCGGATGTGTGCCTTGAAGCCATCAAGGCGGCGAACAGACTTGGAATATTAGTGTCCTGCGACCTCAATTACAGGAAGAATCTTTGGAAATATGGCAAGACAGCAGCCGAAGTGATGCCTGCTCTCGTTGAAGGCTGCGACCTTATCCTCGGCAACGAGGAGGACGCAGAGAAGGAGTTCGGAATCAAGCCGGAAGGATTCAACGCCGAACAGACCGACGGAGCCATCGACCAGAGCCGTTTCGAGAGCGTGTGCAGGCAACTGATGACAAGATTCCCACGCTGCAGGAAGGTTGCCATCACCTTGCGTGGCTCGATCAACGCCAACCACAACACATGGGGCGGGGTTATATTCAATGGAGAGGAACTCTTCCAGTCCCGCCGCTATGACATAACGCACATCGTGGACCGTGTCGGCGGAGGAGACTCATTCATGGGCGGCCTCATCTATGGTCTTCTGACCTACAAGGATGACCAGAAGGCGATTGACTTCGCCGCCGCCGCGTCCGCGCTGAAGCACACCATATTCGGAGACTTCAATCAGGTGAGTGTAAAGGAAGTGGAGAATCTAATGAAAGGAAACGGTTCCGGCCGCGTGTCAAGATAATATTTACGAATATGGCAAAGTACAGAAAAATCGAGACGTTGACCGCCATGAAAGAGACAGGAATCGTTCCTGTCTTCTTCAACAGCGACATCGAAATCGCGAAGAATGTCGTAAAAGCTTGCTACAAAGGTGGCATCAGGGCCTTTGAGTTCACCAACCGCGGAGACTTCGCGGCAGAAGTCTTTAAGGAGTTGTCGAAATTCGTTCTGGTCGAGTGTCCTGGACTGATTCTCGGTGCCGGCACCATCATAGACGCTCCTACAGCGGCGCTTTACATCCAATTGGGAGCCAACTTCATCGTGTCCCCTTGCCTGAACCCTGAAGTCGCGAGACTGTGCAACAGGCACGGAATTCCATACACTCCTGGATGCGGCAGCGTCACCGAGATAAGCAACGCCCAGGAACTCGGATGCGACATCGTGAAGGTCTTCCCGGCAGGAAGTGTCGGCGGACCGAAGTTCGTGAAAGATGTCCTCGCTCCCCTACCTTGGTCGATGATCATGGCGACAGGGAGTGTGGAGCCTACCGAGGAGAATCTCTCGACATGGGCCAAGTCAGGAGTCACATGCGTAGGAATGGGCTCAAAACTGTTCCCGAAAGAGACGATAGCCTCAGGTGAGTGGGATAGAATCACCGACATGTGTAGATCCGCGCTGAAATTCTTCAAATAATCTCAAAAAGTTTTTGGATTATAAAAAATATTCTTACCTTTGCAATCCGAAAAACAAAAGCAACCGCTTACGGGTCGTTATCAAATGTGCGTAATGTTGCAGAAAAATTATTGAGAAATGGATTTGATTAAAGTTGTAGAACTGGCTTTCGCTAACGAGAAAGTCGCTACGTATCCGAAATTCAAGGCCGGTGACACAATCACCGTAACCTACAGAATTAAGGAAGGTGACAAGGATAGACTCCAGAAGTTCAGAGGTGTGGTTATCCAGCTTAGAGGTGCCACTCCACAGACAAAGACCTTCACTGTCCGCAAGATTTCGGGAGGTATTGGAGTTGAGAGAATATTCCCGTTCCATTCACCATTCATTGACAGCATTGAACTGAACAAGGTCGGCAAGGTTCGCAGAGCAAGAATCTTCTATCTGCGTCAGCTCTCCGGTAAGAAGGCAAGAATCAAGGAAAAGAAGCTTGCTTTCGTAAAGGAAGAGGAAGCATAGCCTTTGTAGAGATAACGTCGGAGCAAGCCTCCGACAAACGGTCCCCTAGCTCAACTGAATAGAGCATTTGACTACGGATCAAAAGGTTACAGGTTTGAATCCTGTGGGGATCACCAAAGCGAGGCTATTGAACAAAATCAATCAGTCTCGCTTAAATTTTGCGGAATTAGCTCAGTTGGTAGAGCGTTGGCTTCCCAAGCCGAAGGTCACGAGTTCGAGCCTCGCATTCCGCTCTAAAAAAGAAAGAGAGTGACATCTAGCCACTCTCTTTTTTATTATTTCCAAAAAGGGATTCTGCCCTAAGCCTCTGGAATCTCGTTGTTGGCAGAGATGGAGAAAGGGGACTTGCCGGAGCCAACCGTAAAGTCATCCTCCTCTTTAGAGACCGGTTCCGGAACCTCATACATTCCAGGACGGCTTCCGGAAGTGAGCTGGTTAAACTCCTCCTCCGAGATCATCTTGCAGTTACCGTTGAATTTGGCGTCTAACTCCACCTGAAGCCTTCTGATGTGAAGATCACCCTCAACAACACAAGTGTCCTTCAGGGAAAGGGTGTCTTTCACGAAGAAGTTGCCGTTGATCTTTCCCCAGAAGTCGGCATTGTTGCAAATGATGTCACCCTTGATGACAGCCTTCTCTCCCACTACCACTTTAGCCTGGGAATAAATGCGACCCTCAAAAGTTCCATCAATCCTGATGTCGTTGGGAGAGGTGATCTCTCCTTTGATTACCGAACCGGCAGAGATTCTGCTGATGTCATTTACGCCGGCGGAATCTGCCTGACCATAATTCGCGCTCATATATTCCTAAATTTATCTTCAGTTATTGTCTCTTATATTTTTTACACAAGACCGGCTCCATGGCAATTCTTGTACTTCTTGCCTGAACCGCATGGACATGGATCATTGCGACCTATCTTCTTGTCCACATGAATAGGAGCCTTCGCCCTCTGCTCACCATTGGTGGTCAAATCGTTGCGCTGGGTCCTCATATTGCTCATGTCCTGGCTTCTCGGAGCCTGGGCCGGACGTGCCTCGCTGTCCTCGCGAAGAGGGACGAACGCCCTGAGAAGGAATGAGAGCGCATCCTTGTTGAGTTCCTCAAGCATGGTGGCAAAGAGGTTGTAGCTCTCCAGCTTGTAAACAACAAGCGGATCCTTCTGCTCGTAGGCCGCATTCTGTACGCTCTGGCGAAGATCATCCATGTCACGCAGGTGCTGCTTCCAGTGCTCGTCAATCTGGTAGAGGATGATGGAGCGGCTTAGAGCCTTGGCGATCTCCTTACCCTGAGTGTTATAGGCTTTTTCAAGATCCACACTGAGAGTCAGCATCTTGCGGCCGTCAGAGATAGGAATGGCGATGTTCTTGTACATGTTGCCCTGCTTCTCGAAGATCATCTTGATAAACGGATAGACCTTCTCGGCAAGGGTGTTCATCCTACGCTCGTAAACAGCCTGCATCTGCTTGCAGAGAGCATCTGTGAGCTGGTCGCCATTGGCGTTTGAATAGAACTTCTCATCGAAACCGAGGTCTATCGACAGCTGAGCCATCACATATTCCTCGAAGTCAGCGTAAGGCATTCCTTCTGCGCGGCCGGCGATGATGGAGGCAGAGTCAATCATCATGTTCCTGACATCGATCTCGATCCTCTCTCCGGAAAGGGCATTGCGTCTTCTGGCGTAGACAGCCTCACGCTGGTAGTTCATCACATCGTCATATTCAAGGAGCCTCTTACGGATTCCGAAGTTGTTCTCCTCTACTTTTTTCTGTGCGTTCTCGATTGACTTGGAAAGCATTCCGTTCACCAAAGCCTCATCATCGGCCATTCCTAGCTTGTCAACCACTCCGGCGATTCTCTCGGATCCGAACAGACGCATCAGTTTGTCCTCAAGGGAAACATAGAAAGCGGATGAGCCAGGGTCTCCCTGACGTCCGGCACGACCTCTGAGCTGACGATCCACACGGCGGCTGTCATGCCTTTCAGTACCGATGATCGCCAGACCTCCGGCCTTCTTAACCTCCGGAGAAAGTTTGATGTCGGTACCACGGCCCGCCATGTTCGTGGCGATGGTCACCGTGCTGGACAGACCGGCCTGGGCGACAATCTCCGCCTCCCTGGCGTGTTCCTTTGCATTGAGGACATTGTGTTTGATGCCCCTCATGCGAAGCATACGGCTCAAGAGCTCGGAAGTCTCGACATCAGTGGTGCCGACCAGAACCGGACGGCCTTTGGCGATGAGCTCCTCAACCTTGTTGATGACAGCGGTGTACTTGGCTTTCTTTGTCTTATAAATAAGGTCATCCTGATCGTCCCTGATCACAGGACGGTTGGTCGGGATGACAACCACATCCAGTTTGTAGATGGACCAGAACTCGCCGGCCTCTGTCTCGGCCGTACCGGTCATACCGGCCAGCTTGTGGTACATTCTGAAATAGTTCTGAAGGGTGACGGTAGCGAAAGTCTGCGTGGCGGCCTCGACCTTGACATTCTCCTTGGCTTCCACAGCCTGATGCAGACCGTCGCTCCAGCGGCGGCCCTCCATGATACGGCCGGTCTGCTCGTCCACGATCTTGACCTTGTTGTCGATCACGATATAGTCAACATCCTTCTGGAACATCGCATAGGCCTTGAGAAGCTGGATCACGGTGTGGACACGCTCACTCTTCAGGGAGTAATCCTCCATGAGGGCATCCTTCTTTTCCTGTTTCTCCTCTGCGGAAAGTTCTGTGTTCTTCTGGATCTCAGCGATCTGGCTTCCCACATCAGGAAGCACGAAGAAATCCGGATTGGAGACCGCGTTGGCCAGCAGGTCGTGTCCCTTGTCGGTCATGTCAACCGAGTGCTGCTGCTCGCTGATCACGAAATACAGTTCGTCGGTGACAATGTGCATCTCGCGCTCGTTGTCCTGCATGTAATAGTTCTCAGCCTTCTGCATCAGCTGCTTCATGCCCTGCTCGCTGAGGAACTTAATGAGTGGCTGGTACTTAGGAAGACCTTTGTAGGCACGGAGAAGGAGCATTCCTCCCTCGTCCTCCTTGCCCGCGGCGATGGCCTTCTTGGCATCGTTCAGGACCTGGGTAACAAGGGCACGCTGCTTCTGGTAGAGGCTCTCGACATAAGGTCTGAACTCCATGTACTGCTCGTCATCCTGAGCCTTGGCCACAGGACCAGAGATGATCAACGGGGTACGCGCGTCATCGATAAGCACGGAGTCAACCTCATCGACAATGGCATAGTGATGCTTCCTCTGGACGAGGTCTGCCATATTCACTGCCATATTGTCACGAAGATAGTCGAAACCGAACTCGTTGTTGGTACCGAAAGTTATGTCACAGTTGTAGGCCCTCTTGCGCGCGTCGCTGTTAGGCTCATGCTTGTCGATGCAGTCCACAGAAAGGCCGTGGAACATGTAGAGCGGCCCCATCCACTCGGAGTCACGCTTTGACAGGTAGTCATTGACCGTCACGACGTGCACACCCTTGCCGGCCAACGCGTTCAGGAACACAGGAAGGGTCGCCACAAGGGTCTTTCCCTCACCGGTGGCCATCTCGGCGATCTTGCCCTGGTGCAGCACGATGCCACCGATCAACTGGACATCGTAATGAACCATGTCCCAAGTCACCTCGTTGCCGCCGGCCAACCAATGGTTCTGGTATATGGCCTTGTTGCCCTCGATGTGGACGAAATCGTGATTTATGCTGAGCGCGCGGTCGAAGTCATTGGCTGTCACCTCGATGGTGGCGTTCTCCTTGAACCGGCGGGCAGTTGACTTCATGATCGCGAAAGCCTCCGGGAGGATCTCCTCCAGAACCTTCTCGATCTCGGCGTCCTCGTCCTTCACAAGCTTGTCGGACTCCGTCGCAAGGTTCTCCTTCTCGTGCACAGGAATATCCTCATCAAGCTTGGCCTTGATCTCGGCGATCCTCTTCTCGAACGGAGCCTCGCAGTCACGCAGCCTTGCCTTCAACTCTTCCGTCTTGGCTCTCAGTTCGTCATTGGAGAGCTTGTCTATCGGACCGTAAGCCTCCAGAACCTTGTTGAGAATAGGTCTGATCTGCTTGAGATCCCTGTCGGCCTTCGAGCCGAACACTTTTTTTAGAATACTAGCTATAGCCATAAAATCAAAATGTCTCTGATTATCCTACAAATATAATGATAATCAAAGACATTTACAATTATTAAGCCCCAGAATCCTATTCTGACCAATTGTCAGTTCTGAAAGACGGCACCGGAACACCGAAGGTGCTCCTCAAATCAGACTCCGAGTAATTGTGGAACGCATAGCGAACAGCAACAGGATCAATGACTTGAGAGCAGTCTAGCACAACCTCTGATCTATTGGCTACCACAGCCTTGACCGGACGGAAGACCTTGTCTGGTCCGGCGACTTCAAACCCAAGGACTTCAGCCCCGAAGTCTGACAGATGCCCCATTCCAGCCTTCGCGTTCGTGAAATGAATCCTCACTTTTCCGTCAGCTTCTTTGCCGCGAGACAGCTCCATGCCGAATCCTGACTGGCGTACCTTGGAAGGCGCGACAGAAGAATTGGACGGGAACACCACTCTGTCCGGATACGGGAATCCGCTTCCAAGGCCCGTCGCCACTCCGTAAGTCCTCTCAAGAGCCAAAAGAGCGAGTTGGTCGGCGACCTCCTGTTTTTTGGCCGGATGAATGCATCCTTTGTCACCTATGGACTCAGTCACGGCTGCGCCGGAATTAGGAATGATGTCCAAAGAGCTGAGTTGGTTCTCCACAAACAAGGCCCTGGCAGGACTGTCACAGTTTTTGCCATAGGCAAAAGGAGCGATGGTCACGAAATAGAACGGCATACTGTTGCCGGTGTCGCCCCACATGTCTCTCCAGCACTTGACCATGCCGGCCTGAAGTCTATCGTAAGAAGTGTTGTCCCCAAGGTTCGAGCAACCCTGATACCATAGGAACCCTCTTAATGTGTAGCCTTTTACAGGATACATTCTTGAATTGTACATCGTGGCCAGCTGACGCGGAGCCTTGCCTTCCTGCTCGCGACGCGCCAAAATCTCATCATAATGTTTTCCGGTTATGTAACCTTTCACGCAGTTGTCCAGATGCTCGCGGTCCATCCATGGTTCGATGCAGCAACCTCCCCATGGACTGCAGATGATGCCTATCGGAATTCCCAACGTCTTGGTCAGACGTTTGGCGAACATGTACGCCACAGCCGAGATGCCGGCAGTCGTTTTGCTGTCCGTCCTGCTCCATACGGCCTCGACATCCTCTTTCGGTTCATACTCCTTGGGAGCCTTGATGTTGAACACCCTTATATGTTCTGAGTATTCAGGCGCATCAAGAATGTTTTCAACACTTCCCTCCACCGGCTGTCCTCCAAAACCTCTGACTAGCATTTCCATGTTGGACTGCCCTGTGCAAAGCCATACCTCTCCGCACATCACGTCATCAAGCTCAACCTTGTCCTTACCGCTTGTCACTGACAATGTGTACGGACCGCCTGCCTCAGGCGTTTTCAGGAAGCAATCCCAACGGCCATCCGCATCGGCCGTGGCAGTCACGACAGATTTCATATTCCATGAGCCGCTGACGCGCACCTTCGCCCCTGGCCCGGCGCATCCCCACACCCTGACAGAAGTGTCACGCTGAAGAACCATGTGGTCAGTAAAGGCAGAGGCCATCCTTAACGCCCTCTCCGAGGCATCAGCGTCCAAAGGTGACAGCAAAACGGCGAACAACAGCACAAGAGCTATCCAAAAGAATCTTTTCATTGTATGTGATTATTAAATTAATTTCCTGAATATCAGTCCGTCAAATGATTGAGCAGCAATTTACGAATATTGTCGGAAATGCGCTTATGGGCGTCCGTGGCGTTCTCCAGCATCTCCGCAAGGTTCTTGTATTTGATCAGTTCGCGGGTGTTCTCCTCATTGCCGAATATGTACCCCATATACTCCTCGTAGGCGTCATCGGCGGCATGCTCAAGTTCAGTCACACGCTCACAGGCCATCGAGATGGCCGGGAGATTCTTCTTGAGATCAACCAAAAGAGGGATCATGTCATGGAGAACCTCTGACTGGGACTTCGCCATCTGTGCCAGATCCTTCAGTTGGTCATCCAACTTCTCGGGACGGTAGATCAGCACCGCCTTGGAGGTGTCCTTGATGACATCAAGACAGTCGTCCATCGCCATCGCCACAGCCTGAAGATCCAGTTTGTTTACCTGAATGAACGGACGGGCGGACAACATCTCGTGAAATTCGGTCAGAAGAGCGTCACCCTGAGCCTCACAGGATTTGATTTCCTTCTCCATTCCGGAGCGAAGTTCAACATCATCGGTTCCGAACATTCCGACAAGAAGCGACGAAGTCTTGCACAAGAAATCCGTCTGCTGCGCAAGAATCGGAACAAAATCGTGCCGCGTGCCACGGAACAACATCCAGAATCTTTTCAAAAGCCCCATAAATATTTTTTTATACCCGATAAACTTTTTTTGTCACGCCCCAAATTTACAACCTATTTCGAGATTTCACCACTTTTCCATAAAAAACAGAAACTTTTTCATCATTTTTCTTTTGGGCCAGGCAACCATATCTTGCCCAAAACTATCTTTGCATCAGGGTTTTGTCCGGCAGTGACTGTCCGACATGATTCTTTTTACGCTTTAATCCCGCCGAAACGCCTGCCATTAAGACACCGGCTCGCTACTACACTATGCGGCGTTCTGCCGCGGTATCCACTCAAAATTTCGAACTTGCTTTTACTCTTCGCCGGAGTCTGCCGGGCCGACCGGCGGGAAGACGCGTGAAAAATTACGTTTTGAAGTTCAAAGTAAACTTCGTAAATTGTGCGCGTAAACCAAGAGCAATGCGACTTGCATACTGCATACACGCCCTGAACCTATCCGGAGGAATCGAAAGAGTGCTCACGACAAAGGCCAACTATCTGGCGGATGTCCTGGGTTACGAAGTCCACATCATCACCGCCAGGCAGAAAGGACGGAAAGAGTTTTTTCCTCTCAGCAAAAAAATTGTGTGCCATGACCTTGATGCGAACGACAGAATGTTCCTGTTCAAGTACGGAATAAGGTTGGACTCACTGCTTGGCAAGATCCGTCCGGACATCACCGTGACTGTCTGCGACAACGGGCTCTATGCCGTCACAAAGTGCACTGACGGAAGCGTGAAGCTGGGAGAATTCCATTTCTCTCACGAGAAATTCATGATGAAATACGGCTCGAACATATTCGGAAGGATTTATGCGGCATTCAGGACGAAAAGACTTGAGAAGGCCGTCAGGAAACTGGACAGGTTCGTGGTGCTGACCCAGGCCGACAAAGAGGATTGGCTTAAAGTAAGGCCGGATGTGAAGCAGATTTACAATCCGCTGCCGTTCGTTTCCGAAGAGGTCTCGCCACTGACGCGGAAGCGCTGCATAGCGGCTGGAAGGCTGGAAAGCCAGAAGAACTTCAGGGATCTGATAACCGCCTGGAAGACAGTGGACGGCAAGCATCCGGACTGGATCCTCAGCATCTATGGAAACGGGAGCCAGAAAGATGCCCTTCAAAGCCAGATCAACTCTGAAGGATTGAATGGCAAGGTCATCCTTGAAGGCAACACAAACGACATGCGCAAGGAAATGCTGGACAGTTCATGCCTTGTCATGTCATCCAGATTCGAGGGATTCCCGATGATTCTACTGGAAGCCCTCACGACCGGCCTTCCGATCGTAAGCTATGATTGTCCTAAAGGGCCGTCCGAAATCGTCACCATAGGTGCCAACGGCTACCTTGCAAAAGTCGGAGACACGATGACTCTGGCGCAAGGAATATGCAGCGTCATCAGCAACGAGGAGCTCAGGAAACGCTTCGGGGCGGAATCCAAAAAGCGAGCCGGAGACTTCACGCTGGAAAAGACGATGAAGAAGTGGGACAATCTCTTCAAAGACTGCAAGTCAAAGTCTTAAGAATATGCCATCACTTCTCGAACGAGGATTTCCCAGGCAGGATGACATTGAATGATTCCTCCAGAGAGGACATCACCTGGTCATAGTTCCGGATATGAACGTTGTCATTCAGGCAGACAAGCCTGTACTTTCCTTCCCTGACAGCCTCGATGGCCTTTCCAGGCTTCATGATCAGCGGGAACATCTTCGTGTCGTCGTAAGTGTTGTAAGGCACGAAATTCCCTTCACAGATCTGCCAGGTGCGGAAAAGTTCCTGAGTATAGTCCTCCGGACTCCTGAACCGGTTGGCTGACACACGGGTAAGTTCATCTCCGGCATATTCCCAAACCTCTTCGAATGTGGATTTCAGGTATGGCTGGGCATTGTGCGGAATCCTCAACGTGATGAACTTGCCGTAAGGCCTCAGCAACTTCGTGAGCCAGCTTTTGCCACCATAGACAGGAGAGAACCACTTATCGTGATGCTCGCGAAGGACAGTCTTCTTGTCGAAGCACTCATTTATGATCCGGACATTGTTTTCCAGGCATTTGGACCAAAGGCTGGCTCCGGTGTTCATCCTGAAGACGGCGATGTCGGTCGGAAGGCCGTTTTGGAAAAACCTTTCCGGAGGAGTCGGGGCCGTCATGTAGAAATCATCGTTGAAATAGACGAAGTGCTCGGAGAGATCCGGAATCTTATGCAGATACAACTCGATCAGTGAAGAGTTGAACACAGGAAGAAACCTTTCCGGAATATAATCCCGATGGCTTACCAGATGCAGTTTCGGGTTGTTCTCATCCAGCCACTCCGGCTTCTGGCCACAGGTCACAAAATGCACCTTTCGCACCCACGGGGCGAACTTGTCAATGCCTCTGAACCAATATTTCAGCAAACCGTAATCCCTGAAACGGGCCTCGGAGAACTGGTTCTTTGAGTTGTCAATCTTGCCTGAATACCTGGCGAAATCAGCCTTCCAGGCCGGATCGTTCATATCGACCCATGTAACTACGAAATCAATGTCCATAACAACTAATCCAACAGATAAACGGTAAGGTCGTGGCACTTGCGTTTGTTTTCCGGCGGCAGGGTCATGTAGTCCCCGAACTCCTGCGAGAGCCAGTCATCCCAGCGGCGGAATGCCTTGAAGCTGCAACCTTCAAATTCCAGGTCGACATATTCCTCAAGCATATTCCTTTCGAAGATTTCCCTCGTGCCATTGTAGGTGACGGAGACTGCCCCGGCGAGGCGCGAAGTCTCGTAAGGATATTTCCGGACCTCGGCGTCAATCTTTTTCCACCAATATTCAGCCCCCCTGGCGTGCGCTTCGATTTTTGAGAACAACGGCTGATGGAAGTTGAACAGGTCGAACCTCGTGCCGCAGATGTTGAGTCTGTGCGACCAATGCGTCAATTGATGCTCCCTCTTCCTCTGGAGTTCAGGGTCTTCAGGCTTGCCGTCCATCGGGAATATGTCGATGTTCAGACCGAAGTCATACTCATAGCCGCGTCCTTGAAGACTTTTGGTTTTGACATCCTCGACCTTGGAGAAAAAATGAACGAAGCGGTCGCCTTTCACTCCTTCCTTATGGCAAAGGCAACGGTAACGCGAGCCGGGCTCCTTACCGAACGTGGAGACAAAACGCTCATAATCAGGTCTCGGCATCAAGAGGTCAATGTCATCGTCCCAGGGAATGAAGCCTTTGTGACGCACGGCTCCGAGAAGGGTTCCGTATGCCATGGAATACCTGATTCCTTCCTTGGCGCAGAAGGAATCCACGGCCTTGAGGATGTCCAGAAGATAAAGTTGAATCTCTCTGTGAGACAATTTTTGCATAATACGTTCAAAATATAGCCCGATGTTCACAAATATAACTGATTTTTGTTAAATTTGCGTAATCTGTAGCAAACCGAGTATGCATTCTTATGTTTTTCCAGGAGACCTGGACAAGGAAATAGCGGCGATCGGATCTCAGCCGATCCCCTACATGAGAACCGATGAGTTCTCTGAAATCAATCTCGAATCCGAAGGCATCCTTCTGGATCTGATTCATTGCAAGGGAGGTAGAACCATCATCTACACAGGTTCCGGAACCGGGGCGATGAGCGCGGTTGTGGAGAATTACGTCAGCACAAAAAGGAAAGCGATAGCGATAAACGGTGGATCTTTCGGCAAGCGATGGGTGTCACTCTGTGAGTATTACGGAGTTCCGGTTATTGACTTCAAGGTCCCGTTCGCCAAGGACATCGGTTATGAAGAGTTGGAGCGGACCGTGGAGACCGAGCGTCCGGAAGTGTTCCTCTGCCAGCACCACGAGACCTCGACCGGCCAACTTTTCAACCTTGAGAAGATTTCAGGAATATGCCACAGGCACAACGTTTCTCTTGTTGTGGATGTGATCAGTTCATTCCTCGCCGAGGAGTTGGACATGGACGCGCTCGGAATCGACATCTGCGTCACCAGCACGCAGAAAGGCCTCAACATCCCTCCCGGACTGTCCATCCTGTTCATCAGCAAAAGGTTGGAAGGTTATGAATATGCCCACAGAGGTTACTACTGGGACTTCGAGGACAACCTGAGCAACCTCAAGAGAGGGCAGACTCCGTTCAGCCCCGCTACCCTAATCTACCTCCAGCTCAACGCAAGGCTCAGGCAACTCAAGGGACAGGGAGGAGAGTCATGGAACATCTCACAGGTGCGCCACAGGGCGGAGGTGTTCCGTGAGGAATGCCGGAAATACGGCTGGACAATGCCGGCAGAGAATCCGTCTTACGCCATCACCGCCATCCAGACCAAGGACACGGCCGAGCGCAGGATATTCAGGGGGTTGATCGAGCGTTACGGGACTTACATCATGCCAGGCTCAATTCCTGGATTCTACAGGATCTCACACATGGGTCTCCAGACCGATGAGGAGCTCCGCACTCTCGCCGAGAGCATTCACATGATTGAATCCGAGACCGTTTGATGAAAAAGGTTATCACTTACGGGACTTTTGACGTCCTGCATCAAGGGCACATCAATCTGCTTCGCCGGGCGAAGGAACTCGGCGATTGGCTGATTGTAGGCGTGACCACCGACAACTTCGACCTTGAGCGCGGAAAGATGAACACAAGGGACAGCGTGATGAAACGCGTCCAGGCCGTAAAAGACACAGGTTATGCGGACGAGGTGATCATCGAGGAGTACAAAGGGCAGAAGATCGATGACATCCAGAAGTACAATGTGGATGTCTTCGCCATAGGCTCTGACTGGAAAGGTTACTTTGATTACCTCAAGGAATACTGCGAGGTTGTCTATCTGCCTCGTACCCAAGGCATTTCCAGCACGATGCTCAGGGAGGAGCAGATCTCTGTGAAGGTAGGAATGATCGGAACAGGAAGCATAGCGAAAAGATTCGTGCCGGAAGCGAAGTTCGTCAGTGGCAACACAATCAGCGCAGTTTACAATCCTGACATTGAGGAGTGCGGCGCGTTCTGTTCGGCCAATGACATACCGCTGGCCGCGCGGACCCTTGACGAACTGCTGGCGAACTGCGACGCGGTCTATGTCGCGTCACCGCACTACACTCATTTTAAATATGCAAGGGCAGCTCTTCTTGCCGGCAAACACGTTCTGTGCGAGACTCCTTTCGTACTGCACCTTTCAGAGGCCGAGGAACTGTTCTCCATTGCCGAGGCAAAAGGAAAGACCCTTATGGTGGCGCACAAGACTGCATTTTGCCCGGCCTTCAGGCACCTTGTCTCAATGCTGAAATCCGGTGTGATCGGAAAGATCGTGGACATCAACGCCTCTGTCACCACCCTCACCAACGAAAAGTCATCAAAACTGGACCACGCCAAATTCGGGGGCAGCATGAACGAGAACGCCTGCTTCCCTCTCCTGCCGATCATCAAACTGCTCGGGCGTGACGTGCGGAACATCAACTTCTATTCGATAATGAAGAACGATGTAGACATGTACACCAAGGCGGTGTTCCGCTACGACAACGCCACAGCATCGTTTCAAGTTGGTCTCGGGGCCAAGACCGAAGGGAACATGGTCATCTCAGGGACCAAGGGCTACATCTATGTCCCTGCCCCATGGTGGAAAACTGATTATTTTGAGCTGCGTTTCGAGGATCAGAACCAGAACAGAAAATGTTTCTACCCGTTCATGGGCGAAGGGCTCAGGTATGAGATCCGGGAATTCATATCCCACATACTCAATCCGGAGCAAAGCCTCTACCTTTTGTCGAAAGACGAAATCCTGAAGATGACACAGATCCAGGAAGATTACATCAACGGGAAGAATGTCTATAAATTAAGTTAAACGACTATGAGACAACTTACACTCAAAGAACTCCAACAGTTCAGCCTTGAGATACTCAAGGATGTGGCCGGATTCTGCGAAAGCAACGGGATAAGATATTCATTGGGCTATGGGACCCTGCTCGGCGCGGTACGGCACAAAGGATTCATCCCATGGGATGACGATGTTGACATCATGATGCCGAGGGAGGATTACGAACGATTCAGAACCATCTACAAATCAGAAAGATATTCATTCATCGACAGTCACAACACACCGGATTGCTACGTAGCTTTCGGCAGGGTCTGCGACACGAAAAGGACCATCGCATCCAGTAGCATTCCTTGGGTAAGGCGCGATGTTGGGGTCTGGATTGACATATTCCCGATTGACAGGGTTCCGGATGACAAAGAGACATTCGACAGGATCTACGACGCCCTGTTTCTTCTCATGAAATTCAATGTCGGGATACGCAAGGTGCACACAATCTCGTCATCGCGGTTTTCCATAAGGAAAAGGCTTAAAATCTGGACGTTGAAAAGGACACATCCGCGCCTTATCAAGCGCGACCCGATGGACATTGTCAAGGACATGGACACGCTCATCGCCCTGGTTTCCCCGCCGGACAGCCATCATTGGTCGCAACTCACCTGTCCTGAGGCGGGAGCGAACGAATTCTTCGAGGAAGATGAGATCAATGAATATGTCCGATTGGAATTCGAAGGTCGTGAGTTCTCTGCATGGAAAGGCTATGACAAGATTCTGCGCGACTCCTATGGCGACTTCATGCAGCTTCCGCCGAAGAACAAACGAAAACCGCTTCAGAACTATATCACGTTCTACTGGAAGGACTTAAATTCCAGTAACAGATAACATTCTTAAGGTCAGAAAAAGCTATCCCCTCAGGTACTTCGCCGTCCAGGACTGTCCGTTTTTGATCATGTCCTCAGGCGTGCCGGCAAAGACCACCTGTCCGCCGTTGTCTCCGGCCTCGGGACCGAGATCGATAACCCAGTCCGCAGCCTTGATGACATCAAGGTTGTGCTCCACCACAATCACCGTGTGACCGCTGCGGATCAGGAAATCAAAGGCTTTCAGCAGTTTCTCCACATCGTAGAAGTGCAGTCCGGTCGTCGGCTCGTCAAACAGGAACATAATCTTTTTCCTGCCGCCGGCGGAATCCTCCTCGTTCTTGGACAGAAACCAGGCCAGCTTGATCCTCTGGCTCTCTCCGCCAGACAAGGTTGACGAACTCTGTCCAAGCTTGATGTAGGAAAGTCCCACATCTACAAGCGGCTGGAGTTTCCGGGCAATCTGCTTTGAGAGTTCCTCAGACTGTGAGCCGAAGAACGAGATCGCCTCCTCGACGCTCATGTTCAGGATGTCATCGATGTTCTTGCCCTTGAAACGGACCTCAAGGATGTCCGGCTTGAAACGCTTGCCGCCACACATCTCACAGACCATCGTCACATCGGCCATGAACTGCATCGGGATGCGGACGAATCCGTCGCCCTGACATTCCGGGCATCGCCCGCCGTCCTGGTTGAACGAGAAGAAGGACGGAGTGTAGCCGTTGATCTTGGCATATTGCTGATCGGCAAGGAGTTTACGGATGTCATCGTAGACCTTGAGATAGGTCACGGCATTGGAGCGTGAACTCTTCCCTATCGGGTTCTGGTCAACATATTCAACATTCTTGATGCGGTCGGTGCTGCCGGAGATTTTTCTGAATATTCCAGGAAGGTCGCCGGTCTGGTTGATCATGCGGTAGAGCGCCGGGTAGAGGATGTCCCCCACGAGGGATGACTTTCCGCTGCCGCTCACTCCGGAGACCACGGTCAGCACTCCTAACGGAAACTTCACGTCAATATTCTTAAGATTGTGTTCCTGAGCGCCTTCCACTGTGACTGAATATGTCCACGGATGCTTTTCCCTGACGTAACGGGAGCGTCTGCCGGTCAGATACTGGAGCGTCAGGGAATTGTCCATGACCTTAGCCGGGACATTGACACCGATCTTTCCCTGGAATACAATCTGCCCGCCGTTCACTCCAGCGAACGGTCCCATGTCGATCAGCACGTCAGCCGCGCGGATGATCTCCTCGTCATGCTCGACCACGATAAGGGTGTTGCCGATGTCACGAAGCTTGCGAAGCACTCCGATAAGGCGCTCAGTGTCACGAGGATGAAGGCCGATGCTCGGTTCGTCCAGAATGTACATCGAGCCGACCAGCGAACTGCCCAAAGCCGTCACCAGATTGATTCTCTGGCTCTCTCCTCCGGAAAGGGTGTTGCATGCGCGGCTCAAGGTCAGGTAGGACAGACCGACATCCTTTATGTATTTCAGACGCGAGACAATCTCCTCGACGGCCTTGCGGACGATGGATGTCTCATAGTCAGTCAGTTTCAGGCACGAGAAGAAATCCAGCAACTCATCAATGTTCATGTCCAGCAGTTCCGCTATCGTCTTCCCTCCGACCTTCACGTACAACGCCTCAGGGCGCAGTCTCGTGCCGTGGCAGGCGTGGCACGTGGTGCGTCCCGAGAAACGGCTAAGCATATACTTGTACTGGATCTTGTACCGTTGGGACTCCACCCACTTGAAGAACTCGTTGATGCCGACAAGAGAATCGTCGTCACCCTCAACACTGTGGGAATCCCAGATGATGTCCTTGACTTTCTGCGACAGGTTGCAGTACGGCTCGAAAATCGGAATCCCGTAACGTGGAGCGACCTTGATCAGATGCTCCCTGAACCAGCCCATAGACTCCCCTTTCCAGCAAGCGATCGCTCCATCGTAGATGCTTTTGGTCTTGTCCGGAATCACGAGATCCTCGCTGACCCCGATGATCTTGCCGAGACCTCCGCAGACAGGACAGGCACCCAGAGGGCTGTTGAACGAGAAAAGATATTCATCAGGCTGGCGGAATGTCATTCCGTCAAGTTCAAAGCGGTTGGAATATTCCTCCACGGAATTGTCCTTGCGGAGGATGAGCTTGCCCTCACCGACCCTGAACGCCGTGTCGATCGAGGACCGCAACCTGGTCTGAAGATCCTCCCAATCGTTCTGTGACCACGGAGATCCGTCTTCTGAATAGGGCAGGCACTCTTTGAATGTTGGAAGTTTCAGGCGGTCGATCAGCAGATCCAGACGCTCAGGGTACTCGCCTTTGTCCGCCATCCTCATAATGTCCTCGATACGGATGACGCCGTCATCACCGAAGAATCGGGAATAACCCTCCTCCTTGAGCCGGAGCATCAACTCGACTTTGTCCTTCCTTGCCGACCAGTTCAGGTCAGCGAGAATGTATGCCGTTCTGGAATCTCCGCTCAATATGCTGGCCATCACATCATTGACGCTGTGGCACTTGACTTCCTTGCCGCTGATCGGGGAATATGTCCGGCCGATGCGCGCGAAGATTATGCGGAGGTAGTCATAGATTTCGGTTGTGGTGGCCACGGTCGAGCGAGGATTCTTGACATTGACCTTCTGCTCGATCGCGATGGCTGGCGGGATGCCTTCTATGGACTCCACGTCAGGTTTGCTCATCCTGCCCAGAAACTGGCGGGCATAGGACGAAAGGCTCTCGGCGAAACGTCTCTGCCCTTCGGCGAAAAGAGTGTCGAAAGCCAATGAAGACTTTCCTGACCCGGAAATGCCGGTCACCACCACCAGTTTGTTCCTCGGAATCTCAACCGTGATGTCCTTAAGGTTGTTGACCTTGGCTCTTTTGATGATTATCTTTCCGTCCTCTGTCATAGTCCATCGATTAGCGAACCACAAATTTACGAATATTTCCCGGCTTGCGTCGAATAATATTGCTGATTTAAGATAACAACGGGGTCAAAAGCATATTCCATAGAAGTTGACTCGTGTTCTTAATTATTAGCCACTTTTTTTGAGCGGACGCACTGTTTTCCGAAAATATTCATTACATTTGTAAAGTAATCACTTGCGGAATGCACTTACAATAATTCCCATTACATACGCGCGAAGAACCGGACGATGGTCTTGTGGAGGGTGTATTGTACCCTGACAACAGACCGGGTGGCCGTAATTTGGCTGTCAATCAAGGCGGCCGCAAAGTTCTTTGATATATTTTTGTGCGTATGAAAAACTACAAAAGCCAACTCGCAGCCTGGACAGAAGACGGGAAAGTGAAGATGAGTCTTGATCTGGTCAAGGAGATGTCCGAGGAGTACCTTGACAGAATCAAAAGCCTAGAAAGCGCACTTTACAAACGCCGCAAGGCAGGAAATGAAGTTTCTTCAATCCTTGCTCTCAGTTTCGAGCGAGAGAAGTACGGAAATTTCCTGAATGAATCCGGACTTATATTCATGGCGCTCCGTCAGTACATCAAGGCGGCAAGCATCTGCACTTCCGGAAGCGACCTCAACTGGTCCGACAGCAATGAGGGCTTCATCCTCTGCGTCACGTTGAGAACCAGATTTATGGAGATGTACGACAAAGTCAGGTATTTGGTCGCCGAAGATCCAACGATCGGCTTCACTTTCGACCACAGCGGACTGAGGAATGAATATCTTGACATCACCTCCTGCCAAAGAGCCTGGAGAAAAGAGTTTGACGAAGGTCTGGCCAACCTTCATGCCTGGCGATTTGGCCGCTCCTGACCAAAGGGTCATAAATCTCCGTCAAGAATATGGTCCTTGTAACGAAAACGCGCTCCCCGCGGATTTATATCGACAGGGAGCGCGTTGTTTTAACTCCTGAACAAACGGATAGTTATTCTATGTCGAATCCGAAGACCGACAGAGAACGGAGCCACATTGACGAATAATAATGGATTGTATTGCATTTGTCAATACCCTGTATTATCTTTGTATGGAAACAAAATGTTTGTATCTCATAACTGGAAATATCAAGCATTTCCCTATCAGACCATTCATAGTAACCCCTGCTGAAATTGTTCAAATACTTGAATTTCGTTAGACCCCACTAATCTCCGGCCAACTGCCACATCAAAAATCAGCCAACTGTCACATCAAAAATCGGCCAACTGTCACATCAATTTTTATTTAACTTCTTTGTGGTTAATATAATAATCATTATTTTTGTTCTGTAAAATAATGCGAAATATGGATAACTATAAAAAACGCGTGGCCGACCAACTTCTTGCAGATAAGTTAGATGCTTCAGGAGCGGTTCTTATTGAGGGCCCGAAATATTGCGGAAAAACGACCTTGGCCTCTCAACAAGCCAGTAGTATCTTGTATATGGCGGATACTGATACTCTTAGCCAGAATCTCGCTTTGGCAAGAACAAATATATCAAAGCTCCTTGCCGGGAAAACACCGAGACTTATCGATGAATGGCAAATCGCACCTCAATTCTGGGACGCGATAAGGAGCGAGGTTGATAAGCGCGATGAAGATGGCCAATTTATGCTCACAGGCTCGGCTGTTCCTCCTAAACCGAAGAAAGATGAGAATGGAAACATCATTGAGGAAGAGAATATTCATCACACAGGAACCGGACGTATTTCTCGTTTGAAATTGCGGACAATGTCTCTCTGGGAATCAGAAGAATCCTCCGGAACCGTAAGCTTAGAGAAATTATTCACTGATCCAGATACGATTGATGGCATCAGTGACATTGATTTGGACAAACTTGCATATCTGACGTGCCGGGGAGGGTGGCCGAAAGCCGTCTTGAAGAAAAGTGAAAAAGCAGCGCTGGCTCAAGCATTTGACTACTATGATTCTGTCGTAAGCAATGATATTAAAAGGGTCGATGACATTGATAGAGACGAAGAACTGACAAAGAGGATTATGCGCTCGTATGCACGTAATCAAGGGAGTCAAGCTACTGTCGGAACCATTCTTGCTGACATTAAGAACAATGGTGACAAACAAATGTCGGACAACACCGTCTATAATTATATAAAGGCATTGAAAGAGATTTTTGTCATTGAAGATTCAATAGCGTGGAATCCAAACCTAAGGAGCAAGACAGCGATAAGGACTTCAGACACCAGGTATTTCATAGACCCGTCAATTGCAACTGCCGCATTAGGCCTTGGGCCTCAAGATCTGATAAATGATATGGAAACATTCGGATTCATTTTTGAGACCTTGGCCATAAGAGATCTTCGCATATATACGGATGCGCTTAATGGTAAAGTCTATCATTATCGAGACAAAAACAACTTGGAATGTGATGCTGTTGTGCATTTGCGGAATGGCTCCTATGGATTGGTGGAAGTGAAAATAGGCGGAGCCGCGCCAATCAGGGAAGGTGCGGAAAGCCTTAAGGCGTTATCTTCAAAAATCGATTCGACCAAGATGAAAGCACCTTCGTTCCTGATGGTTTTGACCGGCATCGGCAACTTCGCTTACAAGCGTCCGGAAGACGGAGTCCTTGTTGTTCCGATAGGTTGTTTAAGACCGTGACGTGGCTACCTGCATTCGCACATTAACGATCTTGACAAGCGTCCAAAACAGTCATCATAAATAAACGGAACTATGCACTTTAGGCTTGCGTATAATCTCGTCGGCAGCATTTTCGGCCTCTTTTGATTCCCAAGAGTGCACGATGCACTCTTGGGAATCATTTTCCACACTTTTCGTCTCCCGATGGTGCAGCCGAGCACTTACTGGTGACATATAACTGTCGAATGAGAGACTTGTTATTGATCGAAAGCCTAAAGTGCATAAGTCCGTAAATAAAAGAGTGGTGACCAAGATTTGGCCACCACTCTTTTATGTCGATCCGAACGAAGTCCCTTATATCTCCTGCTGTTTGCGACGCCAGTTGAGCATCGGGAGGAGTAAGGAGATCACTGCGGCTCCGAGCCAGAACCAGCTGACGTAGGTGAAATCGTGCTTGGTCACGGTCTCGCCGAGTTTGTTCACGGCCTCTACCGTGTTGTTGTCCAGAAGGAGTCCCGTGACTACGTTCTGCAAACCGGCGGCGGCGTAGGAAGCGACACCGACGATGCCGAGCGCGGCTCCCGCAGCCTTTCTCGGAACAAGGTCAATGGCCATCAGGCCGCCAAGGAAACTGATCAGCACACCGATGGCGATTCCGAACAGAACCATAGAAAGGATGAGCGTGAAGTGACGTCCACCTCCAAACAGGAACAAGTAAAGGGATATGGCCTCAAGGATGCCGGCGGTGAAGGCGGGATATTTCCTGTCGCCTTTGAACACCTTGTCGGACAGCCAGCCGGAAAGGACGGTTCCCAACACTCCGAAGATTGGATTGATGCCGATGATCGCGGCGGCGGCTTTGAGTTCATATTCATAAGTCTCCTGAAGGAAGATAGTGCCCCATTCGTTGATGGCATAGCGGCTCATGTACATAAACGCGCTGGAAAGAGCCAGAATCCACACTCCGGAATTGCGGAGAACCGCCTTCTGGATCTTTCTGGTCTCCATGGCCCTGGTCTCGTCAGACTCGGAGGACTCTTCCGCAGCCGGCTTTCTGGTCTCCTCTCCGGAGAGTTCCTCAATGGATGGAAGTCCCTTGCTCTCAGGCGTGTCGTGAAGCCAGAAAAGAATCAGAAGCACTCCTAGAAGTCCTGCGCAGGCCGCTCCGAAGAAGCCCCATTTCCAACCGAAGGCGGCGACAATGGAGCCTACGAATATGAACGAGAGACCCTCTCCGATGTTGTGCGAGGCGCTGAAAAATCCGTAATAAGTGCCGCGTATCCTGAGCGGGAACCATCTTGACAGGGTGACAATGGAAGGCGGAGCGCCCATTGACTGCGCCCAACCGTTCATGCCCCACATGATGGCAAACACAATGAATATCACGGAACTGCTGATGCCGGCGCTCACAGCCGTGGCTCCGAGCACTCCCATGATGAGGTTCGCGGCGGACGACAAGACAAGTCCCGTGGCCATAAACCTCTTGACGTTGGATCCGTCGGCCAGGAATCCATTGACAAACTTGCCCACGGCGTAGGTCCAGTAAAGACACGCGCCGATGATACCGAGCTGTGTCGCGTTAAGCAGTCCGGCATCAATCAGCGGCTGTTTCATCACGCCCATCGACATACGGCACACGTAGTAGAGCGCATAGCCGAACGTAATGGCGATGAAGGACTGGAAACGAGAGCGTTTCCAGATCTTGTCAGTATTCTCCGGAGCCACCTTTGCGGCGGAAGGAGCGCTTATTCTGAAAAAATCGAGAAATGAAGCCATTATCTATGAATATTATGATGGCTTCTAATCGTGCAATCCTTTGCTGCGGAGATATGTAAGCAGCTGCTCCGGGCGGTCGGTCTGGATAAGAGTGGTGCCAAAGGCGATCACCTGGTCGTAAATGAGGGCAGGATCGCCGCAGTCAAGAGCCTTGTCATCGTCAAGGTAACCGCAGAGGCTTCCCCAGATGGTGTTGACCCAGAGTTTCGATCCGGAGTCGATTATCTTCTTGAAGCAATCCTCAACCTCAGGGGTCAGCTTCTTCCAGCAGACCTCGTAGGCTAGAGGCACGGTGCCCGTCTGCATATATTCATTGAAAAGCGCCTTGCCGGCCTCTTTCTGGATGTCAATGATAGGCATATACATCATATTCCTCTCATGGGCGGCCATTTTAGCGGCGACCTCGGACACTGGCTTCTTGCCCTTGATCAGGATCTGGTCCGTGACTCCGAGTTCCTCTGTCAGGGCGAGAACCAAATCATAATATTCATAGCCCTGATCCACATTCACGCAGATGCGGTCCTTGCAGCATTCCAGAGCCTCGCGGAGGGTGCAGATGTGCAGAGAATCGGTCACGACTCCGTGAGCGCGCTTGAGACGGAATTTCTTCAGTTCAGCCAAGGTGTAATCGCTGACAAGTCCTTTTCCGTTTGTGCAGCGGTCGATAGTCTTGTCGTGCGAAAGCACAAGGACGCTGTCCTTTGTGAGTTTGAGGTCAAGTTCCATGATGTCGGCCCCCATCCTGATGATGGACTCGATGGCCGGGATGGAGTTCTCCGGATAGTTGCGCCAGTCGCCTCTGTGACAGGCCACGACAACATACTTCGATGCCGGGTCGTGCATCTGCGCGACGATCATCTCAGCACGGTTAGGGTACTTGGTCACATCAACCACATTCTTCTTGGCCGTGCCACAGGAGCAAAGGCACACAACGACAGCGATAAGGCAAATAAGTCTTGCTTTCATATATTCATTAGTTTTTAGACATTTGATCATTTATCAGTCAACACGCTAAAGAAGTTTTCTTAATTCAGCGAGGGCGCATGAGATGTGGTATTGAACCGTCTTCGGGCTTATCATAAGCGTGTCGGCTATCTCCTGATAAGTCTTGTGCTCATAACGGTTCATCCTGAAGATCGTCTTCCTCAAGACGGACATATCCTCTATCGCATCGTCAATGCTGCGAAGCAGCTCAAGTGTGTCCAGCTGATACGATGGCTCGTAATGACCGGTCTCGACGCTTGCGGAAACTTTACGATACCTGTCGCGGACTCCCTTGCGCTTGATGAAATTCAACACGGCGTTGTGTGTCATGCTGAACAAGTAGGACTTGAGCGAATCCACTTCGCGAAGGCCCACGCGGGAATTCCATATCTTCAGGAAGATATCCTGTGTGATGTCCTCAGCCTCGGCGGAATTCTGCAGCAAGCTGAACGCGAAATTACGGACGCGTCCCGCATACAGCACATAGAGGATGCCAAGAGCCTTGACATCCCCTCCTGCTATCTGCTCAAGTAACTGCTTGTCTTCATTAGGCATTGCACTTGACAAATATAACGATTAATTACCACTTTCTGACACGGACCTTGTACATATCAATGTCAACATTGATGATCCTGTCAGGAGCGGAAGCATTGATGTTCTGACTGTGGCGGATCTTGTGGGAAGACCAGCTCTCCTCGCCCTCAGGGAAGGTGGCGTCAGTGTACCACACCTCGCCTGTCTCGGCGTTGTAGTTGAGAGACTTGAGGGCGGTGGATCCTGAGAACAAAGGCATTTCCGTGAATTGTTCCTTGTCCACGTTGAACAGGTAAGCCTTTTTCCCCGCCACGGTGACCGTGTTGTCGTCCACACGGTTGATATCGTGGATTCCACCCTGAGGAGCCTTTATGCTCTTGACGAGTTCAAACGAAGGTTTGTCAGTCCCCAGACCATTTATCTTGAATATCTTAAGGACATCACCGCCGGCAGCGTAAAGCACATTCCTCTTGTAATCCCAGACAACGCCGTGGCCTGAATAAAGGTCTGCGCTTGCAAGGACCACCTCTGATCTTGCGGAATTGTAAAGCTGGATCTTGTTGTGATTGGCCGTAGAGCCGGTGGAAGTGGCGACAGCGATGTAACCTCCAGGAATATATTCAGCGGAATGCGCGTTCGGCACAGCCGTGGCGTGAAAGAGCATCTTGGATGTGGCATAGTCCAAAAGGGCGCACCAGCCGTAGGAGCTTGTCAGCAACAGTTTGGTCCCGTTGTCCACGAACTTGCACTCGTCCAGATGGTCGCATCTCTTTGCGTCAAGCCCGAGTTCTGTGGCCGCGGATCTCGCATCCCATTGCCAAACAATGCCTTCCTTGTAAGAATCCTTGGTGATTGTCGCATTGATGACAAAAACGTGGCTGTCTCCGCAAAAGACAAGTTCCGTGGATTCGTCCTCGGCCATCTTCTCGGTGCTGACTCTCTCACCGGCCTCAAGAACGATCTCATTATTGGTCGAAGAAGTGATTGTCTGGCCGGAAGAAGTGGTGATTTTCGCTGTAAATCCTCTTGATAGAGTGACAGGAGCACAATAGATTGGAATAAACACTGCATTTGAACGGCAGTCAACGGGCTTGGTTGGAGTCATTTTGACCGAAGTCGAACTTGCAGTGAAAGTCCCTTCCGTGAAATCAGCAAGAATATCTCCAGCAATGCTTTCACCACCATTTGCAGTCAATTCCAAAGACGCCACATCGTAGTCCCCCATCGCCACGTTCACAAACAACATGCATCCGGCGGGTTTCAGATTGAAGTTGCAGCCCTCGTAGGAACTTACTTTGGCGTTCACAACGTCCAGCATGACAGGAACCTCAGTCCCGTTTTGTTCGGTAGGGATAGAATACCTCACTTGCCCTCCGGCCAAACGCACCTCAGCCTCAGCAGGATACCAACTCAAAACCTGAGATTCAAGCCTTGACGCCTGGACATTGAAGAGGAACAACGAAGAATTGCTCCCCGGAAGAATCGGTGCAGCCTCTGCCCTCCTGGCTGTTCCATCCGGCTCAAGCATTATCACACCTTTATCATCAGCATCCCAAGACGGAGAGACAACAGCCCCTGCTGTCTTGTAATCTTTACTCGCCTCGTAGTATGACCCTATGGTTATCTTAGCCTTGACCGCAAGATCCTTGATTTCAGCGTCACTCTCTTCCGAACACGAGTTGCCCCCACACAAAGCGAGCGCAGCCAAAACTATGGAAATTAACTTTATCTTATTCATTTTCTTCATTCTTTATGAATATTCAGGCCTGACCGCGAGCTCAACCCCACTGCCAGACCTGAAATGTTTACTTTATGCAGCATGAACCACAGATATCACCACCGTGGGTGCTCCATCCGGATGCTCTCTGACCACCGACATACTTACCGACCATCAGGCCGTTGCCAGTGCCTTTGGCGCTACCGATGAAAGCCGAGTAGAACACACCGTCAAGGAGGTTGTTGCCACCCATCTGCTTCTGGTTGTCATCACCTGCGTTCTCGGTCCACGACTCCTTGACCGTTCCATCACTGTTGAATATGTAGGATGTGTTTCCGACCTGTCCGGAAGTGATGTAGAAGTGGTTCTCTGAGTCCACGCAAGGATGTGAGAAGTTGAAGGCATTGGCCTTGCCGCCACCATTAAGAACATGCTCATAGCTCCAGATTACCTTGGTCAGATCCTTGTCGATGTTATAGACATGATTGTCCTTGCAGCCGACGAAGACGGTGCCGTTAGGTGCCACGACAGGCTCGTAAGGATTGTTGCCGGCAAACACGAAGTTGTCCACTATGATTTCCTTTTTGGCAAGATCCACGGAACTGAGTCCGGCCGCCACTGGGACATACATCGTGTTCTTGTCCGCAGCCACGGCAAAGCCGGAGATTCCGACCATCTTGGCGCCCATGGTCAATGTCTTGAGAACCGTACCATCCGCGATGTTGTGGAAGGTGATCGATGCTCCTGCGCCGGTCACCAGTTCATCACCGTTCACGAGAAGACCAGCCACAGCTGTCCCGACGGCCTGCTGCCATTTCTTCGTGCCGGACGCCGCGTCGATTGCGAACACATTTCCGGCCGCGTCACCGATGTAGACTTCCGTGCCGGCGGCGTTGACGGCAGGAGCGGCGCTCTTCAGCGAGCCGGCCTCCGTGAACTTCCATCTGAGCTGTCCGTCAGCCGAAACGGCATAGAACTGCCCGGATGACGTGGTGCCATAATAGATGTCACCGGTGACAGGATTGACTGTCAGCGGATTATAGCTTGCCGAGTTCACCTCCGGGACATATTTCCACTTGAGGTTGCCGGTAATCACATCGAACGCATAAAGGACAGCTTTCTTGTTGAAAGTGACGTCATAGACAGTCTTTCCGTCAGGAGAGAAGACAGGGCAGCTGCCTTTGAATCCTTCGTACGAGGTTCCGGACATCTCCCAATCATTGAAGAACACAACGTACTGGCGGATCTCCACCTCAAGGGTCCAAGTCTTTGTCTTGCCCTTTATGTCCGCGCTCAGGGTAACCTGCTGCGCTCCTGTCGCGATGAAGCCCTTGGAAACATCAACGCCTTCGAGAACCTTTCCGTCAGGGAATGACCACTTGACATTTGTGGCGTCAGGATAGCCATCTGTGTTGAATGTGAACCGGATAGGCTGATTGATGGCAGCCGTGGTCCTGTCAACGGTGTAAGGAATCGCCAAGGTCGGCATGGCCTTGATCTGTGCCGGAGCCGAAGCGCCTTTCGGATAGTTGGCCACAAGGGTGAAAGTGTAGTTCTTGTCGTTGGTCAGGCCGGTCACGTCATAACTTTCCTTGTCCTCCTCGATCTCGGCTTTCTGAACGTCAGCCTCAGCACCTTCCATAAACCAAGTCAAAGTGTAGGATGTCAGCAACTGAGATGGACGTGTCCAGGTCAATGAGACCGTGGCGTCGGAAGCGTCCGCGTCCAGATCCGTCACAGGAAGCCTGGCGGTCGTAGGCTTGGCCGCCGCCTTGACAGCGTTGGAGATCAGGTCGCCATAGACAGCCTGGACAGAAAACTCGTAGTTCTCACCGTTGACAAGCTCGGTCACAGTGTAGTTCTCAGTGTCGGTGCGGACCGTCTGTTCCGAACCTTTCGTGTAGGTGATGATGTACTCCGTCGGATTCCATCCCTCAGGGACAGACCACGACAACTGTACCTCCTCATCACCCGGAACAGCCTTCAAGTCAGTCACCTGATGGCGCGGTCCACCGGTCTGAGGAATATCCTCCTGCCAGCAGGAGCCAACCGTCAGGCAAACGACAGCCGCGATGATGCAATATAATATTCTTTTCATTTTCTTTTTCTGTGTTTATCAATATCTCAGTGTTATCATCAGAATCCAGGATTCTGCCAGAGGATGTCAGTGTTGTTCACAATCTCAATCTGATCCTGAGGAATCGGGAACAACAGATTGTGAGAGTCAAGCGAATAGCCTAAAGCCTTGAAATAATCCACTGCCAGTCCGAGCCGCACAAGGTCAAACCATCTCTGTCCCTCAAGTGCGAACTCTCTGCCTCTTTCAGCGGCGAGTTCCTTGATGAAGGCATCGTTGCCGGAGACCTCGGCCTCAGTCAATTCCGGAAGTCCGGCGCGGGTGCGGGTCTTGTTGAGGTAGGTCAGGGCATCGGAAATCTTCCCCTGCCGTCCCAAAGCCTCAGCATACATAAGGGTCACATCAGCGTACCTGATGAACGGGAAATCATTCCCGACCTGTGTGGTATAAACGGCATCATAGGTGTCCATATACTTGTTTATGGCATATAGTTTTCCCGGTGTGATCTCCTGATAGTCCTTTATCAAGGTGAACCTGTTGTCATCATCCGAATAGACAGTCTTGAACTCAGCCGTAGGATTGATTCTGAATTTCGGATCCGCATCACCTGAACTGAACCAGTAGCCGTGTCCGTTGTCGTTGGTCTTGTTGTAATAAAGGGCGAATATGATCTCCTTGTTCATCTTGTTGGCCACATCGAAAGCGGCGGCCGCTGTGGACATAAGGCCATAGTTCGCGTCCTTCATTGCCTCCTCAAGCACAGCCTGGGCCTCGGTGTATTTACCGAAAGTCAGGTAGACCTTTCCAAGAAGAGCCTGTGCGGCGATCTTGGTGACTCTCGCAACCTCTGCCGAGCGTTTCGCCGGAAGAAGATCAATCGCCTCTTTGAGGTCCTCTACGAGAAGGTTGTACATCTCCTCCTCCGTGCATCTCGGGATTGTCTTGGCCTGGACAGGAGTCACCACCGTGCGCGTCACCGGCACGACACCGAAGACCCTATAGAGGCTGAAATACCACCAAGACCTCATGAACAGACATTCGCCACGGTATTTGTCTCCGTTCGCGAGAGTTTTGCCGGACATGTGGTCAAGGACATCGTTGCAGCGGTATATTCCATTGTACCAAGCGTTCCAGATGTTCTTGAGTATTCCATTGTTGGATCTCTCCTGAAAATGATCAAGGTCATACCTGTCCTGGGTGGAGACGGCCATGGACGTCAACACACACTCGTCACTTCTGTAGGCCAGTTCAGTGAGGAAAAAGCCCATTTGAGTCTTAAGTTTGTCGTAGCAGCAATAGACTCCCTGGTTGAAATCATCATCGGTCTTGTAATAGTTGCCTTCAGTCACGGTGTTCGCCGGATACTGCTCGAAGAAACTATCTCCGCAGGAGACAAGACTAAACGCTGCAAGACCGACCAAAGCTGATTTTATGATATTCTTCATATTCATTACAGATTAAAGTTGACACCTACGCTGAAGGTTCTTGAAAGAGGGTAAGAGCAATAGTCCTCGCCTGGGCTGAGGGCATTGGTCGATCTCTTGTTGACCTCCGGGTTGTAGCCTGAATAATGGGTCAGGGTGAACAGGTTGGTACCCTGGATGTAAACCCTCATCTTTGAGATGGTGGTGCCACGGAACCACTTGTCCGGCATAGTGTAGCCGAGCGAGAGGTTCTGAAGCCTGAGGTAGGATCCGTCCTCAAGATGGAAGGTGGATGTGCAGGAGCCGTTGTTTCCGGAGGATTTTCTGGTGGCTCTGTTGAGATTGCCGTAAGGGAACCTGTTCAGGGACTCTTTCATCATATTCGACGATGCCTCCATATTCAGCAGGTAACGTCTCTCAAGATTCAGGATCTCGTTGCCGTAGACACCCTGGAAGTTTGCCGACAGGTCAAGTCCCTTCCAGCCGAGCCGGACACCGAATCCATAGTAGAAATCAGGCATATAGTTGCCCACCATCACTCGGTCGGTGTCCTTGTCCAGCTTGCCGTCACCGTTGGCGTCCACAAAGCGGAAATCTCCCACAACGGTCGTCTCGAAATGAGGATAGGTGTCAAGTTCCTCTTGATTATGGAAAATGCCATCCTGGACGAGAAGATAGTAGCAACCAACCGGATAGCCGACTTTCGTGATGTAGTTGGCTCCTGAATATGAAGAGGCCACAATCAGCGGAGCGTCCTCGTCTCCAAGGGACAGCACATTGTTCCTGTTCAACGACCAGTTGGCGTTCCAGTCCATAGAGAAGTCTCCGAACGACTTATGCGAAGTCAACGTGATTTCCACTCCTTTGTTCTGCATCGAGCCGATGTTGACATTCGACTTTGTAAGACCCGACACGGATGACACAGGAATATTGAAGAGCATATCCGTGGTCTTTGAATAGTAGAAGTCCGCGTTGACGCCGAGAAGACCGTTCCAAAGGTTCGCGTCGAATCCGATGTTGGTCTGGGTGTTCTTCTCCCAGCCAAGTTCATTGTTGGCGATCTGAGAAGGGTACATCGCATTCACGATTCCGTTTCCAAGGTCCAGATTGCTGGAGCCGTACAGGGCGAGGTAGGCGGAGTTGCCGATCTGCGCGTTACCGGTCTGGCCGATGCTGGCGCGCAGCTTGAGATCATTCAGCCAATTCTTGGTGTTCTTCATGAAATTCTCATCGCTGATTCTCCAGCCAGCGGACGCGGCAGGGAAATAACCCCATCTTGTGTTCGGCGCGAATCGCGAGGACGCGTCACCTCTTATCGAAGCCGAGAACATGTAACGCCCTTTGTAAGAGTACTGGGCCCTGAATAGCCAAGAGGCGAATGTGTAGGCGTACTTGTCGTTGTAGGTGTCGTCAATCGAGAGGGTTTTGCCCTTGGTAGTTCTGATCTTGTCGTCTCCTTCGGTGCCGGTACCTTTGATAGCAGAAGTCTGAATAGCCTGTTTCTCAGCCTCATACACTGCCACGGCATTAATGGAGTGATCACCGAACTTCCTGTTGAACGAAATCTGGTTGGTGACGTTCCAATGGAAATAGGACTGGGTATAGTTGGCGGCTGTTGGAGATGAAGGCTTGTCGTAGTACTTCGATCCCTTGAGCGGAATGTAGGACGGACGATAGTAGTTCCTGATGTAGGAATAGTAGTCGCCACCGACCGTGACTTTATATTCAAGTCCCTTGATGAACTCGTAGGAAGCGTGGATGTTGCCCACCAGATTCAGTTTCTCCCTGACATCATCGATTTCCAAAGCCAATGCCACCGGGTTCAAAACCTCATTGGTCTGAGTGTTATAGACATTAAATTTCAAGAATCCGTTCATGTCCCAGTTATAGGATCCATCAGAGTTATAGGCCGGGAAGACCGGAGGAGCCATTAAGGCCGACGCGATCACACCGTCACTGCCGTACTGACCATCGGAATTCACATAGTTTGTCTTTGAATATGACGGGGAAAGGCTGACTCCGTACTTGAGTTTACCCTTCTTTCCATCAAGATTGGCCCTGAGTCCGTACCTCTCGAAGTCAGATCCTATGATCGTTCCCTCGCGGTTGAGATAGTTCACACCTATATAATAGTTGTAGTTCTTTGTCCGCGCCGACACGCTGAGAGCATGCTTGTGCGAAAGAGCGGTACGGAATATCTCGTCCTGCCAGTCAGTGTTGGTCAAGGTTCCTGTCTTGTCCTGAAGATAGGCAGTGATGAGAGGATCCACACAATGGTAACTCTCCGGACGGCTGCCATAAGGATCTCCGATCGAACCGGTCGGGACATTGAAAAGATAAGCGCCGTCCCTGGCCTCTTTGAATATCTCCGCGAACTCGTAGGCGTCAAGCATGTCAATCTTCTTTGAGACATTCGAGACGCTGAACTGCCCGTCGTAGGAAATCACCGGAGTCTCAGAGTTGGCTCCACGCTTGGTGGTGACAAGGATGACACCGCATGATCCTCGGGAACCGTAGATGGCGGCAGCCGACGCGTCCTTCAAAACCTCAAGGCTCTCGATGTCGTTGCCGTCAAGATTGGCGAAAGCTCTTGAGTCGCAAGGGATTCCGTCGATGACATAGAGAGGGTCGTTGCCAGAAGTGGCCGACTGGATACCACGGACCCTCACGGAGACGTTGCCGGAAGGCTGGCCTCCAAGGTTGATGACCTGCACACCAGGCATCTTGGCGGCCATTGATTCACGGAAGTCCGTGGTCGGAGTGTTGGCGAAGTCCTCGGCTTTGATGGAGGCGATGGATGTCGTGACATCCCTCTTGTTCTGCGCTCCGTAACCGATGACGACCACATCGTCCAGTTTGATGGCCTCTTCCTCAAGCACGAAATCGGCTTTGGACTGGCCTGCGGTCAGTGTCACGGAAGCGCCGTTGTAACCGATGATGGACACGTCAAGCGTCGCGTTCTCATCCTTGACCTTGAGCTCGTAATTTCCGTCAATGTCGGTTCCGGTTCCGTTGTTGGTGCCACGTTCGATGACCATGGCTCCAATCACCGGCTGGCCGGACTTGTCCACGACCTTTCCCGTGATGGCCTTCGGGCCTGTGACCCCCGAAACCTTAGGTTTGGCTTCCGGTGCCTTCTTGCTCAGAAGGATCTTCTGGTCCTTGAATTCGACCTTGACACCGGGAAGCACCTTCTTGATGATGGCTTCGATGTCCTCGTCCTTCGCGTTCACCGTGACCTTGCGGGCAAGATCAATGTCGGTGTCCACATAGGCGAAAGTGTAGGAACTTCCGGCCTCGATGGCCTTCAGGAGTTCCTTGACTGTCACATCCTTGACATTCACGTTCGCTGTCCTGCTCTGGGCATACGCACCGAGCGAGAGCCCGATGGCACACAGAAAGCAAAGAACAGTTTTGGCAAATGAAGGAAGAATGTTAGATGTTCCTTTCATTAATATTAGTGTTTTTGGTTTTTGTTATCAATTATGATTGTCATCCCATGACGTTCCCATCGGACAGGAAGCAGGGTTGAAACGACCTCCATGATGTCCTCGAGAGACTCATCCCTGACTGTGAGCGACATTCGCTTGTCTTTAAGGTCTGTGGCATTGCATGTTATCCTGGTCTGGTACTTGTGCGACAAACTTTCAAGGATATCACAAAGTCTGACGTTGTCGAAGGAAAGCCTGTGCTCGTACCACCGGCAGCAGTCGCCTGCGTTCACCGCCGTGACCTCTGTCCGACCCATGTCCCATGAAAATTTCTGGTCTGGTTTCAGAATCACAAGTTCCTTGCTTTCCGTGTCGGACACCTGCACCGAGCCGCTTCGGAGAATCACCTCGGCGGAATGGTCGGCAGGATTGCTGAGAACATTGAATTCAGTTCCGAGAACCTTGACCTGCAAGTTGTCGTGCATATTCACGATGAACGGGCAGTTTTCGTTCCGCGTGACTTCAAAATAACCTTCCCCGTCAATGGCGACAATTCTCTCCCGGCCACCGAAGTCCTGGTTGTAGGACAGCCGGCCGCCACGGTTGAGCCAGACACGGGTACCGTCAGGCAAGGTGTAGGAACCGGTGTTGTCAGAGGAGGCCATGAGCACGGTTTCCCTTTCAGGGGTCATTCCCAGTCTCGCCACAGCAATTCCACCCATGAATATAACTACGGACGCGGCGACAGCGGCACAGTACCTCAACGGTCTCGCGCCGAGAAGCCTGACCAGCCAGCCGGTTTTTCCGGTCCCTTTTCCGGTCGCTGAGCTTGTGGTTCGGCAAGGCTCACCAACCATCGAAGCGCCCGCTGCCACACAAGTCCCTTTTCCGGTCGCCGAGCCTGTGGTTCGGCAAGGCTCACCAACCACCGAAGCGCCGGCTTCTAAACCAGTCTCTCCCAGTGAAGTCATAAGTCTATCCAATCCGGCCGACAGGTCGAAATCCGGTGACTCGGAGGTGACAGAGTCCCAGTATTCCTCAAGCAAGGCCTTCACTTGAGGTTCGTCACCATGCACGGCAAGCCAACCAAGGTACCGTTGTCTCAGTTCCTCTGAGACCTCAACCCCACTGAAAAAGAAATCCAGAATACGTCTGTAGTCTTCGGATTTCATTATTTACCAGCCTGAGTGAACGTGTAAGTGCTTGTGTACGATCCGGCTTTCAGGCGGACGGTTCCGGTGCGGTCGGCTCCGGTAGTGTTAGGCTGAGTGGTGATGACGGACTCGCTGACACCCCTCGTGCCCTTCGCCGGTTCAATCGTGAACCAGTCCTCGCCTTCAAGTGACCAATCGCAGGTCGCGTAGATCGTGATCTGATCCGTTCCTCCCACCGTCAGCGTGGCCGGAGTCTTGGCGGTCAGCTTAGTCTGGATGACAACCGTGTCGCGCACCTCAGACTCACTCTGTTTCTGACAGGAGACTCCACCCAAAAGCAGCGGAGCGACCAGAAAAAGCGTTGTTATGAGTTTTAGTTTCATAGAGCATAAATATGTTTTACATAAAGTAAGACACCTTCGACGCCTTATATGCTAAAAACGATTAATATTTTTTTCTTGCCAACTGGTTTCACTCGTCTGTCTGGCGGAAGATAATGGAGAATATTCGTAAAAATATTATCTTTGCAGCAGCAGACCAAGCCTCATCAAAAGGTGACAGGAAATGATTCTGGACGAAACGATATTCGAAGGGTTATATTACAGGTACAGCGACAGGCTTTACAACTTCGCTTTCAGATTCGTGTCAGACGGACGCACGGCCGAGGACATCGTGCACGAAGCGTACGTGACCCTTTGGGAAAAGTTTGAGGGCAAGGACAGTGACACTTGGCAGGCCCTGTTGTTCAGGTTGGTACGCAACAGGTCGGTTGACACTTTGCGCCACCGGTCCACAGTGAAGGTCGTCTGCATAACCGAATCCTTCATGAACATCTGCGACGAGAAACTTTATAATCTGGATTTCTCTGTCAGCGACTCAGACAAAAAGACAATCTACGATGAACTCATGGCAGACATCCGGCGGATCATGGCAAAGCTTCCGTCCAGATGCCGCTATGTGTTCAACATGAGCAGGTTTCAAAACATGAAGAACAAGGAGATCGCCGCCGCGCTCGGCATTTCCGAAAAAGCCGTGGAGAAGCACATCCACAAAGCGCTTGCGGTGTTCAAAAAAGAACTGGATGATATTTCCACGGACGGCGGCACAAACCTCAATGGAGAAAACGACGCCTGCCATCTATTGCTGCTACTTTTTCTGACTGGCATTTCAAGTTAGATGCTGGACTGTGGAGATATTCAATAAAAAAACATAAGGGACGGCAAAGAAACCATTTGCCATCCCTTAAACACATCAGAAGAAACCTCGGTTACCTGTAGCAGATATTGAACTCAGCCAGATTGGAAAGAGGAGCCTTCATTCCGCCTCCCGTTCTGCCAGAAGCCGTCACCACGAATTTGACGTATTTCGCCTCGGGTTCTGATTCGGCGGAATGAATATTCCGGTAAGCGCTCACACCTGTATAATCGAAGGAGCAGACTGTCGTGTAGTTCTCTCCGTCAGAAGACACTTCCAGATGTCCACCCTTGAGATCCGAGGCGTATCTGTCCTGACGGCGGCACAAGTCGAAATCCGAGATGCGGACAGGAGTCGCAAGTTCATATTCAATGATATATGGGAGTTTGAACACTCCGATGTCGGAAGAGGAATATCCGGACTCCCAGCGTGTGTTGAGCTTTCCGTCAATGGTAAGTTCAGGGCCGCGGCCCGGTACATAGGAGTTGCAGCCGCGAACGGAGATGTCCGACTGGTTGTAGTAGTGTCTGTTGAACAAGTTTATCACAGACTCACTGTTGCCCTCCACTTTGAATCCGCCTTCTGACTCGACACTTGCGACAAGGGAATAATTCCTTTCAACAGCCTTGGACTTGTCGATAATGACAGTGTAAACAATTACAGACACGCCCGGCACGAAACCTTCCCCGGACGAAGATGTCACTGAATATGCCCCTTCAGGAAGAAGAGGATACTCAGCATTTTCGGACGCCACGTTGAAGGAAAACCTGACTCCATTGTTCCAATTGTTCTCTATCCCTGTCCTGACCTTGTATTCAAGAGTGATTGTACCCTCACTGTCACCCAGCTTGTCAAGGTTTGTCTCCGACACTCCGGAATTCTCCAGACTGAATGCCATCATGCTCATGTCAGGCACTATGACCACACTTGACAGTCCCTCTTGACTCGCTTCATTGACGCCATCTGTAAGGCTTTTCAGCCTCAACGGCACAGCATAGCCTTTAAGGTCGGAATAGTCGGCCTCAACCGAAAGGCTCTTCAAGGCCTCAATGTTGAAATTCACCTTGAATCTGGCTTTCTTGTCAACCATCTCAAGATCCGACGCTTCCAGCGACCAGCAGTCAGACGGAAGCACCTTGAGGGTGTCTGAGTTGTCTGTGTTATGTTTCTCCAGCACAGCGTCATCCTCCACGAGTCTCACTTCCGGGTTCTTGTCATAATAACTTCCGCAGTAGGCATCCACATCAGCCGAAAACGAAGATTGGACATCGTAGAACGTCTCTGTCTTCTGATAGCCATGGTTCAGGATGTACACCGCGGGATCGTAAAGGTTGTCCTCCAAATGGCTTGGCTCGCACGCCACAGCGGACAGAATCACGGCAGAAGCCGCAAAAATGTATTTTTGTTTCATAATGATTTCTTTATCGGTTTGGTTCAACTGTTACCATCCATAATTCTGTGTCAAATCCGGAACCCTGTCTAACTCAGCCTGATTCATCGGAAGAAGGTAATACTTCTTTGTGAACACTCTTTCAGATTTGGTTCCAGCCTCGCCGAACGTGTCGAAAATTGATGTACGTCTCCAATATTCACCAGAGGCCTTGTGATTTGTAGCGTTCAGGTTGCAGCCGACAACCTTGCCGTTGTCCTCCTTCTCGGCGATCATCCACCGGCGCGTGTCGAAGTAACGCTTGCCCTCGAAGCACAGTTCCACCATACGTTCCCGGCGGATGTACTTTCGCTGAAGATCCTTGTCTCCGATGATTTCCGGATACACCTCCCCTTCATCGGTTCCGATGGCAGGCACTCCCGCTCTGTGACGTATCTGATTCCAGAAAGTGAGTATGTCAGGATTTGAAGGGTCATATTCATTAAGAGCCTCGATGTACATCAGAAGCACATCGGCATACCTGATGACCGGCCACGAGAGGTTCCCCCACTTGCTCAGCTTCGTGTCAAGGTCGGGGTCAATGAACTTGAGGCACAGGTAACCTGTCGGTGTGTAGTTGTTGGACGTGATAGGGCCGGAGTTTCCATTCTTGTAGAACTGCACATCTGTCAGTTTGTTCGTACCCATCACCCATGTCTGGCCGCTCCAAAAGACGTTCGCGTAGAACCTTGGCTCACGGCCGATGAACATGTTCATGGTCTCTATCGCGTCATTGACCTTAGCGCTCTTAGGGATGGTGGCGAAGAACGGGTTGACGAACTTCTGTGAACCGGTCTCCACATAATCGGAGCGAGGATCCACGACGATGGTTCCGGCGCCATTGTCATAAGACTCCTCTTCCATGTTTGAGATCGGATAGTAGCCGTTGTCCATCGCGAAGGCATCCACCAGTTTCTGGGTCAGACCGATTCCGCCGTAACCGCTTGCCTGGACAGGGGTCTCGCCGACTCTCCAGCCGCGGCCGCCACACTGGACAGTGAATATGTTTTCCGGCGAGTTGAGCGAAACGGAGGCGTTGTGGATATTCTCAAGCGGAGTCGCATCCGGGTCGTCGACAAGTTCATACAGATTCATATCTATGACAGCCTTCGCCGCGTCAGCTGCCTGTTTCCAGCGATCCTCGTCATATTCGGTGTTGAACAGTTTATCACCGTCCTTGTTCACGATGTCGTCGTAGATTCCTGTTCCGTTCTGCCCGTTGAAGAGAGGGCTTGCGTTGAACATCAGCAGCCTGGCTTTCATTGCCAATGCGGCCCCTTTGGTGGCACGGCCTACTTCGTAAGGGCTTCTGGTCGTGGGAAGTTCATCGGCGGATTTGTCATATTCATCGCACAGCCAATCCACTATCGTGTTCCACGGGGTCCTGTCAACCTTGGAGACATCAGGATCGGAATAATCAGACTGAGCGTCGCCGAGCCAGATGACAGGGCCGTTCCACTTGAGCAGTTCCGTGTAGTAGAATGCCCTGAGGAAACGGGCCTCGCCGTGCCACATCACTCTCTCCTCTTCTGCGATCTGAGGACACTCACTCACCTTCGACATGAAGTAGGTAGCCTCGCTTATACCCTGGTACAGAAGTTTGTAGACCGCATGGCGATAACCTCCGTGGGTGGACAAAGGGGAAAGCTGGTTGTGGTTAAGCAAGGCGAAGAAGCGGGAACCCGTGTAGGCGCACGACGCTTCGTCGCTGGCCGTGATGGCGATGCAGGAAGTCGAGCCGTAACCTTCCGGAGACCACTCGTTTGGCATGTAAGTATAGACATTGACAAGATACTGCATCGTTGTCGTTTTCTTGTCAAATATGTTCTTGGATGTCAGCTGGTCGTCAGGCTGCCTGTCCAGATAGCTGTCGCAGCCGCAGACGGCCAGAGCCATCATCAGGATTATAACAGATATATTCTTTTTCATATCTCTTCGCTGTTGTTTAGAAACCGATGTTTATGCCGATGTTTGCGATTCTGTTGTTAGGGTAATTTGACGCTCCGGTCTGGAGATCAGGATCCCAAAGCTTGAAAGGAGAGACCGTGAACAGATTTGTCCCTGACACGAAAATCCTCAGCTGGCTCAGATTCATCTTCTGGATCAACCGTTTAGGGAACGTGTAGCCGAACTCGGCGTTCTTCAGTCTGATGTAGCGTCCGTTGACAAGCCAGAAATCCGAAGGCTGGTTGTTGTTCGTCGCCTCAGTAGTGGTCAGGCGAGGGTACTTGGCGTCGGTGTTGTCCTCTGTCCAGTAATTGCCGTAGATGTCCGAGAACACATTGTTGGCAGCCATCTTAGGCTCCGTGAAGCCACGAACCATAGAGGAGTTGACCGAGAAGTTGACGTGAGCGTTACCCTGGAAGAAAACGGACACGTCAAAGCCTTTCCACTGCGCCGAGACACCGAAGCCATACACAATCTCAGGAACGCTGGTGTAGCCGATAGCCTTCACGTCCTTGCTGTCGATGACACCATCGTTGTTGAGATCCTTGTATTTGATGTCACCGGGAAAGACCTCGCCCAGAGCGCTCTGATCCGGAGATGTCGCTATGTCCTCCTCGTCTCTGAACAGGCCGTCGGAGACGTAGCCGAAAGTCTGCCATCTTGCCTGACCGGTACGGTTCATGTACTTCTCGATGTAATCAGGCTGATCCTGATCCTCAATGACGTTGCGGGCGAATGTGAAGTTTCCCATGGCAGAGAAATTCACCTGACCGATCTTATGGTCGTACTGGAGGGAACCGTCCCATCCGGAATTCCTCATCTTGCCCATGTTCACGTAAGGCTTGGTGGTTATTCCAACATATTCAGGAATGGAAGATCTCTGAAGGAATATGCCTGAACGTTTCTCGCGGAACCAGTCGACCTGGAGTTTAAGTTTGTCATAGAAGGTCATCTCCACTCCCACATCAAGCTTGCGGGACTTCTCCCAACCCACATTGTCGTTGGCCCATTCGCCTCGCCTGTAGGACGGATAGGAGGTCACGGTCTCGCCGAAATTCCAGTTTGATCCGGAATTGATGGTCTCCAGATAGATGAAACGACGGTTACCGCCGATCTGGTCGTTGCCGACAATTCCGTAGGATCCCTTGATCTTGAACAGACTGATGGCGTCAGCTATGCCACCGGTCCAGAATTTTTCATTGGAGACCAGCCATCCTCCGGCCACTGAAGGGAAGAATCCGAACCTGTGTCCCGGAGAGAAGTTCTCCGAACCGTTGTAGCCGGCATTGAACTCCGCAAAATACCGTGAGTCATAGTTGTAGGTAGCCCTGAACGCGACTCCCTGATGCCGGTACGGAAGGGCGGCGCTGCTGGATGTCGCGCTGGAGCCGATGTAGTTCTTCTGAGACTGCTGGTAAAGCAGGAGACCGGTGAGGCTGTGGTTTCCGAAAGACCTTGCGTAATTCAGGCTGGCCTCAAGGTACAAAGACCTCCACCCAGTGTTGGAGTGAGAAAACGACAATGTCTGCGATCCTTGTACAAGTTCCGTCAGATGAAGTTCACCGTTCTCGTCCCTATAAGCCTGCCCATATTGTTCAGGAGTCCTGGTTCGGTCCTGATAAGCGTTGTTCTTCGCGTCGAATGACCCCTTGACCGTAGCGGTAAGGCCATCGGTAAGCCAAGAGAAATCGTGCGTGAGAGCGACAAGCGACTGGGCGGTGTTGTAGAACGCCTGCTTGTAGCCGGTCTGAGTCAGAAGAGCGTAAGGGTTGTAGCCCATGTTTGTTCCCGGGCCTGGATAATGGCCGTCTGAATAGACCATCGGGAAAATCACCGAAGGGGTCTTCAGAGCCGCAGACCAGATGTCGCTGCTGCTCGTGCCGCTTTCATTCTTCTGCTCGAAAGTCGTTGCTAGGTTGACGTTCATCGATGTGTGCTTTGTGATCTTGACATCCACGTTAGCCCTGAAATTGAACCTGCGGTAATATATCCCAGTGTTGTAATCTGCTGTCGGATCGGTCTTGAACAGGCCATTCTCGTTATAGAAACCTCCTGAGATGTAATATTTTATGGAACTGGTCCCTCCAGAGACATTGACGTTGGCCCTGGTGTTGGTGCTGAGATCTTTGAATATGCCGTTCACCCAATCCACATTTGGGTAAAGGTCAGGATCCTCCCCGCTCAAAGTCTTGCTGAATCTGTCCGCGTCGAAATATTCAGTGCCGGAAGCCACGTTGTACATTTCCATATACTGGGTAGCGCTTGCCATCTGAGGGACTTTGACCGGACTTGTCACACCGCTTTCAAACTTGATGCTGACTTTCGGTTTTCCCTCGTCGCCGCCGCGGGTCGTGATAAGAACCACGCCGTTGGCGCCACGCACACCGTATACCGCAGTCGCGGCGGCATCCTTGAGCACGGAGAACTCTTTGATGTCCTCTACATCCACAAGATCAAGCTCACGTTCTACACCGTCGATAAGGACAAGAGGATTGGAGTTGGCGCCGAAAGTGCTGATGCCTCGGATCCAGAATGTGGAACCTGCGCCAGGCTCACCGCTTCTCTGTACGGACACCACACCGGAAAGCCTTCCCGCAAGAGCGTTGCTCAATTTGGAGACCGGGATCTTCATCTCGTCAGGAGCGATCGTGGCGATGGCTCCGACGATGCTGGCCTTCTTCTGATGGCCGTAACCTACGGCCACGGCTTCCTCCAAGGTGTTATTGTCCTGCTCAAGCGCCACATTGATTGTCTGAGAGCCTTTCTTCACCGCCACATCCTGTGCAATATAACCTATTGTGGAAACACTGATGTAGCCATAGTTGCCTGTGAACGAAATCTTGTAGCGGCCATCGAGGTCAGTGGAGACTCCGATCGGTGTGTCCTTCACCCAGACGGCGACCCCGACAAGCGGCTCACCTGTCTTGGCGTCCTTGACGGTGCCGCTGACCTCCGTGCCCTTGTCCTCCTTGCGGCCTGGCTGGCTCGTCCCGGCAGATTTTGTTTCAATCCTGGTGATCGTGACGATTTTCCCATTAAACTCGTACTTGAGGGGTGGCTTTACAATCTGCCCGAGAACGGCCTGCACTGACGCCGAGTTGAATTCGGCTGTGACAGCGGGAGCATCCCGCAGAATTCCCGACTCATAGATGAAAGAATAGCCGGTCTGGCGCTCAAGTTCTTTGATGACACCAGTCAGAGGCTCACTCTTGAACCGCTTCGTGAATGACTGGGCCGAGATGAACTGCCCCGTCATCACAAGAAGCAATGCAAGAAGCGCGCTCTTGATAACAAGTTGTTTCTTCATTTTTGTGATTTTTGTGAATATTTATTAGTTCTGATAGTTTTGTCATATCTCAGTGATCGTGATGCTGCCGTCATCCTGCCATGTCCACGAAATCGGAACAATGACCGACAAAGCACCCAGCACATCATCCATGGATTCGCGTGTGTCGAGCATGACACGGATCGCCTTGTCCTTGTACTTCACCGGAACGTAATTGATTTCAGTGCCATACATAGAAGTCAACCTTGAGAAAAGCATGTCAAGGGTGATGGACTCGCAGTCGAGTTTGCCTTCAAGCCATGAGCAATACTGGTTCACATCCTTCCTTGACTTGCTCATGGAGCGGTCGTCACGGTTGTAGGAAATCACCTCACCGGGACTCAAGTAGATGTAGTCCTTGCCGGTCCGGAACTGGATTTGGCCGGTCATCAAGGCTGCCTGGATTCCGTTCTCGCCATCATAGGCGGTGACATTGAACAAAGTGCCCTTAACCGTGATCTCAGCATCTTTCATTCTGACTATAAATGGCTTGGACGGATTTTTGGCAACATCGAAAAAAGCCTCTCCGGAAAGAGTCACTTCCCTGTCCCTTTTATTGAAATCAGAGCCGTAAGTCAATGTCGTGGCCGAGTTCAGCCATACCTTGGAAGAGTCCGGAAGCACAATGTATTCAGTCTCAAGATAAGCTGTCGAATATGTCGTGACTGCTTCCTCTCTTCCCATGAACAAGTGAATGGACAAAACAGCGATCAAAACCACTGCCGCGGCCGCCGGCACGGCCAATTTCAACATCAGGCGCTTCCAGCGGCGAGACTTGACCTTGCCGCTGATCTTCATGAACGCCATCCTCTGCTCATTGGTAGGAATCTCACTTTCGCTCCAGTCCTTTTCCATATTCCTGAATTCATCCATCGAAAGCCGTCCATCCGAAAGGCATTGGTTGATGAAAATCTCATCCTCGTAAGTGGATTTGCCTCGGAAATATCTGAGACACTTTTCCTTAAGTCCCGTGTTGGTGATTTCTATGTCTTTCTTTTTCATAAAACTTTATCTGCGCATATTATTAATTAGGGTGTTAAGTTAATTGAA
>DCCQ01000077.1 GCA_002314195.1 Bacteroidales bacterium UBA1077 | reverse complement strand
CACGACTGCGGAAGCTGCACGGATGAGATCGCTGATTTCTTCGGCGGCTTCGGCCTTGTGACCACGATCACCACGGCTTGTTCATCGGCGGCGAATTCCATCATGCTTGGGGCTGACCTGATCAGGAGCGGACGCTGCGATGTCGTTGTCGCCGGTGGCTCTGAGTGCCTGACCAGATACCATCTCAACGGATTCAATTCCCTGAAGATTCTGGACAGCGAGCCTTGCAGGCCGTTCGACGCGACCCGTAACGGTCTGAATCTCGGAGAAGGAGCCGGGTTCGTGGTCCTTGAGAGTGAGGAACATGCCTTGAAGAGAGGTGCGCGGCCGCTCGGAGTCCTGGACGGCTACGGCAACGCCTGCGACGCTTTCCACCAGACCGCCTCTTCGGATGATGGCGAAGGCGCTTTCCTGGCGATGTCCAAGGCATTGAATATGTCAGGGTTGGGACCTTCGGACATCGACTATGTGAACGCCCATGGAACGGCCACGCCTAATAACGACGCCAGTGAAAGCCGGGCGATGTTCCGTCTTTTCGGAGACAAGATCCCTCCTGTGTCTTCCACAAAGGCGTTCACCGGTCACACGACCAGCGCTGCCGGCAGCATCGAGGCTGTGATCTGTCTCCTTGCCATCCGTCACGGCTTCATCCCGGCGAACCTGAACTGGAAGGAACCGTTTGACGGTGGAATCATCCCTGAGACGGACGGACGGGAGGGAATCACGCTCAATCACGTTCTGTGCAATTCCTTCGGTTTCGGTGGCAATGATTCATCCTTGTTGATCTCTCGTTATGACAAATAAGATTTACATACGTTCAGCGGCTCAGATCTCTGTCCAGAAGCCTCTCAGTGAGGACTGGATGACGGATCCAGCATCATGTGCTGAACCTTATCTCAGGAGCCAGGATCCGGATTTCAAGCCGTTCCTGAATCCTATGCAGGCGCGAAGGATGGGCTTGATCCTCAAACGGGCGATGGTGGTCTCACTTTCCGCCCTGAAGGAGGCTGGAATCGAATGTCCGGATGCCATATTCACGGGCACTGGGCTCGGCTGCATGGAGAACACGGAGAATTTCCTGTCGGCTATGTGTCGTGACGGGGAGGAAATGCTTCCCCCGACCTATTTCATGATGTCCACCCACAACACGATCAGTTCGGCGGTGGCCATCCTGCTTCGTTGCCACGGGTGCAACTGCACATATTCGCAGAAGGACATCTCTTTCGAGAGCGCGCTACTGGACGCTTTCATCCAGCTTCAGTCAGGACGAATCTCCAATGCCCTTGTCGGGGCGCACGACGAGATGACACCGGCCACCTACGATCTTCTGAAAGGTGCCGGGTACTTCGGCGAAGGCATCACCGCCGCCGAGGCCTCTTCCGCATTTGTGCTGTCCGCATTTCCGAGCCCTGAGCCTATGGTTCGGCAAAGCTCACCAACCATCGAAGGGACCGACACCGCGGTTGAAGCCACAGAAGCATTGAGGAGGTCTCTCTGCGAACTGGTCGACGTTCAGCTCCTCCACTCTCCGAAGAATCTGGAAACCATTGTCAATGAATATCATGCCTCGCGCGTCATCCGCAGCGCGGACTATTTCAAACTGTTTGGTAAATGTTTCTCGACATCGGGGCTAGGGGTCTACGAGGCGGCGATAAGGATATCCAAGGGCCTTGACAAGGACATCCTTGTCGTGAACGACGCCGGAGAGGATGTCGGGCTTGTTTATCTTAAAGGCCTATGTGGAGACTGCTGACATTGTCCGTTGTCCAAAGCCTCCTTCTGTCTGGAGGCCAGGTGCTTCTCAAGTTCGCCCTTGAGAAGATGGGCAGTTTTGAGTGGACGTGGGCGTTCTTCGGCCGACTGCTGGTGAACTGGTGGTTCTTGGGCTGCGGCCTCTGCTACGCCGGCGGCACGGTCCTGTGGATGTATATCCTCAAAAGATTTCCGTTCAGCATGGCCTACCCGATGATCAGCCTGAGTTATGTGTTCGGAATGCTCGCCGCGATATTCATTTTCCACGAGAATATTCCTGCCACACGTTGGATTGGGGTGTTCCTGATCATCAGCGGGTGCGTGTTTATAGCTAAGTGATTATGAGAAGTTTAAGGATATTATTCATTGGCCTTGCGCTGCTTTTCGCCGCTTTATCGGCTTCCGGCGCTGACTATAAGCCGCTTACAGAGGCGCAGACCGCAGAGGCCATCAAAAAGATCGACGCTTCCAGCGCCGGAATCAAGAGCCTCAAGGCTGACTTCAGGCAGGTCAAGGACATAGCCATCCTTCAGGAGAAGATGGTATCCACAGGCAAGATGTGGTTCGCCGACGGCATGTTGAGGTGGGAATATGTCTCCCCGTACACCTACCTTTTCATTCTGAACAAGGAGAAGGTGCTTCTGCAGAGCAGCCAGACCTCCAGCAAGATGGACGTGAACTCGAACAGGCTTTTCAAGTCCATTGCGAGGATTATAATGAACAGCATAACCGGGCAGGGACTGGCCGGTGGCGGGGACTTCAAGGCGCGGATGTTTCTTGACGGCGGCTGCTATGTGGCTGAGCTGGAGCCTCTTAAAAAAGAGATGAGACAGATGTTCAAAACTGTTCGTCTGCATTTTGGCAAGGACTTGAAAGTCAATGAGGTGGATTTGGTTGACAACAGCGGCGAGACGGTGATCACGATTCTGAACGCTGAATATAACAAGACGGTCGATGCGAAGGTTTTTGTTGTTGATTAGCTTGCTGCTGATTTCGGCTTTTTCTTCTGGTGCATATGTCGCTTCGACAGGCTCAGCGACCGATGTGTTTCTGGTCACTGAGCTAGTCGAAGTGACCGGTACCGATGCTCCCTACCTTTTCCCGTTCAACGATAATGAAGCTGTCCGCTACACAGTGGCCATAACCTTCAAAAACGCCTCTTTTTCAGGAATATGTGTGGTCAAGCAGAAGGATGACATCATTGTAGGCACCATAGTGAACGAATTCGGAATTAGAGCATTTGACTTTACCGTCAGTTTGGACAGAAAGCATGTCAAGCTACTGAACGTCATGAAGACTCTAGACAAATGTCTTGTTCGCAAGACAATAGCTCGTGACTTGAGACGATTGTTCAGTTCATCATCCACTGATGAATATGTCTCCGTTGAAGGGGTCAAAATCATTATGAGGAGGCCGAACCGAAGCTACACTTTTTCAAAAATGAACATCCCCGAATGAGACTTTTAGGCACATTCTTCAATATCCTCTCCACAAAAGAGACTGGTGGAAGATTCGAACCACGGTTGGTGAGCTCTGCCGAACCACTAATCAGGCTCGAACCTGACAACGTGATCTTCAAGTCCCATTTTCCTGACTATCCGATCACTCCCGGAGCCGTGCAGATCCGTGTGGCGACAGAACTGTTGGAAGCCAATCTTGGGAAATCGCTGAGTCTCACACGGGTAAAAGACTTGAAATTCATGGAGCCGCTTTTCCCCGAGGCCGAGGTGACATATTCATTCACCAAACTTGTGGAGACTGATGAGGACCTGAAAGTGGAACTCACAGTCCGCTCGGAGGAAAAAGTCTTTTCGCGGATGGGGCTTGAATATTCCTGTGAAGGTAGTCCTGATGGCGCTTCGACAGGCTCAGCGACCACCGATCCGGTCACTGAGCTTGCCGAAGTGACCATCCTAAAGAAACTTAAGACCTGCGTCATCATACCGGTCTATAACAATGTCGGAACAATCAATGATGTGGTACAGAGGACGTTGAGGTACTGCAAGGATGTGATTGTCGTGGATGACGGCAGCACAGACGGATCCTCTGACTCCTTGTCAGAACTCGGCGCTGTGGTCGTGCGCTATAAAGATAACCGTGGCAAAGGTTACTCCCTAAAGACCGGTTTCAAGGAAGCCAAAGCCCGGGGATTCGAACGAGCCATCACCATTGACGCTGACGGCCAGCATTTTCCGGAGGATATCCCCGTGTTTGCGGCACAGGCCAAAGAGCATCCTGACGCCATGTTTGTCGGAAGCCGCAATCTAAAGATGGAGAATATGCCCGGAGGCAACACCTTCGCCAACAAGTTCTCGAATTTCTGGTTCAGACTCCAGACCGGAGTGAACCTCCCTGACACCCAGTCTGGTTTCCGTCTCTATCAACTGAATCGTATAGGGAGGCTCCGTTTCCTGACCTGCCGCTACGAGGCCGAATTGGAACTCCTTGTGTTCCAATGTTGGAAAGGCGTGCCGATGCGTCCTGTCGGAATCAACGTCTATTATCCGCCGGAAGGGGAGCGTGTCACCCATTTCCGCCCGTTTTGGGATTTCTTCCGCATCAGCGTCCTGAACACAGCCCTGTGTCTTCTCGCCATCTTTTACGGTCTGCCGTCTCGGCTGCTTCGCAAAAAATGAGTATCTTCGCAGGATTATTGTAGAGAAGCGGAGTGACGGACTTTTTCCTTAAGATTTACGACTTCCTAAGCGGAAGAAAATGGCTGGCGGCCCTGCTGTCGGTCCTGCTTGCGGCTGTCTGTCTGTTTCTGGCCTCACGGCTTCACTACGAGGAGGACATCTCCAGATTCCTGCCTGGCGATGAGGAAAGCTCGAAATATTCCGAGGCCTACAACGCCCTTGGCAAAAAGAACAACATCATCCTGCTTTTCTCGACCAAGGACGGCTCGGAGGCTGACGAGGATGAGATTTCCGAGGCGATTCACGATTTCGAGGACTTGTTCGACGCCGTGGATTCCACCGGAATGGTTCCTCAAAGGCAGATCACCGTTGACAGTGGAATGGCGTTCGAGGTGATGGAGGATGTCACTTCCGGATACCCCTTGTACATGACCGAGGCTGACTATCAGCGCATAGACTCACTCCTGAATATTCAAGGCTACGTCTCCGCTCAGCTTGCGGCTGACCGTCAGTCACTGCTGTTCCCTGCTGGTGACGCGATGGTCGCCAATGTCCGCACGGATCCTCTGCATCTGTTCACACCTGTGCTTCAGCGGTTGAGAACCAGTGCCGCCAATTCGAACTACGACATTGTCGATGACTGCATATTCACAAAGGATGGTCATGGACTCGCATTTTTGACCTCTCCTTACGGCACTAGCGAGTCGGGGATGAACTCCAAAGTGGCGGATTTGGTTGATGAGGCGATTCAAAGGATAGTGACGGAGCATCCTGGAGTCTCCGTGTCCGCCGTGGGCGCTCCGCTGATCGCCGTGACCAACGCCACACAGATCAAGAAGGACAGCATATTGGCCATCTCTCTGGCCCTGCTTCTGATCGGTCTTCTGCTGGTGTTTACCTACAAACGCTTCTCGGACATCCTCTGGATAGTGCTTTCAATCACATTCGGCTGGCTTTTCGCCGTCGGAGGCATCGCCCTGATCCGGGACAGCATGTCGATCATCGTCATCGGAGTCGCTTCCGTGATCATAGGCATAGCGGTGAACTATCCGCTGCATTTTATGGACGGTCTGAAATCCGGTGTGAGCCCTCGTCAGAACCTTAAAGAGATGGTCGAGCCTTTGCTTATCGGCAACATCACCACGATCGCCGCCTTCCTGTGCCTTGTCTGGCTGGATGCGGTGGCGATGCAGGATTTGGGACTGTTCGGCTCGCTGATGTTGGCCGGCACGATCATATTCGTGCTTGTCTTCCTGCCGGTCTTCGCCAAGGCTCGCAAAAATGTCGGCGGCACACTTGAGTTGGGACGGATTCTTCCGGACAAGGCTCCTTCGAACGGTTGGCTTCTTGCCGCCGTGATGGCCGTTACGGTTGTGATGTATCTCCTCAGCGGCCGGACGGAGTTCGATTCCGACATGAGGAACATCAACTACATGACCCAGAGCCAGAAACGTGACCTGGAGATGCTTCAGAGCGGATTGGAGCAGTCCGGCTACAACCAGATCTACGCCATCGCCGAAGGCCGGGATCAGGAGACCGCGCTTGAACTGAACGACAAACTGCTGGCGAGGCTGGACTCTCTGAAAGGCAGTGTGGCCTTTGTCAAAGGGGCCGGCAATTTCGCTCCGTCGGAGAAAACCCAGGCCGAAAGGATATCCAGATGGAATGCTTTCTGGGCTGGAGGCCGCGCGGAAAGGCTTCTGAAAGAATTGGCTGACGAAAGCCGGAGGCAAGGATTCTCGGAGTCGGCGTTCAGCCCGTTCACGGAAATATTGACCACTGAATATTCAGTCTCTCCCGTAGATGATTCTCCTTTGAAGGAGTCATTCGGCGGCACATATATCCTCAATGATGACGGGAAATGTCTGGTTGTCAATCAAGTTTACTTCAAGGACGCTTCCAGAGGCTCCGCCATAAAGGATGCCCTGCGCATGGACGGGACGCTTGTATTCGACACCGGCGACATCAGCAACCGCCTTGTGTCCGTATTGTCCGGGAGTTTTGACTACATCGGGGCAATCTGCAGCCTTGTGGTCTTCATCTTCCTGTGTCTCAGCTTCCGTCGCCTTGAGTTAGGACTTCTGTCCTTCTTCCCGCTGGCGGTCAGCTGGTTCTGGATTCTTGGACTGATGGGTCTTCTGGACATCCGTTTCAACATCGTCAACATCATCCTCGCCACATTCATCTTCGGGCAGGGCGACGACTACACGATCTTCATCACCGAAGGGCTTGTCTATGAATATGCCTACGGGAAGAAACGCCTTGCCACCTACAAGAACAGCGTGTTCCATTCGGCCGTGATAATGTTCATCGGCATCGGGGCTCTGGTCCTGGCCAAGCATCCGGCGATGCGCTCGCTCGGCGAGGTGACGGTGATCGGGATGTTCATCGTTGTGGTGATGGCGTACTACCTGCCACCGGTGATGTTCAGATGGCTGACGGAAAAGCACGGAGTCAAACGGGACATCCCTCTCACTTTGAAGAGGTTGGCATATTCAATCTACGCTCTTGTCGGCTATGTGCTGCTGATGTTCCTGTTCGCCTACCCTTACACTTTCCTTCATTTCCTTTTCAGAGGCGATTCTGAGGAGAGCAAACTGAAATACCATCAGTTCATCCAAAGGATGTCCCGCTTCCTGTTGAGGCGCGTGCCGGGAGTCCGGTTCACGCAGGCCGGAGAGTGCGATTTCGGCAAGCCTTCCGTGATCATCGCCAACCATCAGTCGCATTTGGATCTGATCTGCCTTATGGCCTTGAATCCCAAGTTGATATTCTTCACGAACGAATGGGTGTGGAAGAATCCGATCTACGGCTATGTGATCCGCAAGGCTGATTATATTCCTGTGAATGACGGAGTTGAGGCTCATCTCGACAAAATCCGCGCTTTGGTCGCTCAGGGATATTCATTGGTCATCTTCCCGGAGGGGACGAGGACTGTTGACGGCAAGGTCGGGCGCTTCCACAAGGGGGCTTTCTATGTGGCCGCCGAGCTTGGTCTGGACGTCACTCCGGTGTTCATCCACGGGGCTTACGATGTGCTACCGAAGACGGACTTCATGCTCCGTGAGGGTTCTGTCCACGTTGAGGTGGGGACTCGGATTCCTTGCCCGCAGGATTACCGAGCGATGACGAAAGAGTGCCACCGGCTTTTCGTGAGCCATTATTCCGTGCTTCGCAGGACTCTGGAAACTCCTGAATATCTTTCCGTTTACGTCAGGTACAAGTACCTTTACAAAGGTGCCGACGTTGAATCCCGCTGCCGCAAGGCGTTGGCCAGTGTAGCTGATGTCGCGTTTTTGCGGGAGGCGCCTCAAGGTGATCATTTTGAGATCCATGAATGCGGGCAAGGGGAGTACGCCTTGATCTTCGCCCTTATGCATCCTGAGATTCAGGTGGATGCCTACGACAGGGACGAGGACAACATCATGCTGGCCTCGAACTGCTCCTGCCTGCCCGATAATATTCATTTCCACTTGGAGCTATGAGACGAGCCATTCTGACACTGATGACCGTGCTGATGTTTGGCCTTCATTCCTATGCGCGCAAACTGACAGCGTTCTTCCCTGAACCTGGCAAGGCCAACGGTGCTGCCGTGATAGTCTGTCCCGGCGGAAGTTACTATTGGCTTTCCCGAAAGACAGAAGGAACGGAAGTGGCGCGGAAGCTGGCGGATGCTGGATTCACGGCGTTTGTCCTCCACTACCGCCACGCCGGCACGAGATACTTCCTTTTCGGGGATATGGCGATTCCCCAGAACCACTACCCAAATGCGTTGGATGACCTCCGTGAAGCTGTGATGGAAGTGCGGCGCAAGGCTTATGAATATTCAGTCGATCCCTCGAAAGTCGGTGTGATGGGCTTCTCCGCCGGAGGCCACCTCGTTCTGAATAGCGGTGAGGAAGTGATTGATAATCAAGGAATATCCTCGCGTCCGTCGTTCATCGTTTCCGTCTATCCGGTAGTCACCATGACCGATGAGGCCATAGTCCACAAACGCTCCCGGACTGCATTGTTAGGTGGGCACCGGAAAGATTCTTCCCTTAGGCGTAAGCTCTCTATGGAATTGGACATCCCGTCGGACATGCCGCCGGTGTTCCTGGTGAACTGTCTTGATGACCCTACCGTTGACTACCGCAACTCCGTCGTGATGGACCATGCCCTGACAGAATCCCGAATCCCCCACAAGTATATTCAGTTTCCCTCCGGCGGCCACGGCTTCGGCGCCTCCTCCCCTCAGGCCGACTGGTTTCCCCTTTTCATGGACTGGTTTGATAGTCTTCCGGTTCCGCTCTGCCGATAGGGGCGAGTATTTCGGCATCACAGCGGATGTGTAGATAACGATTGTTGACGGGACGCTGTCAATTGATTGTAACCATCTATACAAGACCGTGGCCTATTCTAATCAGAACTTATATGTCACACTATCAGGGAACAGCAAGCCGGAGGCATTTCTCTTTATCTTGAAACTGACCGCATCACCACCTTTCTTTGGCTTGCCGCTTATGGCATCGACTTTCGGACGGCCCAAAAGCAGGTCAACTGTAATTATGCTTTGTTCCAAGAGAATATCAAATTGGGAGACTATCGGATTTCTAGTATGCTCGATTTTATTGAACATAAACTGCTCTTGACCTTTATCTCCCATACGGGTATCAACCTCTATCCAGAATGTCTCGTGATGCTTTGTCAGAAGGCAATGGTGTAATGTCTGAAGTCTCCATACGGCCACATCCGCTACTTTCTTGAATTGGTCATTTCCCCGAATCTCATCTTCTTCAATTTCCAGAAGATTGTCAGGATAGTTCATGTTCAATCTCAAGTTCTGAGTGTTAGGGGCACTGCATCTTAAAGTATTCCTATATGACTTGATTCCTCCTGACAGATAGCCATATTTATCAACAATCTCAGCTCCGCTTTTCAGATGGCTTATATCCCAGTCTGGAACCTTGCAAAACAGATTCTTGCGGATGCTTGGACGCTGACTTCTAAAACTTTTCAGTTCTATTCCTTTGTAATCGGGAAGTGGGGAATCGTTCATATCAATACCCAATAGGGCTTCAACTTGACGCCCGATTGCAGTGTCTGCATTCAAATCTGTATCAATCCATCGATTCTGATATTCCATCAAAAGGGAGAGCAGTTCTTCCGACACCTGATCTGCACTATCAGAAAGAGTGTGAACCAAGTCCCTGACAGGATTCTCTATAGATGTCTCGCAGCACTTGACAATATCGACCTTTGTGATGTTTATTACATACAGATCATTCGGATTCATTGCTATAATAACGTGGATATCATCTGCTTCTGTTGTTTCTTTCAGCCTGTAAATCCAAAGACGCGGATCCCCGTCTTTGGTCTCCGGACGATAAAAGGAGGTTTGAGTCGCAATGCTTCCGAATGAGGTCAGAATATGTGTTTGAATAGTGACCTTATGCTCCTGTCCTTTAGACTGAAGTTCATAGTCGTGCACATTATTCTCCTTGAAATATGTTCTCATCGGAGTCGTGGCGTCAAGGATGGATTTCTTCAACCCTGTCGCGGTAATCTGTACCTGAGTGAATTTCACATTATGATTCACCAGATATTCCATATTCCGCTTCTCGAACGGAGTAAAAGAGCGCATATGTATCATAGGCCTACCTTATAACTTTTAGAATCGCGTTTCCGATTGCCCTTGCCATAAGCGGAGGAACGGCATTTCCCACAAGGGTGTATTGAGGTATCTCCGACTTTCTTTTGTCTCCTCCGGTCTGTCTTTTCCCCTGAAACACAAAAGAATCATCAAAAGATTGAAGTCTTGCCATTTCACGTACCGTCATCGCTCGGAATCGAGAGTAATGGATAAAATCATCCGGCATTGTCACGACGGTAGGACTTTGTCCTTTAGGATTAAGTACAGTATAGTTACGCTTGTTGGACTCCAGATTTTTCTTCTTTAATTCAATCTTGCACGCATCATCGTAATCTCCGTGCTTTGCGATGATTTCCAGACGCTTTTTGACATCAGTGTTCTGTGAACTTGTTTGGTGATTAAATAATTCCTGCTCAATGTGGAACATAGGATTTCCAAGTTCTTCTGATGTCTTGACATAAAAGGGCTTACACTCAAAAATAAACCGATGTTGCAAGCGCCCAATCCGTGACCACTCAGCAAAGGTGTGACGTTCTGATTCCGTGTCGGTTGGGCCGTCAATGGCTCTGCGGCGAATTAATGGGTCAAGTTCTTTATTCCTCCTAGTTTTGCCATATTCAGTTTTTGTCTCACCGTTGCCGATGAAGTCAAGATCTGAAATAGCTTCATATATAGTTACTTTCTCATCAGGGGCGACTGTAGCCGGGATTTCCGTAATCAGTTTTTGGTCATTGCGGCATCCTATGAACAGAACACGTTCTCTGTTTTGCGGAACACCATAGTCTGATGACAGTACAACTATAGGCTTTTCTATCCTATACAAGCGAATACCGTCAAGTATCTTTTCAAACTCACTCTCAGTACCATCTTTTTGGGCATAAGCTCTTAATGTGTCAAAACTCTCATCAAGTGTCATCGCATACAAGCCAATCATAGACTTGAATGATTCAACCTTTTCACGGAATGCACCGAACTCCTTCACATTATCTATAGATAGAAGAATTTTCCCGATTATGGTATCATCTTCAAGAGACTCGATGAAGTCATTCATCTGATGGACGAAAGCATCGTTGTCAATATTACAGAAAGCCTTCTCTTGTATGATGGCGTTTTGGATTTTACGACGTTCATTATTGCGTTTGAGCAGGTTGAGACCGTGGCGTATAGTGCTGATCTGTGAGTCTGATTTGCTTATCCGGTAGTCAATATTTCTGGTAAGTTCTTTGAACCGTTCTTCGAGAATCAGAAAATACTCCTCAATAAGTGAAATAGTTTTGGAGTCATCTTCTATCTCCAAGCGAACTTTGAGCATAAAGCAGTTTTTCTCAAATGATGTGGCGGTTCGTCCCAACATCTCATTTAGATAGCAATATAATTGGGAAACTTGCTTATGGTCTATGATTGAACGGATTCTTCTCATAATCTCGTCCTTGAATCTGCCTTTGTCCTTTGTCAATATCCCTTTGACATTCTCCATTACAAAATACTTCGGACGAAGTTCCGAAATCACTTTCAGGTAATGCTCAAACAAGTTGTCCCTTTTGTCATATTTACGACGACGGCCGGAAAGGGAGAATGACTGACAACTCGGGCCTCCCGTCACAACATCAATAGATGTTCGGCCTATCGTCTTTTTCAAGTCTGAAAGGAATGTCTCAGACATGATGTCTTCAGTGAGAAATCTGGTTTTAAGGCCAAGTTCCTCGTTATATCTGACGCGATGCGTCAGCTCGCAGTTTTCATTTATGTCGCTCGCCAATATGAAATCATAGTACTTGTCATCAGTGTAGGCCTGCATAAACCCCTCGCTTATGCCGCCGGCGCCCGCAAACAAGTCCAAAAAGGTAACGGCTTTCCTCCCTTCCAGAAATTCTTTCTTCTCTGCCATATGACAATCCTTATAATTCCTTATAATAGAGGCTTAATCCTCTCTGTATGATTACAAAGTTAATAAATATAAACATACAAATAAACATCCGGGTAAAATTTATCTAAAAATATAGGTTCCAGATATATACAAGGCCGATTTTTGCCTACTTGCCATAGGATTATTTCCCCTTAGGACAACTTTCTATACTTCCCGGACTCAATTCTCTCGATATTGCCGGTATCAATCCATTTCTTGATGCGGCGATCGGCGGATGCTCTGGCTGTGATGAATGTTAAGAGGTTCGGTTGGGTTGTGCGTTTGCCGTAGGTGCCGGTGATCTTGGAGAGACAGGCGTAGAGGGTTAAGTCGACACCATTGAAAGAATGCCAGGGCGATGTCAACTGAGGCGGCACATTGGATTTCGCTGGTCAGAAACGTGCGCCGAAAGACCTTCCTGTGTACTATATGGCCTAAGGCTCTCCTTCGGTACAAGAAGCTCTGGATTTTGGTCAACATTTTACAAAACACTTTCAGCCATTTGATGTGTCTATGCCCACAAATGCTGGATCGGGCTGAAAAACTCGATGTCAATGGCAGAAGATTTTCATTAAAATGTGCCTTCCGGATGCTTCTAACCAACTTTGAGATGAAAGCGTTTCGTAAATTCGCAACGACATTGGTGATAGCCCACCTTAACAAGGTTTATACCTTGACGTGAGACAGTAGCTCGAAGATTCAAGATAGAAGTGCA
>DCCQ01000019.1 GCA_002314195.1 Bacteroidales bacterium UBA1077 | reverse complement strand
AATTAAAATTTTAAACAAAATTTCATCGCATCAGTAGTATTAACAAATTATCGTCACTTCACTGAAATTATCAGACTGAAAATTTCAAAACATCTTCAGGAAGGAATACGCTGGCAGCATCAGCATTCTTAGGCGGCACTTTAGTAAAAAGGACCACATGTACGGCCTGTGCCTTCTTCACAAACGGAAGGTGAGGAATTATCGCCTGAAGCCTGGAGGTCAGAGCGGCGGCATCCTCCGTTCCGGTCCATTTGCACTCTCCGACAAGGATGTGCTTTCTATCCAATGATTCAGCGACAACATCAAGCTCAACCATTCGCCCAGTATTGTCATTGCCTGTGAATATCTTTCCCCACCAGCGGGAAGCCTTGTTGTAAATGACACCATCGATATCCCTTCCACTCACATATTTCCGGCACATCAACTCCCAATACTCACTGGTAAAAGATGAAAACTGCTTTTTGATCATTGACAGGACCGCATCCTCCGCTCCAACCTCAAGTAACGAAGCATACGGGGAGACAAATCTAAAGTGAAACCGTAACAAAGGGTCCGTAATGAAATAAAGTCCCTTCTTGCTGTTCTTCTCGTTCTCACCATATGGAATCTCCCGACGCACATACCCTAAATCCCTAAGTTTCTTAAGTGGCTCCGTTATTTCGCTCGCAGGTTTGCCGGCCCGGGACGCTATCTCGGACAGTTTGTTGGCACCGTCTCCGATTATCGACAGCAAAGTCATGGACTGGACCGTGTCACGCATGTCATCCCGAAGCAACCTTTGCGGCTCCTCCCGCAGAATTCCTTGAGTGTCCAGAAGCAATTTTCTTATCGCCGTCTCACAGTCAGGATAGTCATTCCGCAATTCCCAATATCTGGGGATTCCTCCCCAGACGGAATATTCCTTGACAGCATGCTCTGCATCACAATTCAGTGCTTCGGGGACATATTCCGCAGGAATCGGAGAGAGTTTTATGATCTCATCAGCAAGTCCGTACAACGGTGATTTCTTGTCCAAGACGTAACTGTACATCATCTGCTGCGATGAGCCACACAGGATAAGATTAAACTTGAAGATACGGAAATTGAGCAGCTTCTGAATGACAGACGGCAATGAAGGACAACTTTTGACCATGTAGGGAAACTCATCGAGGCAGACTGTCACCCTTGACATCAGTTGGTTGTTGAGTGCCCGGAACAATGTCTCCCAATCAGGATAAACCACCTTGTCGAAACCATCCACACTTCTGGACACTATGCGAGAGAACAAGACCCTCTGATTCTGCTCCGAAGTCTGGTCACTCAAGAAGTAGAAATCCCGGCCTAAGTCCATCACATTCTTTATGAGTGAAGATTTCCCTATTCGTCTCCGCCCATAAACCACGATGAATTGGCTGCCAGACCTCTTCAAAGCCTCTTTAAGCCGCGCCATGTCAGCCCTTCTGTCGATAAATTTATTGAATAGCATATAGTTTCAAATATCTTCCACAAAGATAATCTTTTTCAAAGATATTTCAAAGCCCCCCCCCACAAACAGACACTCGGCATCATCTACGAACTGCTGAAAGATGAGATTTAAACCCATCACTTCTTGAGAGACGACAAATACTCCTCATGCAGATAATAATACTTCTTCATGAACATGACATAAGCCACGCCCAGCACCACCAAAGCCCCGGTCAGATAAAGCCAATGCGCCAGCGGTGTGTCAGGAATCAGGAATATGAAGCCAAGGGAGACCGCCAGCTGAAGCGCCATATAAATCGCCGACACCAGTGGATGGCTCATCCTCAATTCATTGGCCATCAGCTGATAGGCGTGTTTGCGATGAGCCTCGCCAAGATTCTCGTGCAGCATGATGCGGTGGCAGATTGTGAGACACCCGTCCACGCCATAGACCAACAGGAAGATCAGCCAAGTGATGTCGCCGGTACGCGCGATGAGCATTCCGATGGCAAACAGGACGATGAACGCCATTCCTACACTTCCCACATCCCCGGCAAAGCACTTGGCCTTGCCACGCGGGCGGAAATTGAAGAACGAGAACACCAGCACCGCCAGCACCATCACGATGAGAAACGACGGCTCGACAAACCCTGTCCGCATATTCATGATTGCCAATGGAACAAGCACCGCAAGTGAATACCCGGCCGTGATGCCATTGATCCCGTCCATGAAATTGTAGATGTTCGTCGCCCCGACGCAGACAATCAGAGCGACGACGACGAACAAGATTTTCGCCAACAAGCTCTCTTCGAACGCAAAGGCACCAGACCCGCCAAGGAATATCTGCCCTGTCATCAGCCCCATCGCCACGAACTGCACGACAAGCCGCACCGAATCCGGAAGCGAGTGAATGTCATCGATGAAACTGATTCCAGCCGCAAGCGTCACCGCCGCAAGGAACAGCGGATAATGGAATCCGAAAAACGCGCACCAGATCCACACACCCAGCAGGAATATGACTCCCCCGCCCCGAAGCACCACACTGGAATGTGACGACCTCTCGTTTGGTTTGTCAATGATGTTAAACCGCGCCGCCACCCGGAAGTACCCCACCTCCAACACAAAAAGCAGCACGGCAATCACGCCGTACAGCAAATATTCATTCATATTTTTTTGATTATTAAAGTCCTACGGTCACCGCCGCCCACACATCAGAGCAATCCCTTGATGCCAGCCAAGCGGATCCATATATTTCCAGTATTTTGTAAATATGGCGGCAAATCGCCCTTTACAGAACACCCCAGAGTGCTTATGAATATGCCACCTATGGTGCCGGGAAGCATCAGCGGCATCTCCACCAGCCCCACACAAGCATAGAGCCCCACCCGTCTGCTGCCATTTTTCCAATCATTTTATCCTTTTGTAACTGCTCAGTTTCCCTGGTGCCTCTGGTGGATGGAGTCTTTCAGGAGGTCAAGCAAGTCTATGCTCCGCTCTGGTGACTGACGCTCGTCAGCCTTCTTGAGGACACTGTATTCCTTCTGGCCTCGGCGTGAATACTGCATGAATTTCTCATAGTCATACCTTTCCTCCTCACTGAACTTCTTCATTGAACGACCGCGGCCGTTCTGGTTGTAACGCTTGAACGCGAACGCGTAGTTGATTGTTGGTTCTTCTTTCATCTTTGACTTAGATTTATGTTCGGGACAAAGATGACCAGACTTAATCAGAACTCAATGCGGAAAAGTGGACGCGTACGGATCCAAAATTTGACCACTAACCACTAACAATTATAAAAATTGATATCGGACAATAAGGAAAACTCGTGTTCAAGTTCTTTTCTATTATTGACACCTGTCTTGAAAATCAATGATGCATAAGTCACTGTTCCATCAATAAGACAGTTGGCCTCTAACTTTGACAACTCGTTTCGAGAAAATTCATTAAACCATTTTTGAACAATCTCCTACGGCAGGCCTGCCTACCATCCAAGATATCACAAATAGTAATTAACGCATCATTATGCAAAATGAAAAACTTCCAGATAATAAAGAGGATAGTGTTTCTAACTTTATTGTCGCTTCCATTTCTATGGTTAGAATCATCTGCCCTATCAATGTTCATCATATACACATCAACAGACAAGAACTCTGAAATCGTAGGATATTTTATAAAAGTGATGAAATAGGTATTGCCAGAATCTGTCTTGAAACTGTAACCATATTCACAATCAAATATATCATAATGGTTTGGCAAACCGAATCGAATCATCCTTAAATCCTCTAATCGGGCAGAGTCAAAAAGCAA
>DCCQ01000005.1 GCA_002314195.1 Bacteroidales bacterium UBA1077 | reverse complement strand
GTCTACTTTTTCGAGAGCAGCAAAGACATTTTCGCACCCAATCTGGTCTAGTTCCAGCCTTGGATCTCGCCACCGATCTCGATCTTTACTTTGGCTGGGTCGCTGTCGAGGATGATGTTGATGGAGTGCTGGATACCGGAACGGAAGACGAAACGGCTTTCCATCAGATAGGAAACGTTGCTGGTCAGGACCTCGATCAGGGGCTGGCGGTTGTCGATGCGCTGCGGGACGATGATGGAGGAGAAGACTGTGTCGCTTTCCTTTTTCATGGTGATGGTCTTCGCCTTGCCGTAGTTGTCCTTCACGACGACTCCGCTGCCGAGATCCACGATGGCATCCGGCACTGTTCCATGGACCTTGACGACAACATCCTTTGGCATGTCACCTTCGAAATCCTTGCCCTTGACCAAATTGACTACCAACCGGCTCATCCTGTGGCTGAATGTCAGTCTCACCACATTCGGGTACTTCACACCGGTCTGTTTCGCCCAAAGGAAGTCTGAGGCTTCGTAGCCGCCGAGCGCATTCCCTGTCCTGAGTGTCGTCTGGTCGGTGCCGACACTGAAATTGTACTCTTCCACGGACGAAGGGCTGGCATAAGGGTAGTAGCCATAGACATCATATTTTACGCCCTTGTCCCAAAAGAGGGTAGGGGAGGTTGCCCACGATGTGCCGTCGAACCTTAATGCGGCGTTGTTGACCGCGTTTCCTGACACCAGAAGTGGAGCCGGTTTGTTTGAACTATCATATTCGGTCATATAAAGTCCAGTCACGTCGCCGCTTTCAAAGGCGTTTGCCATAACCCTTGTCTGACCTGAGAACCCTAAGTCGAAACGGATCTGAGAATCATCCTCCACCATTGTGCCCGACTTGGAACAGGCTGCGGCTAAAAGAAGTATGGAGATTAAAAATTTCTTTTTCATTGCGGTCTCTATTTAAGTGTTGGACGCTTTCCCATAAACACCGGCCCGTGCTGATGCGTTCCACCGGAAGCGGAGAAACTGAACGGAGAGGCCTTGGTGGCAGCCGAGGCGGTCTCTGGCTGCGCCTCTATCTTGTCATTGGCGACAAACTTTTCAAATGAATATTCCTCACCGGCATATTCCATGATCCTTTTGACGATTGCCTCGCGGCTGATGGTGCTGTAGTAAGGAATATTATTGTTCATGCAGCTGTTGTACTCCGAGCGATAGACTCCCCTTGAGTATTTGAACCCTCCTTCGAATATGTCCACGAACTTGCTGTACCTCTCATCGAAGATCAAGTGGTTCCAAGGCACCTCGTTCATCTTTCCGGTGAGTGACAAGTTCTCGTACCAGCCTTTCATCTTGGCATTGTTGAACTCGCCCACATCGTCTATGAACGCATTGACGTAGATGTACTCATCGCCGAGTTTTCCGAATCCGTGTCCTCCGGCCTCGTGCTGGATGACTCCGCGGAAGTCCAAAGGATAGCCATAGTCGCTCATCGGGCAGTATGCGATGGCCTCTCCACCATCGTACATATAGGTGGTGCCTCCGTAGTCGGATGTGTTAGGAATAATGACAATGAGTGTCCGGTTGAGGTTTTCTTCGTTGACGGTCGGTGCCTTGCAGGCGTATTTGAATATCTCGTTGCGGTCGCTCTCTCCATACCGTCCACCGAGAGTCGCTCCGCCTTTTGCTAAGGTGTTGAACTTGTTGTAGATTATGGTGTTGACACCTCCGATGCCGGATTCCGGCGACACCGCTATTCCTGTGTAGACATTGAAATAGTCCTTGTATGTCTTGTAGGGCTCGATGCTGAAAAAGTGTCCTGCCGCTTCCTGCACATTATTCATCAACAACCCTTCGCTGATGTCCTTGGCGCTGAACCCGTCCCCGAGAAAGACAAGATTGATTCCGTTGCCTTTGGAGGCTTTGCGCAAGGTGATGATCTCATCCTCGGCATAGTCGTAGTCGTACTGGTTCAGATGGCAGGTTGTCCTGTAGTCCTTGTCCTTGAGCTTGATGACGAGATCTCCTTCGCGGTTCTTTCCTTTAGGCATTTGAAGGAATTCCAGTTTGAGCAGTGTTTTTCCCTTCCCCTCTTTCTGGCTTAATGTCACCCAGCCTGGCATACTTTCAACCTCCCACTCATCATCCGCGTCCAGAATCAGTTCCCTTGTCGTCTTTGTGTTCAGGGCTGAGGCCACACTCGGCCTTATGACGAGATTGCGGTAGGCAGCGATGCGTTTGAACTCATTCCAACCTTTGGCTGTCTGGTATTGGGCAACCGCTGATTCCGGCACTTCAACGGTGAAGTTGTCCTTGGGTACACCTGCAAAGGCATCTGGGCTACTTTTGGGGGGATATGGATTATTGCATACGATCGTATTAATGTTGAAGCAACCGTTGAATACTCCATTAGGAAGAATGTCACAATTATTTGGCAGAATTATGCCTTCCAGCATACTGCATCCCGAGAAAGCATTAGCTCCGATTTTAATTAATGATTCGGGTATTTGAAGAGTCCCGCATAATCTGGAATTGCCTTCAAAAACTCTATCTCCTATCTTTACTAAATTGTTCGGAAATGAAAGTGATCCGCTGAAACAGGCCCCTGAGAAAGCGTTGTTGTCAATGATGGTCAGATTTTTAGGAAGAACAAGCTCTCCACGGAATGAGCAATCAAAAAAAGCGTCCTGATTGATTTTCGCGATTTCTTCGTGTAGTGTTAATGTTCCATTTAAGCCACGGCAATTATAAAATACAGCTGTCTCTATTTCCTTTATTCCTTTTGGAATTGTTATACCGCCTGTTAGTCCTTGTACACCAGAAAAGGCCTCCATTCCAATAAAGGTGAGTTTGTCCGGCAGGTGCAGTTCTCCATAGATGGATTCGCACCGGTAGAAAGCACACTTGCCAAGATATTCAAGATTTGCCGGCAACGTTAGTTCTCCAGTTATACTGGAATATGCGAATGCCATATCCCCTAAGTGCCGCAATGAATTCGGTAGTGAAAGTCCTTCAATGGATGAACAACTGCAAAATGCATTGTTCCCTATCGAGGTCACACCTTCAGGAATAACCAATGAGCCGGTTATGTTGGAACCACTTAAAGCCCCGTCACCAATTATTTTTAAATTGTCTGGTAGCACTAAATGCAGAAGACTTTCTGTGCAAAGTGCTTCGTTGGGTAATTCGTCATCATCATTTTCATAGTAGTAATTATCTTTGCTCTTGAAATCACCGATGAAACCGTACGAAGTCGCTTTGATCCGCACCTCTTTCAGATTTAGTGACCGAATTCCAGTCATCATAAGTTTGATCACCGCGAAATCCCGTGAGTTGACATTCCCCGTGAGCTTTAGATTCTTTATCTCCTTAAGACTCAACCCGGCGTCCTCAATGCACTTGTCCAGCGTCCCAGGAGTCTCGACATTGAGGACGACATATTCCCGCGTCGTGGCATCGTGGGAGACATCATCGTTCTCCCAAGCCGTGATGCTCTCGTCGCCCACCTTGAACTCGAAGTCTCCAGGCGCTCTTTTGTTGACTGTGATTGTGAAATTGTGCTGTCTGGATGGAGCGAGCACGATCCCTCTGCTGAATCTGTAAGGAATTCCGTCCACAGTGACGCTGATAAGAGGCGTCCCTTCAGCGATTTCCTGCGGCACGACCACAGCTCTGAAATCTTTCCCTTTCTTGTATGGAATTATGCCAGTGCCGTCAGCCTCGCCGCTCGCGGTGACAACTCCAGTGGACAGGTCTATCACGGCTTGCCTTTTGGTGTTCAGAATCAGGACTTCCTTGCCCGCCTCGGACCACTCAGCATCCGAGAATCCTGTGCCTTTCACAAGGG
>DCCQ01000059.1 GCA_002314195.1 Bacteroidales bacterium UBA1077 | reverse complement strand
TGCTCTTAACCTTCAAACAAACAAATCAAAACATCTTCTAAGATTCCTTAGGTTGAAGCAGGTTATTTTTTTGATGGTTACTTGGCTCAGAAAGAAGACAGGATGCCGGCACTGAAGAAAATAGTCGTCCAGAATTTCAGAAACATAGCGTTTCAGGAATTGTCTTTCTCTCCCAACATCAATTGCATATCAGGCAATAACGGGGAGGGGAAGACAAATCTTATGGATGCGGTCTGGTATCTTTCGATGACCAAGAGCGCCTTCGCCTCGTCGGACAGGTTCAACTTCCGGCACGGCACGGACACGTTCGCCGTCTCGGGGACATATTCAATGAATATGGGGCCGGACGCGAGGTTCTCGGTTCAGGTGGACTCCAAAGGCGAGAAGAAGGTGCGGAGGGACGATAAGGCATATTCGAAGATCTCTGAGCACATCGGGGTGCTGCCGATCGTGATGGTCTCGCCGTCGGACACCTCCCTCGTGAGCGAGAGCGGCGACGACAGGCGTCGGTTCGTCAATTCGGTGCTGTCGCAGATGGACAGGGAATATCTCGCTGCGATGCAGCAGTACAACCGTCTCCTTTTCCAGCGCAACAAGATGCTCAAGGACGGCACCTTCGACGAGTCGCTTCTGGACGTGTTCGACGAAAGGATGAATGAATATGCCGGTGTGATCCATTGCAAGAGGGAAGCGTTTGTCAAGGATCTGCTTCCGTTGGTGGCTGAGCATTACGCCACGCTTTCCGGTGGCCGCGAGACCGTGTCGATCGACTATAGATCTGATTTGAGGAAAGGCTCGCTGGTGGATCTGCTGAAGGCTTCAAGAGAGAAGGACAGGATATTCAAGTACACCACGGCCGGGATTCAGAGGGATGATTTTCTCTTCGAGATGAACGGGTTTCCGATTCGGCGCTGCGGCTCGCAGGGGCAGCAGAAGTCGTTCTTGGTCTCGCTGAAGTTCGCCCAGTACGAGCTGATGAAACGTAGGTACGGATTTCCGCCGATGCTCCTTTTGGACGATGTGTTCGACAAACTGGACATGAGCAGGATCTCCAATCTGCTGGGGATGGTCGCCGGAAGTGACTTCGGTCAGATTTTCATAACAGACAGCAACAAGGTCAGAATGTCGGGGATCGTGGACGGGCTGACCGCCGACAGGGCTTATTTCGAGGCTGTGGGAGGGGAGTTTCGGGAGATTTGACGATGGCGGAGTTCAAGAAGATCAAAGGCACGCCCCGCAAGGAGGCTTTGGGAATGGAACAACTCATTCCGTTGTACATCAGGGCTTTGAAACTGAGCGCCGGACTCAACACGCAGCGGGTATTCGCGGCTTGGGATGCTGTTTCGGGTGTGTCGGCCCAGACGCTTAGGAAGTTCTACCGGGACGGGAAACTTTACGTCACGATGTCGTCCTCGATGCTTCGTAGCCATCTGGAGTTCCAGAAGCCGGCGTTGATCCAGGCGATGAACAAGTTTCTGGAGGAAGATGAACTGTTTGTCAAGGACTACGACAAGGTCGGTTTTGTCAAGGATTTGATTCTAAAATGATTATCTTTCTTTAATATTTCAGGAGTCTTTTCTGTCTCTTAATCGGAAGAATTTTATGGACAACAAAATCAGGATCATAATTGATCAGGCGATTCCTTTTATCGAAGGCGTTTTGGAACCGTATGCTGAGGTGCGGTATATGGAAGGACGAGACATTTCTCACGAAGAAGCCATGAACGCTGACGCTCTGATCATCAGGACCAGAACGAAATGCGATGCGTCGCTGCTCGAAGGCACCCCCGTGAAGTTCATCGCCACGGCTACGATCGGGATGGATCACATAGATCTTCCGTACTGTAACGAGAATGGAATCATAGCCCGGAACTCTGCCGGTTGCAATGCCGGGGGAGTCATGAACTACGTGTTCTCGGCTTTGTACGGTGTGGCAGCCCGCAAGGCAATCCGTTTGGAAGGGGACAAGTTAGGCATTGTCGGTGTAGGCAATGTCGGCCGCCGGGTTGATTCCGTTGCCGGTTCCCTTGGTTTCAAGGTGCTGAAGAACGATCCGCCGCGCATGAAAGATGAGGGCATGGAAGGTTTCTGTACTCTTGACTACCTTTTGGCAAACTCCGACATCGTGACCATGCATGTGCCTCTGAACGAGACGACTAGAGGAATGGCGAACGATGAGTTCTTTGGCATGATGAAACCCGGGACGATATTCATCAACGCTTCCAGAGGCGAGGTAGTGGATGAGGCCGCCTTGAAGCGGGCGATTCCTAAGTTGGGACCTGTGATCATCGACACATGGAACAATGAGCCGAACATCGACCGTGAGCTTCTGAATATGGTGGATATCGCCACTCCGCACATCGCCGGTTATTCCTATCAAGGCAAGCAGAACGGCACGACGATGGCCGTCCGCGCCATTGCCCGTTTCTTCGGCATCGAGTCCCTGTATGATTTCTTTCCTAAGACCGAAATCATTGACCTTGAGTCAATCCGTCTTGACCTTAAAGGCAAGTCCCAAGGTGAGGTCGCCTCCGTCCTCCAGTACAACTACCCGATCTTCACCGATGACTTCATGTTCCGCATGGCTCCCGAGAACTTCGAGTCCCTACGCTCCAACTACCAGTATCGCAGAGAGTTTTACATCTTCTGATTGCCACTTTGGCGGCCCTTCGCCGGTTGGTGAGCCTGCCGAACCAACTACCACTTCGACAAACTCAGCGACCACTTAGAAGACAAGCACATCGCTGTCATGCCTGAACAGCTCGAAATTGTAGTGAAAGTTGACAAGCTTGCGCTTAAGAAGCTGTTTTGATTTGTT
>DCCQ01000128.1 GCA_002314195.1 Bacteroidales bacterium UBA1077 | reverse complement strand
TGCGACCGTAAGCATAGATTCCAAATAGATATAAGAGAAGGATAGACTATCTGAAACAAGCGAAAAATGTGGAGGAATTGTTCAGATTGCCTTCATTGCGTTATGAGGTTCTGCAAGGAGACAAGAAAGGCATTTCGTCAATAAGGGTGAATGATCAGTACAGAATTGAATTTGTTGTCAATCAAGATGATGAACCCTTCTTGTCAGTATGTGATATTCTCGAACTGTCAAACCATTATAAATAGTTTTTTTGAATATGCTAGACTTGAATTCCAAATATCCGGATATGGTGGCCAATAACCTTGATCCGTATGTGCCGACTCATCCTGGTGAGCTGCTGAAAGAGGAAATCGAGTACCGCAAACTGTCACAAAAGCAGTTGGCGGCGGATATGGGAGTGGCTTATACTGTCCTGAACGACATTGTGAACGGTAAGCGAGCCGTGAACACCAAGTTCGCTCTTCTTTGCGAGGCGGCTCTTGGCATTCCTGCTCACATTCTCCTCGGACTTCAGGCCGAATATGATATGCAGACGGCAAAACGGGATAAATCCTTTCTTGAAAAACTTTCTTCTGTTCGTAAAATCGTTGCGGCTGTGCTCTGAGCTAATATTATTCAATTGTTTATATATCTGATGATGCGGAAGATGCGGATCCGCTCCGCTGATTTGTAACCTTTGTTTTTATGGATATACTCAAGAGATATGTGATGCTTTGTGTCGGGCTGCTGATTGTGGCGTTCGGGGTGGCTTTTTCTATTCTGGCGGACCTGGGAACCTCGCCGATCTCGTGTCCGCCTTATGTGGCGAGTATGCTGTGCCCGCTGACTGTTGGAGAGGCCACGATCGTGATGCACTGCATATTCATTCTGATTCAGATGGTGCTTCTTCGGAAGGATTACGAATGGGTTCAGCTGATGCAGCTGCCAGTGGCGTTCGTGTTTGGGTACATGACTGACTTTGCTTGCTGGTGCATCGCGGATGTGCCTTGCCCTAACTACCTGATGCAGGTCGTTTGGTGTCTTGTGGGCATCATTCTGGTCGGAATCGGAGTCAGTTTTGAGGTCGTGGCCGGAGTGGTCACACTTGCCGGCGAAGGGCTTGTCCTGGCGATCTGCAAGGCTTTCAAGACCCGTTTCGACATCACGAAAGTCGCTGTGGACGTGTCGCTTGTGGCTCTGGCCTGCATCGCATCGCTCATCTGGCTCGGAGGAATCCACGGTGTCCGCGAGGGAACCCTCGCCGCCGCCCTTCTTGTCGGAGTCATCGCTCAATGGTGCAACAAGCCGGTCGAAAGGCTGGCCGAAGCGTCGGGAATAAAAGGCAGATAAGGCTTGAAGTGAGCGCTGGTTCGGCAACACGGCAGGAAGAAAGGACGGAAAGCCATTTGAAAATGCAGGCATAGATATTTTTGATGTATGGGGTTGATAGAGGGCTATATTTCTTACATCAGGGACATCCGGAGATATTCAGCAAGGACGCAGGCGATATATTCGGATGCGCTGAGGGGTTTTGCTGATTACACGGAGGCAAAGACTGACGGGGCGTTGCTTGAGTCGCTCAACCATCAGACTATCAGAAGTTATGAGGTCTTTCTGATGGATTCGAAGGGAGACTCTCCGAGGACGGTAAAGCTGCATCTGTCGGTGCTGTCGGGGTTCTGCCGCTACCTGATGAAAAAGAAAAAACTGACGGCCAACCCGGTGCGGACGGTGGCGAAGCCGAAATCTGAAAAAAGACTGCCAGTGTTCTACAGGGAAGAGTCGATGAATGAATATTTTGCCGGGACGGAATGTGATGCATCCGAGGAGAACCTGGCGCTGATCACGGGAGCGGACAAGGCCTCCGAGGCAGCATATTCAAGAAGGTTGGAAAGACTCATTGTGTCAGTGCTTTACAGTACCGGGATGCGGCGGGCGGAGTTGATCGGGCTTCGGATCGGGGATGTGGATTTTTCGCGGCGGACGATGACCGTGAGGGGAAAAGGTGACAAAGTGAGAGAAATTCCGCTTGTTCCTTCGCTTTGTAAGGAAATTTCATTATATTTACAATCGGTTGAGACGATGGTTGGTCGCACTCGATCGGCGGACGAGCCGCTGGCGGTCACCGGCAAGGGCCTGAAACTCTATCCTGTGTTTGTGGACAGGACAGTCAAAAAGGCTCTTGGGCAGGTCGGAAGCATCACCGGGAGAAAGTCCCCGCACGTGTTGAGGCACTCCTTGGCCACTGAACTTTTGGACGAGGGCGCGGATCTCAACTCCATCAAGGAACTTCTCGGTCACTCCTCGCTGGCAGCGACGCAGGTCTACACGCACAACACCATCGAGAAACTGAAAAAAGTTTATGTTAACGCCCATCCAAGGGCAAAAAGCGGAGGTAAAAATGGAGATTAGAGTAAAATCCCTGAAGTTCGACGCGGATCAGAAACTGCTCGACTATGTAGAGAAGAAGGTCTCGAAACTTTCCAGATTCAGCGACCATCTCGACGGAATGGAGGTGACTTTATCTTTGCTCAAGGAGCCTGACAACAAGAATGTCAGGATCCAGACAAGGGCCTACGGTCAGGATCTTGTCATCGAAAGGAGTTCAACTTCGTTCGAGGACGCGGTGAGCGCGGCTGTTGATCTGATGAAAGAGAAAATCATTAGAACAAAGGAAAAGAAATTTGAAGCATAAAAACGTAGATGAAAACTAAACTGATTTTAAGTCTGATAGCCGTGGCTGGCATCGCCGCCTCGTGTGGTCAGCAAAGAGGTGTCGGAAGACAGGCCGCCGGAAATGGCGGGCCTGTCTTTCTTGATGAAAGTAAAAACATTGAGGAAAGGGTGGAGGACGCTCTTTCGAGGATGACGACCGAGGAGAAGGTTGCGATCCTTCACGCCCAGTCAAAGTTCAGCTCAGCAGGAGTGCCTCGCCTTGGCATACCAGAGATTTGGACATCAGACGGCCCTCATGGAATCCGTCCTGAAGTACTTTGGGACAAATGGAGCCAGGCTGGGTGGACGAATGACTCCTGCACGGCGTTCCCGGCGTTGACCGCTCTGGCCGCCACATGGAACACGGAGATGTCTGCCCTTTACGGAAAGAGCATCGGGGAGGAAGCCCGCTACCGCAAGAAGGACGTGCTCCTCGGACCTGGCGTGAACATCTGCAGGACTCCTCTCAACGGACGCAGCTTTGAATATATGGGCGAGGATCCTTACCTTTCAAGCCGCATGGTCGTGCCCTACGTCAAGGGAGTGCAGAGCAACGGCGTGGCTGCCTGCGTGAAGCACTACGCTTTGAACAATCAGGAATATAACCGCTTCACGACTAATGTGACCGTCGATGACAGGACTCTCTACGAGATCTATCTCCCGGCGTTCAAGGCCGCTGTGACCGAGGGAAGGGCTTGGGCTATCATGGGAGCTTACAACCTCTACAAGAACCAGTGGTGCTGCCAGAATCAGTACACCCTGAATGACATCCTTAAGGGTGAGTGGGGATTTGACGGTGTTGTCATCAGCGATTGGGGCGGAACGCATGACACTGATCAGGCTGTGAACAACGGATTGGACATGGAGTTCGGAACTTTTACCAACGGACTCAGCTGGTCTGCTTCCAACGCCTATGCCAACTACTACCTTTCCGGACCTTACCTCAAGGGAATCAAGGAAGGGAAATATTCCACGGAAGTCCTTGACAACAAGGCTCGCAGAGTCCTCCGGCTGATGTTCCGCACGGTGATGGACAGAAACCGCCCTTACGGTTCATTCGTGGGCCCTGAGCACATCGCGGCAGCCAGAAAGATTGGTGCAGAGTCCATTGTACTTCTCAAGAACGATGGCGGAATCCTGCCGATAAAGGATGCTAAAAAGATTCTGGTGGTAGGTGAGAATGCTGTGAAGATGATGACCGTGGGCGGCGGAAGTTCCTCGCTCAAAGCCAAGGACGAGGTCTCTCCGTTAAGAGGAATCATGGAAAGATTCAAGGATGCTGAGGTCGTTTATGAGCGTGGCTATATCGGGAATCTCGGTGGTCAGTTCGATGGCGTCTCAACCGGACAGGATCTCAGCGAGGCCCGTCCGGCGGAAAAACTGATCGCGGATGCTGTCGCCGCTGCAAAAGACGCTGACTGTGTGATCTTTGTCGGCGGCCTTAACAAGAGTGAGCATCAGGACTGTGAGGGAGCCGACAGGGAAAGTTACGAACTGCCATATTCACAGAACGCTGTGATCGAGGCTCTTGCCGCCGCCAACCCTAAACTTGTAGTTGTGAATATATCTGGAAACGCTGTGGCGATGCCTTGGGCTGACAAGGTGCCGGCGATAGTCCAGGATTGGTACCTTGGAAGCGAGGCTGGACACTCTTTGGCTGACGTTCTTTCAGGCGACGTGACCCCTTCCGGAAAACTGCCGTTCACAATTGGTGCCGCACTTGCCGACTATCCGGTTCAGAGCGAGATTCAGTATCCTGGAATCCCTCGCAAAGAGACCGTAAAGATGGGAGTTCAGGACAAGACCATCTACGATGAGACCTACACTGAGGGAATATTCGTGGGCTACCGTTGGTTCGAGCACAGTGCCATCAAGCCAACCTTCCCGTTCGGCTACGGTCTCAGCTACACCACCTTTGAATATGGCGAGCCTAAGACATCGGGCTCGATTGACAAAGGGCTGACCGTCACTGTTCCTGTGAAGAACACCGGATCTGTGGCTGGCGCTGAGATTGTGCAGATCTATGTCAGCGCTCCAGAAAGCTCTGTGGAGCGTCCGGTAAAGGAACTCAAGGGCTTCGGCAAGATATTCCTTGAGCCAGGCAAGTCGGGTGAGGTGAAAGTCACCTTGGACAAGGCTGCCATCAGTTATTTCGATGCCGAGAAGCATGACTGGGTCGCCGAGAAGGGTAACTACAGGATTCTTGTGGGAGCTTCGTCCGAGGATATCCGTAAAACAATTGATTTCAAATACTAACGCGGCCTTGAATGGCTAAGGGAACAGTCAATGTCGGCAGCCAGTGCCGTGAGATAATAGCCGCTGTCAAGTCAGGACAGTTCGCCCCAGTCTATCTTCTGATGGGGGACGAACCGTATTATACGGACATGGTCTGCGACGCTGTCATCGAGAATGCCCTTGACGAGGCTTCGAGGGATTTCAACGAGACGATCTGCTATGGCTCGGACGTGGATGCCGACACTGTCATCACTGCCGCGAGGCGTTTCCCGATGATGGCCGAAAGGCAGCTTGTCGTGGTGAAAGACGCTCAGGCGATGAGGGATCTGGAGAAACTCTCGGTCTACTGCGAGAAGCCTTTGGATTCCACTGTTCTTGTGCTTCTGATGCGTGGAGCCTCGGCGGACAAGCGCAAGGCTTTGTACAAGCAGGCTTCCAAAAACGGGATTGTTGTCGAATCCAACGCGCTGAGAGACTACGAGATGCCTTCGTGGATAGCGCAGTATTTCTCTGGCCGTGGACTGACCATTGATCCAGAGGGTGCCGCCCTGCTGGCGGAATCGGCCGGCACGAATCTGGGGCGGATTGCCGTAGAGACTGACAAGATGCTGAAAAACCTGCCCGAGGGAACGAAACAGATCACAGTCTCAGACATCGAGCGTAATGTGGGTATCAGCCGGGAGTTCAGCGTGTTCGAGTTGACCAAGGAACTGTCAGCGAAGAATAGCCCAAGGGCGTTGAAAATAGCCGCTAGGATAGGTGAGTCCGCAAAATTCGCCATGCCGATGGCTGTCAGCGCACTTTACACGCACTTCGCCAGAATCCTGAAATATGCGGCGTTGAAGGAGAAGAGCCGCTTCCCGGACAAAGCCGCTGTCGCCGCGGCCCTGCAAGGCGTGAACCCCTACTTTTGGAAGGAATATGATACAGCGGTGGCCAACTATCCGGTCCGCAAGGCGATGGAAGTGATCTCCCTTCTTTGTGAATATGACTACAAAGGCAAAGGTGGAGATGCCGGGGAGGCCACTCCGGGAGAATTGCTTGTTGAATTGACCAGTAAGATTTTATCTATATAAGCTTTATGAGCGAGAACATCATCGAATGCAGGGACATCTGCAAGAATTTCGGAGAGAAAGTAGCGCTTGACAAAGTCAGCGTGAACATTCCTAAAGGCGGGATCTTCGGTCTTCTGGGCCCTAACGGAGCCGGAAAGACGACATTGATCCGCATCATTAACCGGATAACAATTCCCAACGGAGGAGAAGTTTTGTTTGACGGACGCCCGATAACCCAGTCGGACGTTGAGAAGATAGGCTATCTGCCTGAGGAGCGCGGCCTTTACCGCAAGATGGAGGTCGGAGACCAGGCCATGTATCTGGCCCAGTTGAAAGGCATGAGCGCTGCTGAAGCTCGTAAGGCGTTGAAGGAGTGGTTTGTGCGTTTCGGAATCCAGGACTGGTGGAAGAAGAAGGTCGAGGAACTGTCCAAGGGAATGGCCCAGAAGGTCCAGTTCATCACGACCGTTGTCCACAAGCCGTCCCTGATGATTCTGGACGAGCCGTTCTCCGGTTTCGATCCGGTGAACGCCGAGCTGATCCGCAAGGAGATCCTTCGTTTGAAGGACGAGGGTGCCACGATCATCCTTTCGACCCACAACATGGAATCTGTCGAGGAACTCTGCGACAACATAGCCCTCATCAACAAGTCCCATCTGGTGATCACCGGAGGTGTAAATGAGATTCGTCACAAGTACGGCAACAACAACATCGAACTTGTCTACACCGGTGAGGACAATGTGAAGGATGCCGAAGGAATATTCAAAGTCCTTTCGGATGAGGACAACGCCGGCCGCCACACCGCCGTGCTGACGCTCGGAGAGCATGTCTCGTCCAACGACGCGCTTTCGGCCCTGCTGGCGCAGGACATCGTCGTCAACTCGTTCAAGGAACTGATTCCGAGGATGAACGACATATTCATAAAACTTGTAACTGAGGAGGCATAGTCATGAATTTTAGAATTATAAAGACTGTCATAGCGAGGGAATATCTCACCCGCGTCAAGAAAAAGTCATTCCTTGTCACGACGATTCTTGTTCCGATCATTTTCGCGGTCACAATGGTCGTGCTCGGAGTGATTATGGCCGGGACAAAGGAGAGGAAGCAGGATGTCGCTGTTGTCGATCGTTCAGGAATCGTGATGAGCCATCTCCAGGACACGGACAGGCTCACTTTCACGGACTATTCCTCAGAGAATCCCGACTCGGTGAAGGCGCGTCTCTCGGAGTATGGTAAGGATGTCCTGGTGGTGGTGTCACCCCTTGACACTGTAAAGAAGACCGTCTCTGTCCAGACATATTCAAAAGACCCTTTGGGGGTTGAGTTCACCACTGGACTTGCTGATAAGGCTGATGAGGCGGTTGAGGAATATCGTGTGCAGCAGTACGGCATCGATAACCTCTCGCAGATCATGGATGAGGTGAGGGCCGATGTCAAGGTGACAGAATACACCTTGGATGACAAGGGTAATGAGACAATCTCAGAGTCTGGAGTGTACATGATCATCTCCATGCTGCTTGGCATCGTCATCTGGATGTTCATAATGATGTTCGGAGGGCAGGTGATGTCCAGTGTCATCGAGGAGAAGACCAGCCGTGTCGTTGAGGTTCTGATCTCGTCCGTGAAGGCCATTGACCTGATGTTCGGAAAGATCATCGGTGTGGCCCTTGTGGCGTTGACACAGTTCTTCCTGTGGATTATCCTGACGGGTGTGCTCGTCTCTGCGGCCACAGCCTTTGTAGGTAAGGATATGTTCGCTGAGATGGCCGGCAATCCTGAGATGATGGCGCAGACAATGGGTGTCACGCCGGATCAGATGCAGGCCCTTGGAGGTGCGACCGCCACTTTGAACGCATCCGCTGACTCCACCGCTGTTGTGGCCGGAGAGCCTGACGAGATGAGTGTCATTGTCGGCACGCTTGTGAATATTCCTTGGGTGAAACTGATTGTCTCATTCCTTATCTATTTCATTCTTGGGTACTTGCTCTATGCGTCAATGTTTGCCGCCGTGGGCTCCGCCGTGGAGAACGAGGGCGATTCTCAGCAGCTTCAGATGCCGCTGACCATCCCGCTGATGATCGCCTACTTCATCATTCTTGTGGCTTTCCAGAATCCGGACAGCAGTGTGGTTGTTTGGGGATCGATGATTCCGTTCACATCACCGATCGTGATGCTGGCCAGAATTCCGTACGGAGTTCCGATGTGGCAGCTGGTAGTCTCAATCGCTCTGCTGCTCGTGACCTTCGTCGGTTGCGCCTGGCTTTCCGCCAAGATCTACAAGGTGGGCATCCTGATGTTCGGTAAGAAATCTACTTTCAAGGATCTTTGGAAGTGGTTGAGGATGAAATAATTACTAAGAAAGTGATGAGAAATCGGCTGATAATCATGCTGTTTCTGGCTGGAGGGCTTTGTATCGGCGCTCAGGAACGTACTGTCACTTGGACAACAGATCCTGTTGACGGACATCGTACCGGTGTCGTGGCTTCAAACGCGACGAATGTGAGCGAGGCTATGGGCACGGTAAAAGGCTGTACCTATTACGCTCCTAACGGTCGCAAATTCCGTAAAGGCACTGTTAGGAATGTCGCCAGGATAATGCTTGACGCCCAGCCTGCCATGGCCAAGGTGAAGACCGTCATAGGCCATTCGACAAGGGCGATGGTCCGGACTTATCCGGAGTGCGAGATCTACGATTGGTACATTGACGAATTGATGAGGGCGACCGCCGACAGCACAGGCAAGCGGGTTGACATCGGTTTCGTCAACCGAGGGGGAGTCCGGATTGACATGCCTGCCGGTGAGGTGCTTTATGATGACATCATGTCGATGTTCCCGTTCCGCAACTATCTCTGTTACGTGGCTTTGCATGGACGTGACGTGCGTGCGCTTCTTAATCAGATGGCTTCCACAACCTTGCAGATCGTCGGGGGCGTGGAGGTCACTGTGAAGAATGGCAAGATTGTCTCAGCGATCGTGAACGTAGAACCTTTGGACGATGACAGGATTTATGGAGTCGCGACTCTGAACTTCCTTCTTGACGGAGGCGACGGCTACAAGGTGGCCAACAACGCTGTGGAGATCATAAAGTGCAACGGCTATCTCTACGACACGATGCTGGCCTACGTCCGGAGCCTCACCGCTGCCGGCAAGCCTATCGAGTACCAGAACCAACATTGGATAACAGTAATACAATAGGTCACTGAGCCTGTCGAAGTGACTGATAAGAACCAGAAATGAAAAAGATATTTTTA
>DCCQ01000043.1 GCA_002314195.1 Bacteroidales bacterium UBA1077 | reverse complement strand
AATCATTGTCAAAGTCAGGAAAAATTGTAAGAGCGAATGAAGATTAGCCTCTTCATCCGCCCTTACCAAAAAGAAAAGCCCTGGAAGAAACTCCCAGGGCCGCACCATACTAAGTAATGCTACCAAACAATTACGCGAATATGGCGTTCAGGTCTTTGTCCAACGCCCGGAATCCAGATTCGATTCTTTCCTCCTGGGCTTTCCGTGGCTTGGTTCCGTTGATGTATCCCCAAAGCTGCTTTTGGTTGATGCCGGTTAGCTTTTCGAGACCAGCCAATGAGAGGATTCCGGAATTGACATAATACTGCATCAGCGAGACCGCGTCAATCTTGTAGGAGAAGGAATATTCCCCGTCAAGAAAAGCGGGGTACTTGAATCCCTCCGCAATCGCAGTTTCCTTGTAGAACTTGATCTGCTGCATCATGTCAGCCTTGGCCTCCTCTATGGTGCTGCCGGCGCCTGAGAATATTTCCTTGCTGCAATAGACGTTGAATGTTCCGTCCGCCGCTCTTTCGATAATCGCTTCTATAACCATAACTCAATTCTTTTATCGTTGTGATATGGGGCTTATTTCAGCCCCATATCCTTTTTCATCTTGTTTTCAAGCCCCTTGCCCAACTCTTTCCCTTTGTGGTAGGGAACCGGGTAAGTCCGGCTTCCCTTTTTGTAGATCACGTGGCTTCCAGACTGCCTTAACCTTTCCCAGCCATTCGCCTTAACAAGGTCGTGAAATTCATCGTACTTCATATCGCATATTGCTTGGTGTTGCAAAGGTAGTAATATTTCTATTAATCACGAAATTTGTCGATAGAAATTTTACATTTATTTTGAAAAAAAGGTGATGCCTCCCATCGCACCACCCATAAGCTACTTGGTCAGTCGCTCCCTACGTCTTACCCAGATCCTGAAAACACGGCTACGCTTAGGGAATATCTTCCTGCCGTTCTTCACTATGTATCTGCAAAAAATGTAGTGACCGTCTGGCGTTTCGTTTTTGATGAAAGTTGGCATTTTATGAAATAACACCTCCTTTTTTCTTGGCTCATAGTGAGCCTTAATATCATTCCGTTTTGTGGAATGAAAAAGCCCGGCATTTGGGAGATACCAGGCTTTATTCCTTTTGAGGGCGAGGACAGGAACGGACCTATAAAGGAGGTGTTATTTCCAATGCCCATTTTCATCAAAAACATCACAAATATCGTCATTCTTTCCTTAACATCCAATCCTTTCCCGAAATTTTGTATTGCGTTTGTATTGCGAATGTGTTTACGAAAAAGCGGCACCCGAATGGATGCCGCCTGTCTGTCAAAGAAAAAGAAATGAAGTACTCGCTAGGCCCGAAGGCCGATTACAATCAAGCGAACTTGACAGACGAAAATGTTTGTCCTAATCTTCTGATACCGTCCTCGATTTTCTTGGCAGTCTTGGCGGACGGATGCCTGTAGCCGCTGATGTAGTGTCCGAGTTGTTTCTGGTTGACACCCGTGATTCTTTCAAGTCCTGAAAGCGTGATGAGATATGCATATTCCTGAAGGAAGGAAGGAATGTCGTACTGGTAGCAGAACTCAACCTCCTCGAATGGTTCTCCAGTTTCAGCATAGTATTTCTTGATGTCCTCGTAACCATCCTCGAACACCTTGCGTGCCTCTTCCACAGTCTTACCTGTTCCGGTGACAAGATAAGGCATATCATCGGCATCCATATAGATGCTGTAATTTCCGTCTGATGCCTTTTCAATAATTGCGTTAACCTTTCTCATAACTGTCTCTGTTTTTATTGTAATACAGTGGGGATTAAATCCCCGCTGCCTTTTTGATTTGTGCCAATGTTCCGGTCGCCACTTCGTCAGTCCCGTGATTGCTGACCTTGAACACCTTGTTTGTCCTTGGGCTGAACCAGAGAGGGTGTCCGCTTTGCTGTCTCCCCGTGTCGTAGCACCCTGCCTTTTTCAGTTGCCTCATTAATTCATTGTACTTCATGCATCATTTCTTTAACTGGTACAAAGATAGTATTAATTCTAACATTGCCCAAATTTTTCGACAAATATTTTCAAAATAATTCACTCTTTTTCAGCATATTTTCCGAATATGCTCTCAAATTCCTCCGGTGTGTCCGGATCTCGTCTGATTTGGTGGTAGTCACGGCTGAAGGTGATGCTGACAAGGCGTTCCTGATGGCAGATGCAGATAAGGCCTATGACAGCCTCGTAGTCACGAGGAGAGACCTGAACGAGATAGTCCACCCATTCCCGGAGCGGAAGGCCGCGCAGCCAGTTCACGTACACCCTCCGCCTTGCCGCTATCACATTGGCGTACTTGTTCCGGAACGCGTCTTCCTGCTCCTTGGAATACAGGACATATCTCCGAAGGTCCTCCATCACTTCTCCCAAAGTTCGGCTTCAGTCGATTCAGAGGAGTCGGTGACCGGTGGGGGAGTGCTGGCCGCGGTGCGGTTGTCCCCGATCTCAAGCGTGTCGGTGGAGATGTCCAGGTCGATGCCATAGTTGACCTTGAGCGCGTCATAGTCAAAGACCATCGCGGTGGTCACACGGCTCTTGCCGGTCTCCGGATTGCTCGACACGTAGGTCTTGTTCTCCAGCAACTTGAACCGCATCGACTTGGCCGTCCCGATGAACTCCGGTGAATGCTCAAGATAGTACTTCAGCGAATCCCTCGGAATCACCTCGCCGTTCACGTCCTTGCCCTCCTTCATGTAGAGTGCCGAAAGCCGCTGAAAAGCCAGATAGATGTACCTGACACCGTGCTTGGGCTCGAACGGAACATCCGATTCCTTGATGGCGAACGGACGGTCCCCGGCGCAAAGCTTATAGTCGATGTTGATGTACGCCTGCCCGGATGCCACCAGATTCTCCACAATCTCCCAGAATCCGGAAAGCTCGTTGTTCTGCTTGGTCTTCTGGTTCTGGTCCACGCAACCCTTGCAGCAAAGCTTGAACATCTCCTCGCTGTCAAACGGAACATCTATGTCCGTCCTCAAAGTCCGGTAGGCTGCCAGCAGGATAGCCCAGTTCCTCAGGGTCCTGTCCTCGACATTGTACGACCGGACCCTGTCATTCATGTCCGACAAAGTCTCATCCCACACCCTCCTGAAATCCGTCTGGAACTTGGATCGCAACTGCAACAACTGGTTCGTCAGATGCGTAAGTCCGCGCTTCTCGACAAGCTTCAGATTCTCGTAGTTCCTCTTCTCCTGATCACTGAACGTGGTCTTGCTGAACGTCAGGAACACAAGCCGGTTGAACAGGGCTATGTCGGCGGTCGGCATCTCCTGACCGCTCATCACGACCCCGCAGTCCACAGCAGTGGTCTCACGTCTCTTGTCATTGTCCATATTCATCCTCGAACGCCCAGCGCCATCCCATATTCCCTTCAGGAACTCCCTCTTCTCAAGGTCAAGGTTGTTCTTATATTCATCAAGATGCGCCACCGCGTTGCTGACCTCCGCCACCGCCTCGGCAAGAGCCGCCTTGGTCGTGTTGTTGATGTTTGGCGCGATGTTGTTGCTTACGAAGAAAGATGTCAGCGAATGTCCCAGCTCCGACTTTCCCGTGCCTTTCGGACCGAACAGATCCAGAATGGGAAAGGAGGTCGTCACCGATGTCACCACATCCTTGAACAGCGAAGCGAACAGGAAGCAAAGCGCCACCTTGGCGTTGTCCCCGAACACCGTGATGAGTTTCTCTGAATATTCCCGAAGCGTGATGGTGTTGGTCTCCGTGTAGACGAACTTCCTTGCCAGCTGGTAGCCTTGGGTGTTGTCCCTTGTGTCCAGCGCGCAACCGGGAAGATAGAACTTCTGCCCCTTGATGTCGATGATCCCGTACTTGTCCACCGGCTTGAACGTGCCGTTGTCAAGGCCGCCGTTGCCCCAAGCGTAGAAGCCCCACTTCTTCTGCCAACCCAGCTGCTTGATCTCATCAGCCGAAGGGGTTCCGTCATAGAGGAACTTCTTCAGTGAGGTAAGCTCGTTGGCCGTGGCCTCCCAGACATAGTTCCCCGCTGTCTCGACCCTCGTCTTGAAATCCGTGAACGACACAAGCTCGCTTTGGTTCAACTTCACCACCGCCTCCTGCATCTTGACGTTCCGCAGCGTGAATATTCTCCGGGCGTTCTTCTCATCCCGGATGTGCAGGATCGGAGTCATCGTGAAATTGCTCCACCTCATGTCGTTCCCGGATCTTGAAGCTCCATAGTAGCAGTTGTTCTTGACGTAGAAGCCATAGTTCTGGAGCATCTCCTTAGTGCCGTCCTCCTTGGCCTCCGCACGCTCCTGATCATTCTTGGCCTTGAAATATTCCTGGTTCCAGATCTCTCCGAACTTGTAGGTCTTCGTGAAGGTCTCCCTGTACATGTCAGCCGAACTCTGATCCGGCACCTTGGCCAGCAGCTTGCAGACCTCGGTGATCACGGCTGCCTTCTCCGTCTGCGAAGTGGCCGCGTCCATCCATTTCTTGCAGATCCAAGGAATATAATCGTTCGTCCTTTGGAGGTTGCATTCATCGAACTCGTGCTGGTGCGTCCGGAAAAACTCATCAGCATCCTTGCCAAGTTCAGCGGGCAACTCCATCACACTGACCGAAAGACCGGCCTCCGTCATCAACTTGGCGTTCTTCTGCACCGCCTCGACACCTGCCTTGTCGGTGTCCCCGATGATCGTGACCCTTTCGGCCCTTGTTTTCAGAAGGTCGATCTGCTCCTGAGTCAATGCCGTGCCGCAAGGAGCCACCGCGTTCTTGACTCCGATCTCGTGCAAGCGACAAACATCCAGATTGCCCTCGACAAGGTAGGCCTGCTTGGTGGCATAGATCTGCATATTCGCCTGAAGCCACCCGAAAAGGATTCCCTTCTTCCTGTACAGCTCCGTCTCCCCGGTGTTCAAGTACTTGGGAACACCCGGTTTGTCACCGATGTAGCGTCCGGAAAACCCTGCGATGTAGCCGCTTGTCCAGAAGACCGGGAACATAATCCTGTGTCTGAACGAGTCATAGACCTGCCCGGTGTCCTCGTTTCTCTTGACCAGTCCTGCCGCAAGCAGCACGTCCTCCTTCCAGCCAAGCCCCGTCAGGTACTGTTTCAGCCCTCCCTTCTCCGGAGCGTAACCGATGCAGAACAACTCGGCTGTCTCCGCCTTGATCCCGCGCTTCTTAAGGACATATTCCTTGGCGCCAGGCGACTCCTTGAACCTCTGGATGAACCACTCGGAGGCCAGCTTGTTCACCGTCATCAGTTGTGACCGCCTGAACTCCGCAGCCTTCTCCTCCGGTGTCGGCTCCTTCTTCTCGTAGTCGATTCCCAGCCGCCTCGCAAGATGCTCCACTGCCTCGTAGAACGTCATTCCGCGCCTCTCCATCACAAAGCTGATGGCGTCACCGGTACGTCCGCACCCGAAGCAGTGGTACATATTCCTCGAAGGCGTCACCACGAACGAAGGTGTCTTCTCCCCGTGGAAAGGGCAACAGCACTTGTAGTGGCTGCCTTCCCGCTTGAGCTCCACGCCCTCGTCCTGGATGATCGAGACGATGTCCCGCTCCTTGATTTGGTCTTTTACATAGTCGGGAATCATAAGTTGAATATGTCTATTGCTTCACCGCTTTTCTTGTCGTTCTGAAGGAACGTCTCGAAACTTTCCCAGTGCGAATCATCGTCCACCCTCTCATTAGCCTGGTCGGTCTCGAAAACCATCCTCCTTGCTATGCCGATGCATTGCTCAAGATGGCATTTCCGCTGAATCTCCCAAGTCTGCATCTGCATTGGCGCAAGCCCTGCGAACTCCATCAGTTGGACTTCCCAAAGCTGCACCGCCATCTGGCATGCCCCGCGAAGTGCCGACCATTCCGGCCTGTCCATCTCGAACACCGAGACCAGGCCTCTTGAATCCTTGTCTGCGTACATAACTTAACCCTTTTCCGGAAACAGCTCATTCACGGTCGCATCTATCCCGAAAACATCTTTCACGTAATTCCTGATGTTCTCCTGATAGAGCGGCTTAGGCCGTCTCGTCCCGTTGCGCCATGAATATGCCGTCGGGTATGACACCCCGTCCATCACGATCAACGTCAGCATCTCATTCCGCTGTTTCAGGCCCGCGGTCTCCCAAATCCTCTTGATGTCCATTGTATGAATATTTTGTTGATAATCAATGAAATAAATTGAAAATATCTTGAAAAATAGTTGCGTAATTCAAAATAAATGCGTACCTTTGTAATGCGGTTCAGGGAGAACCGCGAAAGAGGAATCTGAAACGCTTGAAAGGGAGTAAGAAAAACAGCCAAACTTCTGAAAGCGATGAAACTCGAGATCATTAAAATCAGAATTTGGAAAATAGTGATAACACTTGTAGAAGTTACACTTTAGTTTTCCGAGGGAGGGGATCTGGAACATCCCCTCTCGTTTGGCTGTCTTCCGCAAATTTAACACATTTTGTATGCAAAACAAAAATCTGTTATCTTCACAGACTCCTTCCGAGTCTCCGTCCTGGGGCGGTGCCCGTTCCGGTGCCGGTCGCAAGTCCAAGCCACACGGCCAGTCCTACACCTTCCGTTCCACCCCGGAGGTTGACGCATTCCTTTCCTCCTATCAAGGCAACAAGACCGAGTTCATCAACCGTGCGATCCTGACCCTTGCCGAGAAGTCTCCCGAATGACCTCGATCTCCCATCTGTCCGACCTCTTGGCCGCAAGCTCAGCGAACTTTTCCCGTGCTTTCTCTTCGGAATCGTAGTACCATTCATCTACGATACCGAAGCATCTTGCCATAACGACAAATCTGACTTTTCTGGACTTGGTCCAGACTATGCTCGCGAAAGCATAACGCACGAAAAAAAGAAACCTCTCATCGGAGAGATTTCTTTTAATCATTAGGCACCGTTTCCGGCACCCTTG
>DCCQ01000058.1 GCA_002314195.1 Bacteroidales bacterium UBA1077 | reverse complement strand
TAATCAAACTGACAGTCGTACTTTATCGTAAGCATTCGTAAGCATTCTCTTTACTTAAGGTAATGATTTCCAAAAACGAGGCGACCGGGATTCCGGTCGCCTCGTTTTTAATGAATCAACTAAAAGTCAATTACCTTGCGAAATAAATACTTTCACTATTACTTCCGTTGTAGTTGGCTTGATAGACAACATCGTAACTGCCAGAAATAGTCGTGTTATCAGCCGAAGTAGCATTAGCGATGGAGATGCCGCAGATATAGTACTTTCCATTACTGGTCTTCTGCCCTTCACCGAAATATTGGTACTTTAATGTTTTGAATGCATCTTTTGCGGTGAACCAGAGCCAATCATAATTTGTCTCTGAAAAATCCTTTGGAACGAAATTATAGTTGCCCCAACTGTTTCCTCCAGAACCTTCCGGAAGATAAACACAAAACTTTCCACCATTAAGAGACTGTGCCTTGCGACGGTCGAAGAATAGTCCAACCTTTGCAGTCTTGTTCTTATAGTCGATCTCGACACAGGCATCAAGTGTAGAATCGAGGTACAACCCTTTAATCCCCACATTATTCACATGCTCTGCACCCGCAGCATCTGTCAGAGTCTCTCCATTAAGAGGATTGCCAACAGTTACGGTTGTCTTGTCTGCATTTGTATTCCCCTTTCCAAGCGTCTTGTTTGGGTCAAAGAGTTTGGAATAAAGGGTCCAAGTGCCCTTGAAGTCATCAGGTCCGATCTGGGTGATGGTAAACTTTGAGCCTGTTGAGAACTCAATGGTCTCCGTACGAGGCTTGCCTGTTGTGTTCTCCGTCCAGCGTACAACACCGTCCTTGTAGGTAAGCCATCCTTTGTCAACTGCTGCGTCACCGCCAATGATAGGGCGGTAGCCGGCATTGTCGCTCTTCCAGAGGTCAAGCTGCTCCGGTTTGGTAGGGACGCGAGCCTCAACCTTAACCTTGCAAGATGCGGTCTTTCCACCGTCATTGGTGGTGACTGTGATCACAGTCTCACCTGTTGACACACCGGTCACAACACCGGCTTTGTCAACTGTGGCGACATACTTGTCTTCAGATGTCCAGGTCACCGTCTTGTCAGAAGCACCGTCAGGGTTCACTGTAGCCACAAGGGTGCCAGTCTCGCTTTCATAGACTGTGAGTTCTGTTCTGTCAAGAGACACGCTCTCTACTGGTCTAGGGTTGACGGTGACCTCACTTTGAGCTGTGAAATCGCCATCATCAGTCTTTACCGTGATTGTGGTGGAACCAGGGGTAAGAGCTATGACCCTTCCGAAATTGTCTACGGAAGCGACTTTGGCGTTCGATGACTCCCACTTGAAGTATTTGCTGGTGGCATCACCAGGGGTCACAGTCGCTGTAAGTTCTGTCTGATCTCCCGCGGTCAGGGTCACCTTAGCCGGACTGATTGAGACACCTTCTGCCTTGACGAAATTTTCCTCATCCTGACAAGATGAAACGAATGTCATCGCAAGCACTGAGAGAAAGCCTAATATCAATGATTTTGTTTTCATATTCATTTATTCTATGATTAGTCAGCCCAATGGGTATTGGTTGTGGTCTCGGATCTTGGAATGGCAAGATTCATTTCGCCGACAGCAAGGGTGGCTGCGGTTTCATAATGGGTAGAAGAACCTGCACGGTTGACGTCAATATTCCAACGCTTGTTGTTGTAGTACTCGCGTCCACCCTCGCACCAAAGTTCAATGCGTGTCTGGAGCTGAACCATCTGGAGTGCTGTCATACCAGCCATTCCACTATAGTTGTCGCATGTAAGGGTCGGCTTGCCGGCCTTTGTGCGGGCTGCCAAAAGGGTATTGAGGACTTCCTTGGCCTTTGCGTCCTGACCGCTCTGGGCATAAGCCTCGGCAAGCATCAGGTAAGCCTCGGATGAGCGGAATACGTAGTTGTCGCAAATAATCTGGTGATCACGTACAGTAACACCCTTGGCAAGAGTCGCGGCAAACTTCATGGATGAATATTCAGGGATCATGTTCGTCTTCTCTACGCCAGCTTCATTGGTCTTGTAAGTGTAGTTGGCTGAAGAAGTTGTAAATATGTCTTTTCTGAAGTCATCGTCATCGATCTTGTTGTAAAGCCTCTCATCAATACGTGGAGCCTCCGAGCTGGAGCCGGCAAGACCGTTGGCAAATATATTGGCGTTGAAAGAAGTGTACTTGTTGGAGCCTTCGCCGTTTAGGAATCCCATGATGGCCTCAGGATTAGCCGCTACCACAAGGAATGCGTTATCCTCAGACCTGAAGTCTTTCGTTCCTTCGCAGTATGCCGCAAAGTCAGCGTTCTTGGCGCCATAGTTGGCTTCCTTGATGAAGTTAGGGAAATGCTTTACCAGATCAGAAGCAGCCTTGATGCAAGTGTCCCAGTCTCCATACCAAAGAGCGGCGCGGGCGAGAAGAAACTGAGCGACTCCAAGATCCACATCCTTTGGCTCAGAAGTGTAGCCCATATCCTGAAGATCGGCCACAGCCTCGGTAAGATCTTCGATGATGAATTGGTAAGTATCGGTAGCAGAAGAAATGGGAGCCGGATCGTTTGTCCCGTAAGATCTGTAAATAGGCATGCCTTTCCCGTCCTTCCCACCATTGGTGTACGCAGTCTGGAAACGCTCCATTAACTGCATGTATGCGTACGCGCGGACCGCAAGGGCCTGTCCACGGTACTTCTTGGCGTTAGGACCATTCTTGGCGGCTTCAGGAGTAAGGTAGAGCAAAGCCTTATTGGCGCCAGTAAGCAGACATGCGCTCAATGCGTAATACGGATAAGTATTGTCCGTAAGTGTGAATGTCTTTATGAGATTGTAAGCCGTCCTATGCTTTGATGACGCGGTGGCGGCAGTTCCGAGTACCACGTCGTTTCCTCTCATATTCATTAGGAAATCCTGATCCAGCTGGGAGTTTCCGTTGTCATCACTGTAACCGCTCCAGGTATACCCTGAAGTGTTGAAGAAGTTCTCAAGACCTGTACCGACAAGGTTGACGATCAAGTTCTTGGCGCTCTCGTCTCCTTCCTCGAGAATTTTCTGTATCTGTTCGTCAGTGATGTTGTTCGGAGGAGCGACATCCAGAGACTTGCAGGAACTCATAGAGAACGCGGCCAGCAAGGCAACTGTTATGTAACTGATATACTTTTTCATAATTGATTTTTTCTTAAAAGATTAAAAGTCCAGGTTGATTCCGATAGTGTAGGAACGCATATTCGGGAATGTGTAGGCATCCACGTCGTTGTAACCACCGGAAGCGGACATCGAAGGATCAATGGCCTTCGCGGCAGAGAGAATGAAAAGGTTATCTGAAGAAGCGAACACCTTGATGTTGCTTACGACCTTGTCGATATGCATCTTTCCAAGGAGAGACTTAGGCACATTGTAGCCAACGGTCAAGTTCTTCAGACGGAGGTATGAAGCACTGAAGAGACACTCATCAGTGAAACTCCAGTTGCCACCATTAGTGGAAGTCCCACTAAAATAGGAGTTCTCTCCTTCAGGGTACCACTGCATCGGGAATCCCGCTCCTGAATTGTCCGGTGTCCATGTATTACCCTTGACATCCTTTGAGACGAACATCATTCTGTACATCTGGGCATCCACGACGTTGTAGAGATACTCTGCGTAGTTGCGGCTGAAGAACTTACCGCCCAACTGATAGGCGAACTGCGCATTGATGTAGAAATTTTTATAAGAGAAGCTGGTGTTGAAGCCACCCTGGAATGTAGGGATGGCGCTTCCGACCTCATACTTGGAGGCGTTTGCATAATTGGTTGTCTTCACGCTTCCGCCGACCTCGGTGTCAGTGTACTTGCCTGCTGTATGGTCGGCTTCTGTTACTCTGTGATAGTACATCGGAAGACCGCTGTTCTGGTCAATCCCGGCATATTTGTACATATAGAGATTGAACCAATCACGTCCGATTCCACGAAGATAGACATTCGCTTTTTGCTGTACACCTCCACCCGAAGTCCACGCTCCGGCATTGTCCTCCCATGTGCCGTCGGGAAGTCCCTCAGCGTGAGCCGGAACAGCATCGTCAGGAAGGTCTGTAAGTTTGGTAGTGTAATGAGTGATGTTGAACGCCAGATTCCAACGGATGTCCTTGGTTCTGATGATGTCGGCGTTGATGTCAATCTCAATACCACGGTTAGTCAGCTCTGCGATGTTGCGAGGAAGTGTTGTCTGTCCCATCGCAAGGTAGGAAACCGGCTGAGAGAACTGAGAGTTTCCGGTAACACGGTTGTACCAGTCAATGGTAAGGTCTACCCTGTTGAAGAGAGTGAGGTCGAGCCCAAGATCAAGGGTATTGGTCTCCTCCCAAGTGAGCTGGGTGTTCACAAGGCCACCCATAGAGAGTTTGTAACTGTCTCCGGTAGGCTTACCAGTACCGTTGTTGGTTGTCTGGTAAGTGGTGCTGTACCCCCAAGTACGGTAAGTCTGGTAACGTCCGATGCCGTTCTGGTTACCGATGACGCCATAGCTCGCGCGGAGCTTACCATTGTTGAGCCAGCTATCCCTGAGATCCTGCAAGAACGGTTCCTCAGTGAAGCGCCAGCCTGCTCCAACTGACCAGAACGTCCCCCATCTGTTCTCTTTTCTGAATTTGGAGGAACCATCACGGCGGACAGAAGCGGAAACATAGTATTTGTCAGCGAATATGTAGTTGGCACGTCCGAGCCATGACCTCATTCTTTCAATATCATGGCCATAGCCTGGGGTAGGCGCACTACCGGCACCCTGGTAACGGCCCACAAAGTTGCCGGCAGCAAGGAAACCAGGGATGAATTCATCAGAGGAACCCCAATTCACGACCTGCTGCTCCCAGTCGCTTGACTCGAACAACCCCATGGCATCAACGTGATGTTTGTCAAAGTCTTGACTGTATGTGAGACGGTGCTGGAGGTTCATGACCTCAATGTCGGTCATTCTCTTTCCAAAGTATCCACCGATGCTTGCGGCACGACCGGTTGTTCCATTATAGTAGATAGTGGTGGTACGATTGATCTTGTCGTAGGCGAAGTCTGTCCTGTAAGTGAAGTGATCCAGGAAAGGAATCTCAATGTAGGTACGAGTGTTGAGAGTAGAGGTGAGGTCTTCACGGATATCATTGTCCATCGCGTACATGATATCAGTCGAACCGTAGTTGTTGCCTGTCTGGCCAAGTGGAGAGTAGGATGAGTTGTAAAGGTAGTTGCGAACCTTGTCTCCGTTCTTGTCATAGATGAAATTTCCCTCGGCGTCATGGGCGTAGAACGGCACTATCGGAGTATGTCCGTTCACATAGCGGGTGATGTTACCTTGATTGGAACCGGAGTTGCGTGCGGTCCAATAGGTTCCTTGGTAGTTTGTCCTTGAGCGGGTATAACCCACGTTCGTGCCTACCTTCAGCCATTTGAAAAGGTTGACATTGATGTTGGCGCGGCCTGTGATGCGCTCGAACTTAGAGTTAGGAACGTAAGAAGGATCTGTGAGGTACCCAAGTGAAAGGTAGTGGTCTTCCTTGTCGGATCCACCGCTCGCGGAAAGGTCATACTGCTGACGGAAGCCCGTTTTGAGAAGAGCGTCAGCGTAAGTGTCATCATAAAGAAGAGTGGCGTTCGGATTAATCTTGCCGTCTGTGCCAACAAGATATGCGCCTGTCATGGTCGAGCTGGCTGACGAGCCTGTTCCGTCAGGGGTGTAAATGGCTCCTGGCACCTTGTAAGCCATATAGTTGCCCAACATATTACGTCCGAATGTGTCGTTCTGGCCAATATAGTTGAACAAATGTTGGCTGGCGAACTCTGCCGCCTCCTCGTGAGAGACGTTAGGATTGTTGATGTTTGTGTAGTACTCGCCAGTCTCTGTGTTAAGAGCAGGGCCACATCCGTTCACACCATAACGGTAAGAGTTGTAGATGGACTGCCAGAGATATTCATAAATTCCAGCGGCATCATCCACTTGCCCGACTTTGTAGGAGCCCACTGTGTTCCAACCGGCACGGGCCTGAAAACTGATCTTTGTCCTACCATCGGATCCTCTCTTGGTGGTCACGAGGATGACGCCGTTGGCTCCGCGCGATCCGTAGATGGCAGTTGAAGCGGCATCCTTAAGGACAGTGATCGAGGCGATGTCCTCCTGATTCATGTTCGACAGAGGGTTGTCCCCTTGAGCCGGAACACCATCTATGATGACCAGAGCGTTGGACGCGCCGACGTTGGTCGAGCCAAGACCACGGACACGAAGGCCGGCGTCACTACCAGGCTGGCCATCAACAGACGCATACACGATACCTGGAACAGCGCCTTCCAATGCCTTTGTGGCGGAAGATGCGTTCTGGGATGCGATCAGTTTGTTGTCAATCTGCGTGAGGGATCCAGTGAGATCCTTACGCTTTGCAGAGCCGTAACCGACTACAACCACCTCATTGAGGAAGTCTGAATCGCTTTTGAGAACGACATTGACAACATCCGAGGCTCCGACATTGACCTCTTGCGTGGTGTAACCAATGCTGGAGAAGACGAGGATGGCGCCCTGCTTCACGTGAGGCAGGCTGTAGTTACCGTCCAAGTCTGTCATTGTGCCGGTAGTCGTGCCCTTTATGAGGACATTGGCGCCGACACATGGTTCCCCTGTCTCATCCGTGACCTTTCCGGAGACGGAGGACTGGGCGAACGCTTGCGCTCCGATCAGAAGAAGCGCAAGCAAAGCTGTGAATAAACGTTTACCCATAAACTGTTTTTTAATAATGGTGTTGTTAATCGTCCTGTTTAGTAAAAACAAATGTATAATTGATTATCAATTAAACAGTGTCATTGACATATTATTTCCTCATCTTAATGGGGACTCGCTACAAAAATAAAGTAACACCCATAAACTTTTAGCGAATATTTGACAAAATAACTTCAAAATTTGACCAACGAAATCCTTTTCGCACTCCTAAGGAACCATGTGACAATCTGTATATGATGCTTTTGGATAGAGCCGCCACACTGATGAATATTCCTAAACAGGACGTTTAGCCAAATTTAACGAGTGACTGTTTTTAAGAATGGTGGTTCCTAAACAGGACGATTAGCAAAATCATAACACCATTATTAAAAAACAGTTTATGGGTAAACGATTAATTACGATCCTGCTTGTGCTTCTGACAGTCGGAACACAGGCATTCGCCCAGTCCTCCGTCTCCGGAAAGGTCACGGACAAGACTGGTGAACCTCTGGTCGGTGTGAATGTCCTCATCAAGGGCACCACGACCGGCACAATGACAGAACTGGATGGCACTTACACTCTCCCATCCGTTAAATCTGGAGCTGTTCTTATCTTCTCTTCAGTAGGTTTTGCCTCACAGGAAATTCAAGTTGGTTCACGTAAGGTAATCAATGTGGTTCTCACCGAAGACACCGAATTCCTTGAAGAAGTTGTCTATGTGGCTTATGGTACCGCAAAGAAGAAAGACCTCACAGGTTCTATAACCCAGGTGGACGGAAACAGCATAGCTGTTCAGGCCCAAGGATCTATTACAAGGACTCTCGAAGGACAGGTCGCTGGTCTCCAGACAACCGCTCTTGACGGTCAGCCTGGTCTTGATATGGGGATCCGTATCCGTGGTATCGGTTCCAAGAGTGCCAACAATGCCAACGCACTCATTATCATTGACGGCACACCTGCCACAGACGGAATCAATCCTCTGTCATCGCTCAACAGTAATGACATCGCGAGTGTGACTGTCTTGAAGGACGCCGCATCAACTGCCATGTACGGTTCTCGCGGCGCCAACGGAGTTATCCTCATCACAACAAAATCCGGTAACAAAGGCAAGACCAAGGTGACCTTTTCCGGACGTTGGGGCATCAACGCTCTGGGCGGCAACGCCACCATTGACAGGATCGGCATGGGCAACCCTGGAGACTACTATGAATATGTCTGGCAGTCCATCTACAATGAACTATCTACAGGCCCGATGAAGGGTAATGACTCTCAAGCAAGGGAGTTCGCTTCCGCCCACTTGTTTGACTACACCGGCTCAACAACCAACTTCGGACGTAACGCACTCGGGAACTGGATGGCTTACAAAGTTCCAGGAATGAACATCACCCCGACAGGATCCGGGCAGAACGCCTCCGGGACAATGTCTGGTGAATATCTTGTCGGGACAGACGGCAAACTCAACTCCAACGCCGAACTTCTCTATGACGGAGGAACCGCTTACGATGAGCTATATTCCACAAGATTCCGTCAGGAGTACAATGTGACCGCTTCCGGTGGAACAGACAAGGTTGACTACCATATTTCTCTCGGTGCCCTTTCTGACCCTTCATACGTAAAGCAATCTAGCTTCAAGCGTTATACCGCAAGGGCAAATGTCAACGCCGAGATAACAGACTTCCTTAAAGTAGGAACAAAGTTCGGCTACACCAATAGGCACACCCGCAGCCAGGCTACCCGTTATGGTCGTAACCCAGGTGCCGCCACACAGAACATCTTTTACTGGATCAACGAGACATTGCCTCTCAAGCAAGTTTACGCAAGAACCGAGGACGGAAGTTTTATGAAGGACGCCAATGGCAACAGGCTTGTCGCCATGACTTCTCCTAACAAGGCTAACACCGCCAATAGTTACTCTCCGTTCGGTGCGACAACCGGTCTGTCAACCACCAACCTCCCTGGATTCGCCGAACAGTCCTACGATGATCAGGGATATGACGACCTTAACCTACACGGCTACGCTAGAGTTAAGTTTCTCAAACACTTCACTTTTGAGACCAATCTCTCATACAACACCACATTCGGTGTGCGCGAGAGATTCTTCAACGCCGAGTCAGCGGCTTTTGTCTCAGGACTTGGCGGATCGGCCATCTCACGTGTGAAGAATGTGTTCAAGACGATGACGACACAGCAGTTGCTTAACTACAACCAAGACTTCGGCAAGCACCATGTTGACGCAATCGCAGGTCATGAATATTATCAGTATGATCAAGATGAGACTCGTTACGCTTCCGCTCACTCTCTTATCGATGATTTTACTGGTTATGCCAACTTCCTCGGCACACAGACTTACGGTTCATTTGGCTCCGCCAACGGAGGCTCCCTTAACAAACTCAGGATGGAAAGTTATTTCCTTAGAGCGAACTACATTTTTGATGACAAATACTACGTTTCCGCTTCAATCCGCCGTGACGGATCCTCCAAGTTCAAACATGCTGAGGATCGTTGGGGAACATTCTGGTCAGTCGGTGGTGGTTGGCGAATCTCTTCCGAGCCATTCATGGAGTTTTCCAAGACTTGGTTGGACAACCTTAAACTCCGCGCCAGTTACGGTGTGATCGGTAACCAAAACGGTATCGGTTACTATTCAGGCTATACCACATGGGGATACGGCGGATCCAACTGGCAAATTAGTGGCAGCACCATATATCCAGGCTCAACATCTCTCAGCAGAGGTTCTTGGCAGAATCCTTATCTGACGTGGGAGAATGTCCACACGACTGACGCAGGCTAAGACTTCACACTCTTCGGAGGCAAGGTCAGCGGATCCTTCGACTGGTACAACAGACAGACGGTGAATGCTCTTTGGGATAAGAATGTATCGTATCTTGCTACAGGTCAAGCAACTCTTACATTGAATACGGCGGGGATTCGCAACCGTGGTTTCGAATTAGAACTCTCATATCAGCCCGTCAAAACGAAAGACTGGGACGTAATCCTTTCAACCAACGGAACCCATTACAACACAGTATTGACATCCCTGCCTAAGGGTGCTACCGATCCATTCACGGCTTCGGCCGACAGTTGGTCACTTTCAGGAGGAGGTTCATCTAACGGTAGCGAGTATTACAGAGGAGTCGGGAAAGATTACTACAACATGTACCTCTATAGGTACGGCGGAGTTGCCGGTAACTCAGGCAAGGTTTACTACGATGACAACTACAACAGGTTCTCAGGTTATGATGCTTCCAGCAACTACAACGGCTATCCACTCTTCTATCACAAGGTAACTGCAGCCGAGGCTGAGGCCGGCACTTTCGGAACAGGTGTGAAAGAAGGCGATGACATCCTTACCACAAAGACCGCCCTTGCAAACAAATACGAGATGGGCGACGCGATTCCTGAGTGGATAGGTGGTTTCACGGCTAACGTACGCTACAAGAACTTCGACCTTACCGCAATGTTCTCTTACCAAATTGGAGGTAAGTTCTACAGTGTTGAATATGGCAACGGTCAGTATCGTGGCTCTGGCAACATCGGTGGTTCAATCAGCTCTGAGTTGTTCAACAACACTTGGTCTGAAAGCAACAAAGATGCCTATTTCCCTATGCAGGTTTACAGCCAATCATACCGTGATGGCGCCACCATCGGCTCATGGGCCTACACGGATATGGCTCTCTTCTCCGCAAGCTACCTTTCAATCAAGAATATCACTTTAGGTTACACTCTTCCTGCCAAGATCACAAACAAAGCTAAAATCAGCAGCCTCAGAGTGTTCGCTTCCGCCGACAACCCTGTTCTTCTTTACAGCCACTCAGGCGTGGATCCTCGTTGGTCTCTCGTAGGCGGTATGGAAGTCGGCGCCGCAGCCTATCCTTACCTTGCCGTGTACAGCTTCGGTGTTGACATCAGTTTCTAAACTTATTAAGAATTCAGTAATATGAAAAAATCAATATTTTTAAGCATAGCCTCAATTGCTCTGGTGATGTCATCCTGCGCTTCAAAACTGGAGGTAACCCCTCCTAACAACATCACAGACGAGCAGATTCAGGATATGATCATGAATGGTAGTGAAGAGACAAAAACTATGATTATGTCCGCTCTCGCGACTCCACTTGTCCGCTATATGAACTTCTCCGGAATCAACGGAGTCGGAGGAGCAGATCCTCGTTACTACAGCTATCAAGGTCTTGACTGGGTACGTAACATCAAGGGCAATGATGTCGTCTTTGGTTACAACTCGGATGCGAACGATCTTGCTGGAAAGAGCGAATATAATTTCACTTTCACATTCACAAGCAAGGTCAACACTTCTCCTTTCTGGTTCGGTTATGCGTATTCGATCAACCAGGCGAATGTCGTACTGGGCTATTTCACGGAAGAGGCCACCAAAGTAAGTGATTTATTCAAGGATGGCCGCGCCCGCGCCCTTCTTGTGCGTGCATATTCATACCTGTGTTTGATGGAGAATTTCCAAGATGCATACACCAATGGCGGGAAGGACAAGCTTGGAATGAGCCTCTACAAAGTATACGATCCTATGCAGGATCCTGTCGCACGATCTTCAGCACAGGAAACCTACGATTTCATCATCAGTGACATTAAGGAGGCTATCTCACTGCTCACAGCAGCAAACATTGGCTACACTAAAGAGAAACTCGATGATTTCGATCTTGGAGTAGCTAACTTCCTCCTTGCCAGAGCCGCTCTTGAATATGGCGACTATGCCACTTGCCGGAAGGCCTGCGAGTCCATCATCGGCAGTGGGGCATACGGATTCATCAAAGAAGCCAACTATGGCGGACATAACACTGGTAAGGATATGACAGGGGCCAATGTAGAGTTCTTCCCTGAGACAAACGCATTCAACTACCTTGCGGTTAACCCGGAATGTATCCTTGGATATACCCGTTCAAGTTCTTATGTCAGCACGACTCTCTCAAGTCTTGCAAATCCTTTCGGGAGCTATGCTTCTTCAAAGGTGTTCGCAAGAATCGACGATCGCCTTTATGAAAAGATCAACGCTAACGATTTCAGAAAGGATTCATTCTACACCGGCGAGATAGGAGACTATCAAGGAGACAAGAGCACTTGGTATATTCCCGACTATTGCGGCCTTAAATTCGCTGCCACAGTTGGCCTCAACGCTGACGGAAGCCACTCTGACAACAAAAAAACAGGTGATCAGGAATATTGCAAGTTCCGTCTTTCCGAAGTTTATCTTATGTTGGCCGAGGCTCAGCTTGGTGAAGGCAACGAGAGCGGTGCAAAGACAACCCTTAACACCCTTCTTGCGGCCAGAACAAAGGCGGGAGCCGCTGCCATGACTGTTGACAACTATACGACGCCATCAATGTCTGTATCAGAAATGATCAGACTACAGTGGAGCATTGAGATGTGGTGCGAGGGTGGACGTGAGTTTTTCAACAACAAGCGTTGGGGAGTGAATGTTGACAGAACCTCATCCAAGACACACGTCTCAAAGAACGTTTACAAGTGGCAGGATATGACATGCGAACTTCCGGAGCGCGAGCTTGAAGACAATCCGAAAGCACAGCCAAATTTCAACAAATAGGCCTGCCGTCACGACACCATCCGTGGAGGCTGACTCCATCTGAATGAATATATTGACGCACCCTTCTCCCCCATGTTACGGTGGGGAGAAGGGTGTTTCTTTTCACTGATATTCAACCACTTGTCCTCCACGGCGACCAACTGATACTGCCAACCACCAGAGTTTGGAGACGACGTTTAGGCCAAATGACCGAATTCAACACTCAACTTATTGGCAATTCGTTACTTGACTAAAACAAGAAACGATTGTGGTTTTCAAAAAGACCGGAACGAATCCGCCGAAAAGTTCGGAATAGATTTGTCGAAAAGTCCGGAATGGCTTATTTTTGCATTGAAAATCAAGGATGTTATGGAAAACAAAGATAGTGGGTGGTCTTGTTTATTATTCAACGGGCGTAAATAATCGCAGATTTTTATGTAAGTTTGTCTCAATGAAAAAGAATGATGACATAAATCTGTTTTCCGGATATTTGTTTTGGGATGTTCGCAAAGACTCAATAGATCTCGACAATAACGAGTCCTACGTCATTAAACGTGTTTTGGAATTTGGCCAAATCAATGACTGGTATCAACTTGTATCAAGGTACGGACTTGAAAGGATTGTGAGGGTAACCCAGAGACTAAGGAGATTGGATCCAAAGGCTTTGTCATTTATCTCATGTATTTCTTCCACTCCAAAAACAACATTCAGATGCTTTACCTCGAAACCATCAGCCCAGACACTTTGATCCTCTTGAAAAAGATTCAGTCTTTAGAAGCTGTTTTGATTTGTTTGAGAGTAAAAAACCTCAAGTTCGACCGTTTCTTCCAAGGAGGATAGCAATTGCAAAACTATTCTAACCTCAGAGACGGAATCTTTTACATTCCATTTCAACCGTGTAAGTAATTATGCCAAAAATGAAAGGAGCCGCGAATGAAAAAACTTGTATCTTTGCTTGAATATATTAAACCACAAAAGACGAATGAAGAAAATTCTGCTTGCCGTCGCCTGCTGTGCGATGACACTTCTCGCCCAGGCGAACCCGGCTCACAAAGTGAAGATCAATGATGGCCTTACGGTCAGTGTGGAGGCATGTTCCGAGAGCATATTCAGGATCAAGGTCTCTCCGAGGAAAGAGTTCACCGAGTCTCTGATGGAACGCTACGAACTCATCAAGACCGACTGGAGTGAGGTGAACACCAGTATCACGGACAAAGGAGGGGTCTGGACGTTGAAGACTCCGGAATATTCATTGGCCATCAACAAGAAGAGCGGTGTGATGACAGTGAAAGACGCAAAGGGCGGAAACGTTATCAAAGAAATCAAATTCTTGCCTGAGAAAGAGGGGCTTTGCGGCGAGATGAGGTCTTTCATCAATGAGAAATACGCTGATCTGAAGGTAGCCGACAACGGTGGCGGCATCATTGGGGACGACAACGGCAAGTTCGGAGAGGTCGATAAGCACGAGATACCGGCAGCCGACGCGGTGAGCATCCTCAGCATCAGCATGGAGAATGGCGAGCGGTTCTACGGAGGCGGAAGCACCAGCCGCGACCACATCCAGCACAGGGGCGAGTTCCTCAGGATGTGGACGACCTACCAGCAGACCGAGATCCCGATGCCGTTCATGATGAGCTCGCGCGGCTGGGGAGTTTACAACAACTCGACCCGCAAGAGTTTCTTTGACGTCGGCAACCGTCAGAAGGCCAAGTTCAACATAATCAACACTTTCGATGAGGCGGACTTCTACCTGATGATGGGCAAGGACATGCCTGCCATCCTTAATGAATATACCCTCGTCACGGGCCGTACCTACGTTCTGCCGAAATGGGCCTACGGGCTTTGCTTCGGCCCGAACATGCGTGAGGAGCAGTTCGACATCCTGAACGACGCGGTGCACTTCCGTCAGTTCGATGTGCCTTGTGATGTGTTCTGGCTTGAGCCTCAGTGGATGGAGAAGCGTTACGACTTCTCCACCAAGAAGAAATGGAACTACGACCGTTTCTCTCCGGAGCCTTACTGGATGCAGAACCAGTACCCTAAGACGATGCATAACCGTCTGTTCATCGGCAAGCTCCGTTCGATGGGCTTCCACCTCGGCCTCTGGCTCTGCGAGGAATATGACCTGAGTATCCAGGAGGAGGACATCATCGCCGAGCGCACAGGAGGAAAGCTTTCCGGCAAGGAACACTGGATGGATCACCTGACCGTGTTCATGGATCAGGGCGTGGAGGGATTCAAGCTGGACCCTGCCCGCACGATTGACAACCACACGACTTGGGAATATTACAACGGCCGCACCGACAAGGAGATGCACAACCTCAACCAGGTTCTTCTTCCGAAGCAGATGCGCGAGCTTGGCCGCAAGTACAACGGCAAACGCACCTGGCATCACTACTGCGGCGGATGGTCCGGCACACAGCACTGGACGGCTTCCACTTCCGGAGACAACGGTGGCGGCAAGACAGCCCTCTATGACCAGTTGAACCTCGGAATGAGCGGGTTCCTCAACACTTCATGCGACGTGATGAGCGTTCCTCGCGAACTTGAGATGCAGGGACTCCATTTCGGTCTCTTCCTGCCTTGGGTGCAGATCAACAGCTGGTTCTCGATGATGCATCCGTTCTACTACGCCAAGGAGGAGCAGGACATTTACCGATTCTACGTCAAGTTGAGATATTCATTGGCCCCGTACATCTACTCGATGGCTCTTGAGGCGGCGCAGAACGGCATGCCGATCGTGCGTTCGATGCCGCTGTGCTTCCCGGATGACCGCAACTGCGACGACATGACGTACCAGTATATGTTCGGTGACAATTTCTGCGTGGGGATATTCACAAACGAGATTTATCTGCCCAAGGGGACTTGGACGGACGCTTGGAGCGGCGAGAAGGTTGTCAGCAAGGGGGAGACTTTCACCCGTGAATATCCTTCCGACCGCGCGGGGTTGCTTTTCATCCGCGAGGGGGCGATCATTCCGACGCAGCCTGATGTTGAATATCTCGGGGCGCGTCCGTTCGACCGCATCATCCTGAAGGTCTATCCTCACGGGGACAGCGAGTACACGATGTTCGACGATGACGGGGAGACTTATGAATATGAGAACGGGGGGATCGCTTCGACTTTGTTCGAGTCGCACGAGAAGAACGGTGGCGTCGAGGTGGTTGTGAATCCGGTTCAGGGCTCCTTCAAGGGTATGCCTTCGGAGCGGGAATATTCATTCCGCATCCAAAGGGATTCGCGTCCGGGTTCGGTTTCGCTCAATGGCGCTGCGGTTCAGGATTGGACCTACGAGAACGGAATGGTTTGTCTGTCAGCTGGTAAGGTTGGCGTTGGCGAGAAGATTGTTGTTAGTGTGAAGTAATGAAAAGGATTGTTATAGTGATAGGCCTTGCGGCAGCGATGGTGTCGTGTTCCACAAAGGATTGGCGGGACGCTTCGTTGACTGCGGAGGAAAGGGCTCAGTTGATTCTGAAGGAGATGACTCTGGAGGAGAAGGTCGGGCAGATGTGTCAGTATGTGGCGCCGTGCTATGTTGAACCGGGAAAGGGGTCGTCTCGTAAAAACATCGACGCAACGGACGAGAATCTGGGGAACAAGGATCTGTCGGACAAGGTACGAAGAGGAGAGGTCGGGGCGTTTCTGCACGTGATGACATCTGATGAGGCGGTGGCGCTTCAGAAGATGGCACAGGAGAGCCGGCTGGGGATTCCGCTGCTGCTGGGAATCGACGCTATCCACGGTAACGCCTTGGTTGAAGGCTGCACGGTCTATCCTACCAACATCAACATGGCCTCCACCTTCAATCCGGAGTTTATGGAGAGAATCGGAGAGGAAACAGCACTTGAGATGCGCCAGAGAGGGGTATTCTGGACTTTCGGACCTAACCTTGACATCGCTCGCGATGCCCGTTGGGGACGCATGGGCGAAACTTTCGGCGAGGATGCCCTGCTGACTTCCGAGATGGGGAAATATGCCATCTGGGGATTTCAGGGACGTGACGGGAAATATTCAGGGAATCATGTCGTGGCCTGTGCGAAGCATCTTATAGCCGGTGGTGAGCCGGCCGGTGGTCTGAATGCCGCACCGATGGACATCTCCGAGCGCAAGTTGCGTGAACTCTATCTGCCTCCGTTTGTGGCAGCGATCCGTGATGCCAAGGTCGGCACTGTGATGGCGGCGCACAACGAGATCAACGGGATTCCGTGTCACGGCAACAAATGGCTGCTCAATGACTTGCTCCGTGACGAACTCGGTTTCGATGGATTCGTGGTCAGCGACTGGATGGACATCGAGAGGCTTCACTCAATGCACCACTGGGTTCCGGATTCGACTGAGGCGTTCGTGGTCTCCGTCGAGTCGGGGATCGACATGCACATGCAGGGAGACAAATATTTCGAGGCTGTTGTGGCCGCAGTGAAATCCGGCAGGATTCCGCAATCCAGAATCGATCAAGCCGCTGGGAAGATTCTGGCCGTGAAATTCGCCCTTGGACTTTTCGAGAAACCGATTCCTGAGATTCCAGAAGTTCTGACAGGTGCCAAAGAACATCGTCAGACCGCCCTTGAGGCTGCCCGTCAGGGACTTGTGCTGCTGAAGAATGACGGGACCCTTCCGCTTAAGACTCCGCGTAGAGTCTTCGTTGTCGGGCCAAATGCTGACAGCCAGACCATTCTCGGAGACTGGGCCGTACCGCAGAAAGACGAGGATGTCATCACCGTTCTGGATGGACTCAAGACCGCGATGCCGAACGTCTCGATTGACACATTATGCTTCGGTGGAAAGATCGCTAATGTCAACGCAAAGGGAATCAAGATGGCTAGATTCAAGGCTTCCGCCGCAGATGTGAACATCGTTGTTGTCGGAGAGAACTCACAGAGATATTCAGCGTTCGGCCGTACCTGCGGTGAGAACTGCGATAGGGATGATCTGAGCCTTCCGGGAATGCAGCAGCAGCTTCTGGAGGCCGTCGTTGCTTCCGGGAAGCCTACCATCGTCGTTCTGATGAGCGGCAGGGCTCTCAGCATCGGCTGGGCTAAGGACAACGCCAACGCCATCCTTAACGTTTGGGAACCTGGGCAGATGGGCGGTCAGGCGATCGCCGAGGTGCTGACCGGCAAGGTGAACCCTTCCGGCAAGCTGCCTGTGACCGTGCCACGCAATGTGGGTCAGGTCCAGACCGTCTACAACTACAAGCATTCGCAGTACTCCCGCCTGTTTGCGACCAACGAGACCGGAGCCCTCTGGCCATTCGGTTATGGACTGAGCTATAGCACGTTTGAATATTCAGACGCATCTTTGTCAAAGTCAGAGATTGTTGCTTCCGAGTCATTGAAAGCCAGCGTGACCGTCACCAATAACGGCCCTTACGACGGAGACGAGGTTGTTCAGCTCTATATTCGTGATGAATATGGTTCCGTGACCCGTCCGGTCAAGGAACTGAAAGCATTCCGCCGCATCAGCCTGAAGAATGGCGAAAGCGCCAAGGTCGAGTTCGACATCACCCCTGAGATGCTCCAGTGCTGGGGCGCCTCCGAGAAGTGGACCGTCGAGCCGGGAGACTTCACAATTCTCCTCGGTTCCTCCTCCGCAGACTCAGATCTCACTCCCCTGCCGCTGAAAGTCAAGTAATCTGGCAATGGTGTGGCAAGACCACTGGCATATTCTTTGGAGCAGGGCGATGTCTTGACTAACTACGTAAGAAATGAAAAGGTTATTTTTGTTGGCGGTGGTTTGGCTGACGGGTGGTGCAGCCTTCGCGCAAAAAGTTCAACCAGAGACGCAAGATATCCGGTTCACTGCCGGTGTGAGGATTCCAATCGAGAAATCAAGGGCCAATTCCGGAGAAGTCATGAGCTTGACCTACGGACGGAGTATCGGCAAGGGCTTCATGGCAAGGGGCGGAGTACAGTGGATGTTTGAGAATATGGACATCAACGATTATCTCGGCATTCCATTGTCCGTGTCTTGGAGCAGCGGTCGCCGCACGTTCAGGCAAACATTGGAAGATGGTTTGGAAAGCACGGTGCGGAATGCCTACCACAACAAGTACTACTACAACCAGAACCCAAGTGTGGACAGTGTCGTCGGCGGTTTCTTCACCGGGCTGTTCAACAGAATCGAGTTTTTCGCCGGTCTGACTCCAGGCTACATCTTCGGTCCGAATGACGATTCACCACGCCACGGCACCTATGGCGGGGTCAAAGGAGAAAGTTACATGTACATAAAGAACCGTTTCAGTCTCACCGCTGATGCCGGCTTCGGACTCTCATTCCACATCTGGCGTTTCAGGTTGAACGTCATCCCGTCTGCCCACTACTTCATCACAGACAACTACAGAGAAGTCAACAACAAGAGTTATTCCACCTCCACCGGCACGGAAAGCGACTTCACCGACAAGTCCAGATCCTGGCAGTTCTCCATCCAAGGCGGGCTGAGTTTCATGTTCTAATAGAGCATAAAAGACAATGACCAGATAGCCGTTTCTTTTTCTTGTAAGCTTCCGAACCTGTGCTTTTTCAAAGCACGGACACGGAGAAGTGCTTCTGACAGCCGCCTGAGGCAGTTTGTTGTGTCTGACCCCATTGTTGGGGAATAGGGCCAGACACACGGAGCGGCCTCTTAACCCGCTCAAAGGCATCGTCCCGTGCCTGCGGGTTGCAAACAATCGGTTCCGACAGGCTCAGCGACTGGTGGGTACGCATATGAATTTGATTTTTCGGCAAATTTATATCACGCAGGAGACAAATAACAGTCGTGCTTTGTCGGATGCTTACGAAATCATTACCTTAATGCCTTTACCTGTTCCTCAGTAAATCCTGTCAACTGTAGAATCTGTCCTATCGGCATACCTATTTCAAGCATGGCTTTAGCAACTTCGGCCTTGCCTTCAGTTATACCTTCAGCCATACCTTTGGCCATGCCTTTGGCAGTCCCGTCAGCCAGTCCCTTGGCCTCTCCGTCGGCATATCCAGCCTCGAAGCCCTTGCGCTCGGCGAACACGCGCTGAGCCAGAATGTCCCTCTCGTTCATCTTGTCAATCTCGTATTTAAGTTTCTTCTCCTTGTCGAACGCCGCCACCTCGCACGCCTCGGCGAGACGCCTGGAGATCCCTCCGGCCTCTTCGATCCACTCCGGAATCTTTTGGAAGCCACCGCTGTTCCTGAATATGTAGAACAGCCTGTCCTCCTTGTCCACGCATACCAGGTCCAGCACCGTCTTCTTCCCGTAGATCACATCCCGTTGCTGCTCCCTGTCTGAATACTCCTTGATGTCCTCGATCCTCGCCTCGGGAGGGAGAATCTGGTTCAGCACACCGATGAGGATGTCCTTGTTGTCCCTGTCCGCGAACACGGCCTTGAATCCCACATCGCTCCGCAGATTCACGAACGGAGCGAGCTCTTGTCGATTTTCTTTACGATACATAGTTCAAATTTTGAATAAATATTTGAACCGCAATAATATGCATAGTAACCGTGAAAAATGAAAAGAAACATATACGGATTATAAAAAACAGAAATATTTTCGGTTGTTACCCCCTTTAAAACCACCTTGGCTCCATCGATGTGGCCAACCCGATGGTTCGGCAGGCTCAGTTACCGCACAATACCGATATGTTTAATAACTTCCTCCGAACATTTCTGTAAAATATAACTGACTGTCTTTGAATATATTCTTAAATCCTGACGGCCACATCCACCTAAGGAGAACATCCATTTTGTTGACCGTGAGGAATTTGTCGCACACGGTTGCTGTTGAGACAAATAATCGGTATCTTTACCGTAGAAATTGAAAACAATCATTATTATGAATATTCGGAGAATGTTTTTGGGCATGGCGGTGCTGTGTGGGTTTTCGGTTCTGGCTACCGCGGAAGGACGGCTGATCGACAACGTGAACGTCTTTGTGGGCACAGATGGGTTCGGGAACGTGTACCCAGGACCTCAGGTGCCGTTCGGAGGAATCCAGATCAGTCCTGACTGCGACGACAAGGACTATGACTGCGCAGCAGGGTACAAGTACTCCAAGCCGTTCATCCAGGGATTCAGTCTCACGCATCTCAGCGGAACAGGAATCCCGGACATGGGCGACTTCCTTTTCCTGCCGGGAACCGGATCGAGGATGGAGTCCTCTAAGTTCGACCACTCTCAGGAATGGGGCAAGCCGGGCTACTACGGAGTCATACTTAAAGACTACGGAGTCAAGGCCGAGATGACCGCCGCCCAAAGAAGCGGAATATTCAAGTTCACATTCCCGCAATCGGACAGCTCTTTCGTGATGATCGACCTCGATCACACCCTCAAATGGGATTGCCTCTGGTCAACAGTCCGCCTGCTGGACGAGCGCACGATCATCGGAAGCAAGATCGTGAATGGCTGGAACCCGGGGCGCTACGTCTATTTCGTTGCCAGATTCTCAAGACCGATTGAAGAGTTCAACATATTCCAGGACGGGCAGCCGGTCATATACAACACCAAGCGTTTCCGCAGCTCGCTTGAGGCCTGGGGACAGAAACTGAAGGCTGTCGCAAGGTTCAAGACCGGAGCGGACGAGAGCATATTCGTGAATGTCGCTGTGTCCGCTGTCGGGACTGACGGCGCTCTGAATAACCTTAAGGAATTGGATGGTAAGGACTTCGCAGCAGTGAGGACCGAGGCTGAAGATCTTTGGGAAAAGGAACTCGGGAAGTACGAGCTGGATTCCGATGACAAGGCCCTAAGGGAGACTTTTTACACCAGCGTTTACCGCACCGCCCTGCATCCGTTCCTATTCGAAGATGCCGACGGACGCTTCCGCGAGCACGATGGAACGATCGGGAAGGTCGATGGCTTCACAAACGTCACGACGTTCTCACTTTGGGACACTTACAGAGCTTTCCACCCACTTCTCAACCTCGTCAACAAGCCACTTCAGGCCGACATCGCCAACTCAATGCTCGCCCATTTCGACAAAAGTGCGGAAAAGATGCTCCCGATCTGGTCGTTCTACGGCGGCGAGACATGGTGCATGATCGGTTACCACGCCTGCTCGGTGCTGGCGGACATGATGCTCAAGGGCGTGCAGGGCTTCGACTACGAGCGCGCGTTCCAGGCAATGAAAACCACCGCCACAAACCCTCACTACGACTGTATTCCTGAATATACCACACTCGGCTACGTCCCTTTCGACAAGGAAAAGGAGTCTGTCTCAAAGACTCTTGAATATGCCTACGATGATTGGTGCATAGCCCAGGCGGCCAAACTTCTCGGCCACGAGGAGGACTATGAGTTCTTCCTGAACCGCTCGATGAACTACCGTAATCTCATTGATCCCGAAACCGGCTACATGCGCGGAAAGGACTCCAAGGGCAGCTGGCGCGATCCGTTCGCCCCGATCGCCTATCAGGGGCCGAACTCGGTCCACGGCTGGGGAGACATCACGGAAGGATTCACGATGCAGTACACGTGGACAGTGCCGCACGATTTCGGAGGCTATGTCGAGAGGGCGGGCAGAGATCTGCTTCTGAACCGGCTGGACAGCCTGTTCACCATCGAGCTGCCCGAGGATATTCCCGGAGCTCACGACATCTGGGGGCGCATCGGAGGCTACTGGCACGGCAACGAGCCTTGCCACCACGTCACCTACCTCTACGATTGGTTCGGCCAGCCGTGGAAGTGCCAGAAATGGGTGCGTTACGTGGCCGACAACTTCTATGGCAACGAACCCGGCTCGCTGAGCGGCAACGACGACTGCGGTCAGATGTCAGCCTGGTACATATTCAATTGCCTCGGATTCTACCCGTTCTGCCCGGGGGCTGATGAATATTACATCGGCTCTCCGTGTGTCAAAGGGCTGAAAGTCAGGCTCTCGGACGGAGGCACGCTGGAGATGACCACGGAGGGCTGGAGCAAGGACGCAGTCTATGTAAAGGCCGCCTACCTCAACGGCAAGCGCCTCGACTCACCGGTCGTCCGTTATTCCGAAATCAAGGACGGTGCGAAACTGCATTTCGTGATGTCCAAAAAGCCCGTGAAGAACGGTTTCCGTTTACCCGCCGGGCATTGAGAATCAGCAAGGTTAGAAAAACGCCCTCCTCTTGGCCGTGACAGCCGGGAGGAGGGTGTGTTGATATATTTTCAGATGGAGTTGGACTCCACGGAACTATCTCATGTCGGAGTAGCAGCCGTCAACCGTGACGTTACCACCCTCGATGATGTAAAGGTCGTCCTTGGTGGCGGGATAACGGAGGATGAAATCCTTGAGGGTCACGTTCATGCAATCCTTGAGATAGACAAGGGTCGGAACTGTGGCATCCTCAGGAATATGTTTCATCCGAATCTGGGCGGCTATGTCATCCAGAAGGGCCGGGCCACGTCCGTCGATCACTCCGGTGCCGAATATGGACATATTCTCAACGCCTTCTCCCCAGAAGATGGCCTTGTGGCCCTTGTAGGAATAGATGTTCGTGGAGCCGACGATCACCGCGCCCTCGCGGAGTCTGATGCTGACACCGGACTTGAGTTGAACGGCACCTGTGACGTAGCGTCCGACGTTGAATTCAAGGGTACCGCCACCTTTGGAGGCGATGAAATCAATCGCGCCCTGGATGCTCGTGGTGTTGTCGTGGACACCATCGCTCTTGATGTTGAACCTGGACGCCTTGTAGACATTCTGGGAGAAACCCACAACAGAAAACAGCAGCAAAGCCGCTAATAACAATATTCTTTTCATTTCTTCTTGATGTTCTTGGTGTCCTTTGTGATGATCTGCTTCTTGCCCTTAGGAGCGGTCTCCTGATTGATCTGTAGGTTCTTCATCCTGAGACCATTGACATCATCGGTCACAATGGCCGGACGATAGTCCTCACCGGCAACGGTAAGTTTCACGTTGTCGAAGACGATGCCGTCGGCGTGGCGGATGTAGAAGCCCCAAGCCGGAAGTTCCTTCCAGTTGGAGAACTCAGGGTAACGGGTCTCCTGCTCCTCGATGGCGTCAAGTTCCTCCTTGGAGGTTCCAGCGTAGGCATATTCAGGATCAGCATGTCCCGGATAAACGATCTCGATGTTCTCCATGCGGACGTTCTCGATGCGAAGTCCTGGAATACCAGCGATGATGCTTGGGCAGACATTGCGGGGAAGATCCTCGACCGGGCCCTCGTAGCTGTAGCCAGCGTCCGGTTTGTCGAACGGAACCTCTGCGTACATATTCTTGATCACTATGTCCTTGAGGTATGCCTGATGGCCCTCGTTGACATTACGTGTGCCGGTGCGAAGGAAGATCGGGTTGCCGGTGTTCAGGCTCTTGAGGCTGTCGATCTCCACATCCTCGATCTGGGCGCCGTCCACGGTGGCGATGGTGATCGCGCTGCGGTAGGTGTCGAATATGGTCATATTCTTGAACCTGAAGTGCTTGAACTTGCCACGGGTGTAGGTTCCGAACTTGATGCCGTTGGCGCTGCTTCGTCCCACACAGTTCTCCACAAGAATATTCTCGCTCACACCGTCGTTGCTGTGACTCTTGAAGCAATATGCGTCATCGGACGAGTCGATGTAGCAGTCGCGCACGATGACATCGCTGCAGTCCACCACGTCCAGCCCATCGTTGTTCCAGTAGCACTTCGCATCCACGGTTACGCCCTCGATCAGAAGATTACGGCATTTGTCGTACTGTTGGTTCCAACTTGCAGGATCCTTAAGCGTGATGTCCTTGATGACAATGTTGGTGCTTTTATAGAAATGCAGGTTCTCTGGGCGGATTGTCTCATTGATACGATCAAGCCCGAGAGGGTCCACAATCAGCCCCATATGAACGAAGTCCACGAAACGAACACCGACTTCAAAGCCACGGCAGTTGATCATTCCTTCACCTGTGATGCCGATTTTGTCTTGATTAATACCAAAGACAAGGGCGGTCCACTTGGCGTCCGGATCCTTGATGTAGTCGTAAGGATTCAGGGATCCGAGAAGAACAGCGTCCTTCTCGATGTGGAGGGTCACGTTGTTCTTCAGATAAATGGAGCCGCTGACATATTCCCCCTTGTCAAGCACCACACGTCCGCCTCCGCGTGAGGAAGCGAAATCAATCGCGGCCTGGATGCTGGCTGTGTTCAGAGTCACGCCATCAGGTTTCGCACCGAAATCACGGGCGAAGAAATCCGTGGCGCCAAGGGTCAAGGCTGACCCGGTGAAAAGCAAAGCCACTGCCGCTGTTCTAAGTAAATTTCTCATCAGTAATGTTTTGTTAATATAATTTCACTGGTCCGATCAGTCCCGCACTGACGTAAGGCTGCTTGCGCTTCAAAACGAAACGCTGCGCCACCTTGCTGTCCTTGAGGGTCTGAATATAATTGCCCATAAGGGTCGTGACTTTCACCTCGATGGTGTTCTCGCCTTGGCTGAGCAGGCCGGTCACGTCATACACACGCTCGCCGAACCACTTCACACCGGCCGGCTTGCCGTTGACCCAGACCTCGCAGATGTCAGCCACCTTGCCAAGGTTCAGGTACTTAGGAAGTTCCCCGGACAACGACACGGTCTTGGTGTAGGTGACCTCGCCCATGAAGTTCTTGAAAGTGGTGTCTTTCATGTCCTTGAAATCCTGAAGTTCATCCAGCTTGGCTGTCCATGTGGAATCCGGCCAGGTGTGGTGCATCTTAAGATCCCAAGAGCCAGCCAACTGAATCTCGTCAGAGCCTTCAAGCGGGAGAGTCTTCCAGGCTGGAGCGCTGCCGCCCATCTTGTTGAACACGAAAAGAAACGTCTCCGATGGACCGAAGCGGAAGTGCATCCTGCCATCCTTGCCGACAGGGAGGGCGAACCTCTTGCCTGAAGCCGGATCATAAAGCCATGCGTGCTTCCCGGCGGTCACGGATTTCGGGAATATTATGTCCGTCTCACGGGCCCCGCTCATGTGGGCGTTCATGAAAAGGAACATATCGCTTCCGTCATCGGTGACATATTGGTTCTGAAGCAGAAATCTGTCCGGATTACTGATCGTCAGAGTGTGAGGAAGGTTGTACTTCTCCATCACACCGGCGTACCACTCAAGGTACTTTCCATCAGCCGGTTTCTCAAGCAGTATGAAATTGTCTTGATATTCCTTCAGACGAGCCACAGCCTCAGTGATCTGCTTGTCGCGAACCTCGAAATCCTTGAGGCCAAGAGACTTCTCTGGATATCTCCCGATGCAGAACACCCTTCCGCCACCCTTCATGAACTCCTCCAGCTTGGCAAGCGTCTCAGGTGTCGTGCTGGTCACCTCAACGATGAACAGGGTACCATATTCCTTAGGCCCGTAGCAAAGTTTGCCGTCACGGACAGTCGCGCCGTTGAGGATGATCTCACTGACGTAGTCAGCTCCGCCGCCGTTCTTGTGGATGGCCTCCCAGATCAGGGAGGTGTAAGGAATATTCAAGGCCACCGGGAACGGTTCGGTCTGGACGCCCATCGTGCTCCACATGTCGTAGTTGGCAGGCAGGATGGCGATGTCGGTGTACATGTCAGCGTTCTGAAGCTGGCTTGCGAGCCTCGCGCGGTAGTCGTTCAACTTGTTCACGTAAGGCCACCATGTATTCCTCTCGTTGTGGAAGGTTCCGTACTGAACCCAGCCTGGGAACTCAGCCTCAAGCGGGGAATAGTTGAAACCGTGCCATACCGAATGTGTTATGCCAGAGATGGCACTCATGTCAGAGCCTACCTTAAGGAACTCAAGAGAAGTCGTGAACACCTTGTAGGTGTTTGTCATCTCCTCTGCGCTGACAAGACGCTTGCCGGTCAGGTGGGCGGCCGATGAGACATATTTGTCGATCATCGTGTAGGCGCGCCCGCGGCGGTAGTCCTCGTCTCCCATCTCCTCTCCGATCCTGTGTTTGAGCCAGTTGGTTGTCCAGGACTCACCCTCAGGAATGTCCTGGCCAAGGGAAGACTCCTCGATGAAGAATCCGTTGCCATAGGCCTGGGAGCGGGACTTGACACCTTTCTCCTTACACCAAGAGAGGAATGTGTCCATATACCGCTCGTTGAGCAGCTCGGCCTTCGTGAGCTCGAAATCAAAGCGCACACGGTTCACCTGGTCTTGGAATTTCTCGCCTTTTTTCGAGCCATAGTCGAAGCTCTCCACATTGCCGAGCCTTCCCACCTTGAACATCGTGAACGGAAGCCAAGGCATCAGGTCGTAGCCCCTGCGGGTCTTGAACTCCTCCGGAAAATCGGTTGTCCAGTTGCAGCCCTCAAGTTCCATACTGTCCACAAAGAAAGCCCTGAGATGCTTTGAGAGAGGTCCGATCCGCGCCTCGATCGTGTCGGTCATGTGGTCAAGATACTTGCGGACGGCCTTTGCGTCCATGTGGTTCAGGATTGAGCCGGCAGCCCCTGGAGCACCGTTGATCACGCAGGCAAACGACTCATATTTCACCATCGCGTAGAACTGCCAGTTGCCTTTCGGCACATCCACAGTGATCACATCGCCTTCGATGTTGCCCGACAGGTCGATTGCCTCGCTTAGGTCGTTAATCGGATCCGGAGCCAGATAGACCGACACCAGTTCCGGCGTGCGACTGGTGTTGACTTTCGTCACACCGGGATCGATGTTCTTGAATATGTTGAATTTGGACATCTCGAACCTCTCACCGCCCGTCACCTTCTGGGCGTAGGTCAGCATCACTGAGGCGCGCTCGTCCCGAGGCAGAGTCTCCGCCCCGAAAGGCCAACCGGATCCAATGATCAGGTCGCAGGTCATCCCGATGCGCTCAGCCTCGTCGAACACGACCTTCAGCATATCTATCCACTCGTCGCTCAGCCATTTGAGGGCCTTAGTGCCCTTGGCGTCAGCACCGTACGGGAAAGAAATCGGATTGATCTCGACTCCCCCGATGCCGGCATCCTTGAGGATGTGAAGCTCACGGACAAGTTCCTCGGCCTCGACACGGTCCCCGTTCCACCACCAACGCACGAACGGACGGTAGCGGCTGTCGGGATTCTGGAACTGCTTGTATAGATCCTTGGATGTCGTCCTGGCCGATGACTCGGACGGGACGGCAGCCAAGGAGACCAAAGCGACTGCGGCAGCCGCCAAAAATCTGAACATCTTCATGTTACTCGTCAACGTGGTTCACGACCTTCGGCTTGCTGGAATATACCAGATAGTTGTCGATGACGATGTTCATGTTGTCCTGCTTGTTGAGGAACTTGAATGTCAAAGTATGCTCACCCTCAGGAAGATCGTACTTCCAGTAGAGGTCCGGAGCGGCTCCGTTGCCCTTGATAGGGTTCTTGGCCACAGCGGAGAGTTTGCCGTCAAGGTAGATCTCGACCTCTCCTACGTAACCGGTGTTGTCGTTGTAGCCGGCTCCTTTGTAATAGTGGCTCTTGACAACGATTCCGTTGCCCTTGAACTTGATCTGGCCGACATTCGTAATGGTCTTCTTGACGTTGACCTTGCCTTGAGGATAGTGACCCTCAAACGCCTTCTCGTAGCGGACGGCCTCAGGCTTCTGCACCTTGATTGTGATGTTGTCACCGTCGATGGAACCGCCGTTGCGCTCGATCACCTGAAGAGCCTGGCTGAAGGAATATTCAGTGGCCTTGTTGAGGGAGATGTCGGTGTAGACGAAAGGAGTGTCCTCAACCTCCTCGCAAGGCTTTCTCCAATATTCAGGAATATTCTTGTACCCCATCATGACTCCGAGGATTCCGGCTGCAGACGAAGGGTTGCAGTCAGAGTCCTGGCCGCAGCGGGTCGAGATGTCGATCGTGCGGTAGAAGTTCTTGTCACCGTAGAGAAGGCCGATGAGGATGTAGCCGCTGTTGATGACGGCGTCGATGTTGAACTGGTTGTCGACTCCGTCAGGGCAGCCGATGTCGTAGCCGTAGTGCTTGTTGAACAAAGCCCAAGTGATGTGCCAGTCCTTAGGGTACTGCTTGTGCCATTTGATGACATCAGCCATGGCCTTGTAGTAGTTGCTCTGGGCAGGGATAGCCTTGAGAGCCTCATTGACAACGAAGTTCATGTCATCGCTGACGAAGGCGAGAGAAAGCATCGCGGCGACATACACGCCACCGTACCAACCGTCACCGTAGTTCATCATGTGACCGATCTCGTCGCAATAGAAAGACGATGTGTTGATCATTCCCGGAGCCATCAGACCGGCGTAGTCGGCCTCGATCTGGAAGTCGATGTCGTCAGCGTGAGGATTGTTGTGCCAGTGTCCGGACTCAGGTGGCATCACGCCGTTGAGGATGTTGTAGCGTCCGAGCTGGTTGGCGTGCCAGAGTGGGTACGGGGCATGTGCAAAGGCGTTCGCGAACGATTCAATCGGAGCGTCAAGGCCTTCCTTCTGGAAAACCTCCACGAATGTAAGATCCATATAGACATCGTCGTACAATCCAGGGAACTTGTCGAACCACCATTTGATCATGTGGTCGTGCCACGGGATCTCGACCTCGTCATTGATGAACCCGGCGTACTTGAACTCGGTCGGTCCGCCGTAGGAGCAGCCGATGACCTTTCCGGCCCAGCCGCCCTTGATCTTGTCCATGAGAACCTCCTTGGTCATCTTGACCTCCTTCGGGAGTTTCTTTGCGGCCGCGTCGAACGTGGTCGTCAGCATCAGGACGCCAGCGGCGATCAGGAATAAATTTTTGATCTTCATAATACTTTAGTTATTAATTATTTGTTGTTCGTAAAGATTCACTTGCCAAGGAGATGCCTCCCCACAGGATCTGGTTCACGGCCTGTGACTCATGCGAGAGGGTCGCGAAGATCATCCCGAACTGCATCGGGATGCCGTAGACGTAGGAAATCGCGGAGGAGACTATGAAATGAAAGGCTCCGAATCCTCCTGGTACCGGAACGATCGAAGACAGGCTTCCCGCTATCATCAGGAACATCGCGTCGGTCATATTCAAGGTCCGCAAAGTTCCGACGGCTGAAGCAAGTTCCGGGCTGACGGAGTCTGGGGATATTCCTTGAAGAGACCAGAGAATCGTGGCGCTCATCATCCAGTAACAGCCCCATATTCCCAACGTCAAGAGGAGGAACTTCCAGGTCCCTTTCATCTTAAGGCAGCTGAGAAAGCCGGCCCAAATGCCTTTGCAGAAATCTCGGACCTTGGCAAGAGGCTTCCACTTGTCTGCGAAAAGGATTGCGCATGAAATGGCGACGATAACGGCCAAAACTGCGGCGATCAAGGTTATGACTTTGCCCGCGCTGACGCTTCCTGAAGCCGCTCCGAAGATCTTCTCAGAGAAGAACCCGCCAAAGCGTTTCCATGTGAAAAGCAGGAAAACGGCAAGCACGGCGACCATCGCAAGCATATCCACAGAACGCTCCAATGCTGCGGTTCCGAGAACCTTGTCGTAAGAAGCCAGTCGACGGTCTTCCTTGTCTTTATGTGAATGGGCCGTGATGTAGCCGCAACGCACAAACTCTCCCACCCGTGGCAGGGCAAGATTAACCAGATAGCTGATGTTTATGGCGTTGAAACATGTGAGGTGGGATGTGGTCCGGTCGATCGGAAGAAGCAACTCGCGCCAGCGCAATGCCCTGAGCCAGAACGCCAAGAGTCCGAACAGCATAGAAAGGATCACAAATTCCCAGCGGCAGGCCTTCAATCCTTCCAGGAAGTCGCCCCAGCTCACCCCTCTGAAAGAGAAATACAGAAGCGCCGCCGCAAGCGCGATGGAGACTCCGTATTTAAGAATATTCCCGACCTTACTATTCATAACTACAAATTTAATCAAATATTCCTTAACTTTGTGATTTGGCACGCTATGAATATCAAAATATAAAGAAATGAAATCAGTTTTAGGTATAGGCAACGCGCTCACGGACATTCTCGCGGTGTTCCCTGACGAGACAATGCTCCGCGAGTATCACCTCCCGCCAGGGAGCATGCAGCACGTGGATCTTGAGACCGGTGACCGTATCTGGTCAAAGCTGAAAGAGTTCGGCGTGAAGTACGTCCCTGGCGGATCGGCGGCCAACACGATCACCTGCACATCCATATTCGGGATGCCTTCCGGCTTCATCGGCAAGATAGGCAACGACGAGCTTGGGCATCTGTACAAAAGCACGTTGGAGCAGTACGGAGTGAAGACCACCCTTCTTACCGGAACGAAAGGCTCAGGCCGCGCGATGTGCTTCATCACGGGAGCTAACTCGGAGCGTACTTTCGCTGACTATATGGGAGCCGCGCTCGAAATGGTCCCCGAGGATCTGAAGCCTGAATATTTCCAAGGCTACGACTATTTTCATATCGAGGGTTATCTCGTGCAGAATCAAGATCTTATCCGTAAGGCGGTGCAGATGGCCAAGGAGGCTGGATGCAAGATTTCCATTGATATGGCGTCATACAATGTGGTCGAATCCAACGAGGCTTTCTTCCACAATCTGGTGGACCGTTATGTGGACATAGTCTTCGCCAACGAGACAGAGGCGAGGGCGTTCACCAAGCAGGAGCCGCGCGAGGCGCTTGACACACTTGCCAGCCAATGCGAGATCGCTGTCGTGAAAGTAGGCAAGGACGGCTCGATGGTCAAGCAAGGCGATGAATATCACTACATAGAAGCCTGGCCGGCGGCCACTATCGACGCCACCGGTGCGGGAGACACCTATGCCGCCGGATTCCTCTATGCTCATTCTCTTGGAATGCCGCTGAAGGTCTGCGGTGAGGTAGGCTCGATAATTGCTGCGAAGGTCGTCGAGGTTATCGGCACCAAGATCGATGTCCCGAGATGGAAGGATGCAAAGCGTGAGATTCGAGAGCTGATAGCCTCTGTAAACCAGTAGATTATGTTTGATTTCATAAAGACGTTTTTCAGGAAGAGAAGTCTGCGCAAGCATTCCAGCACGGTTCCGACCGAAATTCTGCCGTTGGGGAAAATACATTCCTACGTCGCGATAATCGACGCGGAGGAATCTTCGTTCGATGCATGCAAGACGGCGATAATGAATTTTTTCAGATCCCACAACATCAAAGGTTGCGTGTTCTTTCAGGATTTCAGGAAGATCGGCAGCGAGGACCGTCTGATCACCAGCATCCAGACTACCATCACGAAAAAGGACCTGGACTGGATTGGAAGGCCTTCCCGCTATAAAATGAACGTGCTTGAGGAACAGGCTCCGGACCTTTTCATCTCATTGGTCAAAAACCCGGATTTTGCCATTGAATATATGGCCCGCACCTCCAAGGCCAGATTCAAGATCGGCCGACGCCAGATGAACGGCAACCTGTTCGACCTTGTCATCAGTGACCCTGCCGGGAAAAACATCTCACAACTGGACAGTTTCACGGCCATCAAAGGCTACCTGACAAAGATTCAATAATTTAATATGTCAAATATCATCAAAAACGCCGCTGTTGCCCTGAAAGGTTTCGCAATGGGAGCCGCCAATGTCATCCCAGGAGTGTCCGGAGGCACAATCGCCCTTCTCACGGGGATATTCAATGAGCTCATAGAGGCTCTGAACGCCATCCTTTCTGTCTCGTCATGGAAACTGCTGCTCAAAGGAAAGTTCAAGGAGTTCCGGGAATATATTCATGGAACATTTCTGCTTTGGCTTGGAGTCGGCGTGGTCGTGAGTATCTTCTCGCTGGCCAAACTGATGGAATATGTCCTTGCATACCATCCGGTCCAGACTTGGGCATTTTTCTTCGGACTGATAGTGGTGTCAGGTGTCTATATGCTTTGCGACATCAAGAAGTGGAAAATCACTGACGGGCTTTGGCTTGTGTTCGGCGTATTCCTCGGGGCGCTGATCTGCATGCTCTCCCCCACCCAGACAACGGACGCATCCTGGTTCATCATGATCTGCGGCGCTATAGCGATCTGCACGATGATCCTTCCGGGCATCTCCGGCAGTTTCATCCTCGTGCTTCTCGGGAAGTATGAATATATCATGGGAGCCATCAGTGATCTCAACTGGCCCGTCCTCATCATGTTCGGAATCGGGTGCGTGCTGGGAATCGCGGCCTTTTCAAAGTTTCTACACTGGCTGATAGCGCATTACGAGAGACCTACTCTGATCACATTGATCGGTTTCACTCTCGGCTCCTTGGTCAAGGTCTGGCCATGGAGTGACAAGATCAGTGTGATGACAGCCCAGCTCATGCGCGAGGGACAGACCGCCGAGGAAGCCAGAATCTGTGTCGAGTCCCTTGCGGACATCGGCACGAACCTCTCGTCACTAATTGAACCTCAGATCTTTTCCGCCATTCTATGGATGATCATCGGTGCGCTTCTAGTCGTTGGTCTCGAATGGTTCAGCCACAGGAAATAGGAAAGGACTGCGTACTGTACGCCCTTTTCGCCCCCGGCAACATCGCGAATAGGAGAAGACATTGATGTGAGGCTGTAGTGAAACAAGATAGCGAAAAAGACTTTCCGAA
>DCCQ01000104.1 GCA_002314195.1 Bacteroidales bacterium UBA1077 | reverse complement strand
CTCACCGTTATCAATGAAAAGATATTTCGCAATGGCAATCGAGAGATGCGTCTTCCCTTGAAGCTCCTCGTGGCTGCAAGCAATGAGTTGCCAGCCAAGGGCGAGGGTTTGGAGGCATTGTGGGACCGATTCGTGATTCGCATCGAGAGCAGACCTATTAAGCAGGAGAAGAACTTCCGGGCGATGCTGCTGGAAAGTTCTCCCACAAATAACACAGATTTCACAGATCATGTTAGAAAAGGTATTGTGCAAGAACAGAAAGCGCATCATGCAAATCTCAAAAAAGATACAGAGTCTGTGGAATTGAATATGTTCTCTCAAAATGGAAAGGATAAATCTGTGTTGTCTGTGAAATCTGTGGGAGATTTGAGAATATCTGCTGAGGAATATGCTGAATGGACAAATCAAATCAGTGGGATAGGAGTGAGCGAGGCTGTGCTCGATGCCATTTCTTCAATCCGCAAGAGCTTAAGAGCCGTGAATGTGGACGAGGCTGCCGAGCGCAGGAACATCTACGTGAGTGATAGACGATGGAAGAACATCGTTCGCTTGCTTCGTACCTCTGCCTTTATTCAAGATAGAGCGGAAGTGGCGATATGCGACCTCCTGCCTATCTATCATTGTCTTTGGCAGGAGCCTGAGGAAAGGGATGCCATCCGCAATATCGTGATAAGAGCCTTGTTCGCTCCCTTTGCCGACAAACTCGTGGAGATGAAGAATGCCCTCGCCGAGGACATCAAGTATCATCGCATTCGCAAAAACCCTGACGATGGCAGGGACTATGAGGGCGAAATCGAGTCGCTGTCCGATGGCTTGACTTCCTTGGAGCGTCAGTTGGGAGACAACCTCTTTGTCTCTTCCGACGACAAGGCTGAGATTTCTGCTTATCTCCGTGACTTCTATAAGGAGTTAGCATTCACCCGTCAGGACACGATGAAGCTGTATGCCGACTGAGACTGGATATGTTTACAAAACAAATATGCCGGAGTTTTACGCCCCAATCAAAGAATATGGTGAATATTGGAGATTTGCCTTTATTACGGGTATCACGAAGTTCTCCCAACTGAGCATCTTTAGCACTATCAATAACCTTACCAATATCAGTATGGATCCAGAGTTCTCTGCCATCTGTGGAATCTCGAAGAATGAGTTGGATACCGTTTTGAAAGAGAATATAGAGAAACTGGCTGAGAAAAATCATGTGTCTTTCGACAGAATGAGGGAGTTGTTGAGGGAAAACTATGATGGTTATCATTTCTGTGGAGATGGCGAGGATATCTTCAATCCATATAGTTTGGTACGCTGTTTTGCTTCAGGAATGATAGACAATTATTGGTATGCTTCGGGTACATCGTCTTATCTGATTCGACAGATGCAACATTTCAAGACGGATGTCACAGAAAACTATATAAGATAGGTATCAGCTTCAGTACCAAGACGAGAACGTTGGAGGACTGGGAACTTCAAGGAGATGAAGTAATCATGGGAAAAATTCCCATGATTATTTCATCTTCTGCTTATCTATCCATAAGTCCAGCAGAGGGTCGGCGATGCTATACACCTTCTCCTTTCTCGTCAAGATGTCATCCTCCAACAATTTTTTTGCGGCAGACTGGGTGGCACTCGGAGATTTCAAGCGATGCTTTTTGGTGAATGCGGCAGAGACGATGCTCTTCACCTCCTTTTCGTCATGGACAGCATAGAGAACTTCTTTTTGTGGCTCGGAGATATAAGCGAGAATTTCACGGATACGATAATCGTTTTCCGCGATGAAATCATTGATGAGCTGATGAATCAGTTCTGTGTCGCAAGTCTCCCCCATTCTTCTTGGGGAAGTAAGGACCACGTTCATTTGGCTGATCAAAGCTTGGCTCAGCACTTTCGATTCGACCACTCGGTCGCTAAATAGACCGCAGGTATTCTTCCTGTCACGATGAATGGATTGATGTTAATCGTCATATCTTCTAGTTTATTAACTAATTCTGAGTGCAAAGAAAATGCAAACGAGTGCAATGAAAGCTTGCTTTCAAATTGCCGAGTGCAGCTTTTCTTGGGTGCAAAGATAAGGTAAATATATGAATTACCCAAAACAAATTATTTATTTTTGATAATTTGTTCTAGATATTATTTATGTAGAATGGTTTTGAGTTGACTTGACATTGTCAACGACGTTTAGATTGGACCATTGCTGTTAATCTTTTCTTTAAATACTGCTTTATCTTCTCTACTGGTATTTGTTTCCAATAAGGTTCTTCTATTTTCTCAAGAGATAAATGATCGATATCTTCTAATATCCAATTGACCGCTTCTTGCTGACTGTATCCATAATAGTTCCCGTCTGTGGCAAACTCCTCAAATGATTTCCATAGCGAACTCTTAGGATGGCAATATAACCAATAAAGAAAACGAGAAGTATTTCTCGAATAAAACCAACCAATTTCAAATGGTTCGTTATATTTATCTTGAAGTTTCTCTAATTGAGCCATATAGTCTATTGAATAAGGCGTAAACCGCAAACGAAATAATTTATGATTCAAATTTAGTTTGTTACCTATTCACTAGTGTCTCTTAATATAT
>DCCQ01000097.1:22475-26430 GCA_002314195.1 Bacteroidales bacterium UBA1077 | reverse complement strand
CCTTGAGTTCATGCCGGACGGCAGGACCGTGAAGGTTAAAACATATTCCCCGCTCTTCGGCATCTCTCCAAGCACCAAGCACTTGGCTCACAGGACCGAGGCCTACGACCAGTTCGACATGACTATTGATTAGAAATGTTTTACGTCAGTGAGATAAAGCGCACGCCCCCGGAGACGTTCTCCACTCCGTTGCAGAAAAAAGTGTACGAGACTCTGGACAAATTGGGAATCCCGTTCGAGAGGGTGGACACCGATCCAGGAATCACGATGGAGGACTGCCGGAACATCAATGCCGGACTAGGTGGCAGGATAGTCAAGAGCATATTCCTTTGCAACCGTCAGCAGACCAAGTTCTACCTCTATGTGACCCGTGACGACAAGCCGTTCGTGACCAAGGACTTCGGTCAGGCTCTCGGGATTCCGAGGGTGTCTTTCGCCTCTGCTGAAAAGCTTCTTGAGATCGCCGGGACGGAACACGGGGCGACGACCGTTCTGAGCGCCTGTCTGGATTCAGCCAAGGAAGTCACCTTTGTGATTGACAAGGAAGTTCTGGAAGGCGAGTGGTACTGCTGCACGGACGGTACGGTGGGCTGCTTCGTGAAAATCAAGGTCAGCGACCTTCTCGATAAGTACTTGCCGGCCTGCGGACACACTCCTATCCTAATATAGGAATTACAGGAATACTGATTATTCCAGCCAACCGGACGGGAACTGCATCGTGACGCAGTGGAGGCCTCCGTGGCCGGAAAGGAGCGGACGGCAGTCGATGATGATGACCTCTCTGTCCGGGAACACTTCCTGAAGCCTTTGGCGTGCAACCTCATCGAGTTCCGAACCTGTGCCAGGCACGAGAACCGCTCCGTTGATTATCAGGAAATTGGCGTAGGATGCCGGGAGAGGATAATCGTCAAGGAACATCTGCTCCGGCTTCGGCAGCGGCACGAGTCTGTACGGCTTTCCGTCAAGCGTCTTGAAGGACTGAAGCTGCGCTTCCATATTCATTAATGACTTGTAGTCAGGGTCTTCCGGGTCGTCGCTTTTTAGGTAGGCGATGGTCTCCGGATCGCAGAAGCGCGCCAGAATGTCGATGTGGCTGTCGGTGTCGTCACCGGAAAGGCTGCCGCTGTCCACCCAAAGCACTCGTTTGAGACCGAACGCCTGTTTGAGTTCACCTTCAATCTCCTCTTGGGTGAGATATTCATTTCTGTTGTCGCTGCAAAGGCATTCCGAGGTGGCCATCAGGGTTCCGTTCCCGTCGGTGTCGATGCTGCCGCCTTCAAGTACGAACGGACGCATGTCCACGCACATCACCTCATCGGCGAAGGCCCTGTCAAAGAATATCTTCTTGGTGATTCCGTTGTCGAAGTTGGAGGCGAACTTGAGCCCCCAGCCGTTGAAAACAAAATCATAGAGGTACTTCTCTCCCTTGTCGCCATAGACAGCGATTCCGCAATGGTCGCGCGCCCATGTGTCGTTGATTGGACACTCATGAAAACTGATCGCGGAAGTGTCCACCCCCAGCTCAGCGAGTCTGCCAGTGGCGGCCTCTACATCGGCAGTCACCAGCAGCACCTTCTCGAAGCGCAGTATCGCAGAGATGATCCGTCCATAGCATTCCTGCACCTTCTCCAGTTCGTACCAAGGTGTCGTCTCGTCAGGCCAGGTGAGCATCACCCCGCTCTGTCTCTCCCATTCAGCAGGCAGTCTCATGTTCATTGTAGTTTATTATCTGCAAAGATATTGTTATTTTTGCGAACTGTGAACAGGAGCAGGAGGTAAGCCATGAAATTTCGTTTGGAATCACCATACAAGCCGTCGGGGGATCAGCCGGGGGCGATCGAGGGACTTTGTGACGCGCTTAGTCAGGGCGTGGGGGATGTGACGTTGTTGGGGGTGACGGGGTCGGGAAAGACCTTCACGATGGCCAATGTCATAGAAAAACTCCAAAGGCCGGCGCTGATTCTCAGCCACAACAAGACGTTGGCGGCGCAGCTTTACGGGGAGTTCAAAAGCTTCTTCCCGTCCAATGCCGTTGAATATTTCGTCTCCTATTACGACTACTACCAGCCGGAGGCCTATCTTCCGACCACCGACACATACATCGAGAAAGACCTCAGCATCAATGACCAGATCGACAAGCTGCGCCTCAGCGCCGCGTCGGCTCTGATGTCAGGAAGAAGGGATGTGATTGTGGTCTCCAGTGTGTCCTGCCTTTATGGTATCGGAAATCCGGAAGACTTCCATGCCCAATCGATTCTGGTGAAACGAGGAGAACAACGCAGCCTGACAAGGCTCCTTTATCATCTCGTTGATGCCAACTACAGCCGTACGGAGGTGGATTTCAAAAGAGGAACGTTCAGGGTTCGTGGAGACACAGTCGATGTGTTCCTCGGAGGCTCTGATGAAGCCGTCAGGGTCGAGTTCTTCGGTGATGAAGTGGATTCTCTTTCGCTGATTGATCCGCTGACCGGAGCGCACATTGAGTCACTGGATGAAGTTCCGATCTTTCCTGCCACTAATTTTGTGACCACAAGGGAGCGTAGCATCAAGGCCGTCAGCATGATCCAGGACGATCTCAAAAAACAGATCGACTATTTTAATGAGATTGGCAAAGGGTTGGAGGCCAAGAGGTTGCAGCAGCGGGTCGAGAATGATCTAGAGATGATCAAGGAGATGGGCTACTGCCCCGGAATCGAGAACTATTCCCGCTACCTGGACGGTCGTCTGCCCGGTCAAAGACCGTTCTGCCTCATTGATTACTTCCCGAAAGATTTCATCACATTCATCGACGAGAGCCACGTCACGATCCCGCAGATAAGGGCGATGTACGGCGGCGACCATGCCCGCAAGTCTGTTCTCATTGAATATGGCTTCCGCCTTCCCGCTGCCTCTGACAACCGCCCTCTGACCTTTGACGAGTTCAATTCCATAACCGACCAGAAGGTCTATGTCAGCGCCACGCCGTCGGACTACGAGCTAGAACGCTCCAACGGCCTTGTGGTAGAGCAGGTTGTGCGGCCTACCGGTCTGCTGGATCCTCCGATTGAAGTCAGACCTACCAAGAATCAGGTGGATGACCTTGTTGAGGAGATACGCAAGAGGGCAGAGAAAGATGAGAGGGTTCTCGTCACGACCCTGACCAAGAGAATGGCCGAGGAATTGACCGACTATCTGGACAAGATCGACATCCGTGTGCGCTACATCCATTCCGATGTGGACACGGCTGAGAGGGTCGAGATCATCGAGGATTTCAAGAACGGACTCTTCGACGTGCTGGTCGGAGTCAACCTCCTTCGCGAGGGGTTGGATATTCCTATAGTGTCGCTTGTGGCGATCCTTGACGCCGACAAAGAAGGCTTCCTGCGCTCCGGGAGAGCCTTGACCCAGACGGCGGGCCGCGCGGCCAGAAATGTCAACGGACTTGTGATAATGTACGCCGACACCGTCACCGAGTCGATGGAACAGACCATCCGCGAGACCAACAGGCGCCGCACGAAGCAGATTGAATATAACAAACTCCATCACATTACCCCTAAGCAGGTTGAGGTGAAAAGGAATATTCTTGTGTCTGAACTTTATGGCGAGCCAGAGAAGGCTGTCAACCCTCGTGTCAAGAATGGCCCGAGCGGAAGGGTCAGCGCAGCGGATTCAGTTTCCAATCCAACGTATATTCCTAATCCAAGTGATCTGGGCCGCGGTACGGTCTCCGTTGGACTCGGACACGATTCTAAGAGGGAAGGGAACACGGCTTACGTCGACGGTTTTGTCAAGGCTGATCTGGCCGCAGTGCTTCAGGATCCGGTCATCCGCTCCATGAGCCGTGAACAGATCCAGAAGACCATCGCTGAGGACAAGCGCAGGATGGAGAAGTCTGCTGCCGATCTTGATTTCAGCGAGGCCGCCCGCTACCGCGACGAGATGTGGGCTTTACAAGAATATTTGAAGGTCTGGAAAG
>DCCQ01000097.1:0-22427 GCA_002314195.1 Bacteroidales bacterium UBA1077 | reverse complement strand
CTTTCCAGACCTTCAAATATTCTCAACCCCCAGTCACTTTGTGACAGCCCCGGTGGGGCGCTGGGGACCGTATTCCCCAGACCCCTTGCGTCGCTTTGCTCCGAATGTGGAAAGTGGTAAATTAGGTGTTTTGACTGGTAAATTTCGTTGGCTGATGAAATTTACCAGCCATTAAATTTGTGCTTACCTTATGATTGCTTAAATTCGCTTCTCCTGATTAGAAAATGATATGTCTGCAATAATCAAGTAAATCCAATATGAGAAGAATCATTCGTTTTATCATTGCCACCGCACTTGTCTGCGTGGCTTCCGCATGCAGCAACTACGATGCTGACATCAGTAGTCTTGACGAGACAAGCAAGGCTTTGGAGACTAAGATCACAGAACTGAAATCATCTTTGACAAGCCTAGACAACACCGACAAGGAACTGAAAGGCTACATTGAAGCCCTTGAGAAGAAATCATCCGACCTTCAGGCAGCTATTGATGCCATTAATGAGAGATTGTCAAAAGGTGGAAGCGAGGAGCTTATTGCCAGCCTGAATTCGTTGAGGAAGGATATGGAGGCCAATCAAGAAAAAGTTGACCAGGCCATAGAAAACTTGAAAAGTAAGGACGTGGATCTTGAGAATAAGATAAGCGCCCTGAAGCAAGAACTGACTGAAGACATAAAGAATTGGACCAAGGATAATTACGACAAGACAATATCCGGACTGGCGGAATCTGTGGCTGAAATCCAAGGTACGGTCGGGACTGTCCAGAAGTCTTTGGAAAGTCTTTCCAGCCGGATTGACAAGATAGAGAATGACCTTGATTCAAACATTAAGGAAAAAGTCAGTGCGGCCATCGAGGACATCACCGGCGAAAGCTTAAAGGCACTTCAGGATGCGGTCAACGACCTTGAGGTCAAAATCAATGGAATCAAGGAATATATTGACAAGATCTTGAAGAACTATTACACAAAGGATGAGATCGATTTGGCTCTTGTCTCCATCATTCACGAACCGATATATACCGATGGACTTATAAGAGTCCCTTACAGATTGAAGGATGGCAAATATGTTACCGAGAACTTTGATGTTTTCTTTTCCACTTCCTGCCAGGAAAGCCTTAAAGGCCATCTGTACATTGAGGACGCCCTTGCACACTATACCATCGATTACGGTGACGATGAGGACGAAGCTGGTGACATAGAAAAAGTTACAGTGCTTGACGCGGATTATTACTCTGGCGGTTTTTCCTTGACATTGTCGGCCGCTTCGTTAGAAGACGCTTTCTTTGCCGGAAGGTTGGGCGCGAAATTGGAAGTCACCGTAAGCCTGGATGGCCGTTTAATTCTGCTTGGCTGTTATACTCTTGTGCCGGCGAATCTTGACCAGGATGTGAAGACGTTCTGGGTGGATAACACCTCGTTCAGGATGGTCAAGGTTCGGGCTGGTTCTTTTGATATGGGAGCCCCAAGTTATTTCTCCAGTGCCTTGGACAATGCGAAACCACAGCACAAGGTAACCATTACCAAAGACTATTGGATCGCCGAGACCGAACTGACACAGAAACTGTACAGAACCGTTATGGGTGATGACAACGTGACGACGAGATGGATGGAAGATGGAATATCTGGAGATGATATGCCCGCTTGTGCGATGTCGTGGAATGAGAGCGAGGCGTTCATTGAAAGACTCAATGACCTCACAGGTGAGGAGTTCCGTTTCCCGACCGAGGCGGAGTGGGAGTTCGCGGCCAGAGGAGGAATAAAGAGTGAAGACTTCTTCTTTTCTGGAAGTTATGATGCGGATGAGGTGGCTTGGTACGCTTCTAATTCCGGTGCCAGGCCTCATTCTGTCAGGCAAAAGAAGCCGAATGAGCTTGGCCTTTATGATATGTCTGGCAATTGTCCTGAATGGTGCTCGGACTGGTACGCTTCGTATAGTGCAGCGACTCAGACTGATCCTGTCGGCCCGGAGAGCGGAGAGGAAAAGGTCGTCAGAAGCCGCGAGAGTACGGATAGAGCTGACACTGACTTCATCAGCGTCTATTTCCGTGATCATAAATCACCGGGTCATGAATACGAAATGCACAGCACCGTCCGTCTGGCCCTTACAGTTGAGGAATAGGACATAAAGTCGCTTCGACAGGCTCAGCGACCAGTGGATTCGGCTGCTGAGCCTGTACTATTTTCGGTCACTGAGCTTGTCGAAGTGACCAAGCTAAACCCTGTTGACTTTGGTGACGTGCTTGAGCGTCTTTATCTGCGAGATCACCTTGTCAAGTTCAGTGTTGGACGGCACGGAGATCCTCATCGTGATCTCGTAGGTGCCGCTCCGGCGGTTCTCATTGACGTTGAACGTCCTGAGAGAGGCTTTGAATGTGTTCACGATCTCGGTGATCTGACCGATGACCGATGACTCCATGTCAGCGATGATCTTCAGCGAGCTCTGGAAACTTCCTCCGGCAGGGGAGTCCGCCCACTTCACTTTCTGGATTCTATATGGGTAGGCGCTTATGAGCCGCGCCGCGTTCGGGCAGGAGATCCTGTGAATCTTGATGCCCTCGGTCCTTGTCACGAATCCGAACACATCATCCCCGAACACCGGATGGCAGCACTTGGACATCTTGTAATCCAATCCCTTGAGATCCCGTGCGTTGAGTACGAGGATGTCATCGGAGGAATTACGGTTGCCCCATTCTGCTGACCTGGTCTCAATCCTTTCCGCTTCAGCCTCTTTCGCGGCCTCGATGGCTTCCGCCGCTATCCGATCCCTGTCCAGAATGTAGTTCTTGACATCGTTGACATCAACCTCCCCGTCAGCGATTGCGGCGTAGAACGAGTTGAGTGTGGCGTATTTGAGCTTCTTCAACAGTTCGGCGAGAATCTCGTCCGGAAGCTCCATCTTCCAGTTTTTCAACCGCCGGCCCAGAAGTTCCTTTCCCTGTGCGGCTTTTTTATATTCCTCCTCATTGAGTTCCTGCTTGATGCGGTTGCGGGCTTTGGAGGTCACGACGAAGTTCAGCCAGTCGGAGGACGGTTTCTGGTTCTTGCCGGACATTATGTCTACCACATCCCCAGTCTTGAGTTTCTCCCTGATTGACACCGCCTTGCCGTTGATGCGACCGCCGGCGCAGCGCACCCCGAGTCCTGAATGAATATTAAAGGCGAAGTCCAGTACCGTGGCTCCGGCAGGCAGAATTCTCAACTCTCCCGACGGGGTGAACACGAATATCTCCTTGGAAGGTGGCTGCGGAAGCTCGTCCGGACTGCCTTCGTGCGGATGCTCAAGGGCGTAGCGCACGGATGTCAGCCATTTGTCCAGCTGAGCCTCGTGCTTGATGCCTTTGTAGGACCAGTGCGAGGCCTGTCCGTTCTCCGCCTCGTCATCCATCCTCTTGGTCCTTATCTGGACTTCAATGTAGGCCCCGCTCTTGTTCTTGACCGTGATGTGCAGGGACTCGTAGCCGTTCGGCTTAGGGTTCGTCACCCAGTCACGCAGACGCTTCGTGTCGGCTTCATATTCCTCAGTCACGTAGGAATACACTTTCCAGCAGAGGTCTTTTTCCGTCTTGGCGTCAGGCTCGCAGTCGATGATGAAACGGATGGCGAAGACATCATAAACCCCCTCGAACGGCACTTTCTGCTTCTGCATCTTCCGCCAGATAGAGAATGCGGTCTTTGTCCTGATCTTCAACTTATAGTGGATTCCGGCGTCGGACAGGGTCTTCTTGAGCGGTTCGATGAACTCCTCGGTCAGCCTGATGCGGTCTCTTTCCGTGGCCTTCAGCTTGTTGGTGATGGCCCGGTACTGTTCCGGCTCGGCGAAGCGGAAGTAGATGTCCTCCATCTCGCTTTTGATGTTGTAGAGTCCAAGCTGATGAGCCAGAGGAATGTACAGCATCAGAGTCTCCAGGATCTTCTTTTCCCTGGAGGCCTTCGGGAACATCTCAAGATGCCTCATGACCTCCAGCCTGTCGGCGATCTTGAGCACGGTCACGCGCGGATCCGTCGAGTACTGGACAATCAGCTTCTTGTAGCTCTCGGCCTCCAACCGTGTGTCCTTTGGCTTGATCGTGGCAATCTTGTTCAGTCCCTCCACCATCTTGTAGACATCCTCCGGGAAACCACCTGACCGTAAATCAATCTCCGGATGTTTTCTGGTTGCTTCATGAAGGAACACCGCCGCCACACAGTCCGCCGGCAGACCGATCTCGTCCGCCGCGATCAGAGCCACGTTGATCGGATGCTCGATGAATGGATGGCCGTTGCCACGTGTCTCGTCCGCCAAAGCCGCCGCGGCAATAGCGTACGCTTTGTCGATGAGAGCCTGTCCAGCCTCATCGTACTGGGGAAATCTCTGATGAATCGTGTCCATAGCAAGTCCGTTTATGTTCATCAAATGTAATAAATTTCTCTGGACATCGGAATATTTTTGCTACTTTTGCTGACTTTACGATTGGCAGCAATGCATTGGGATCCGTACATATTCCTTTCTTTCGTTTCTGGAATAGCAGTCACAACGCTTGGGGTTGTGCTGTGCCTTGTGCGTATCGAACCTGGTGAGGACAGTTTCAAGATCCGAATGGCCAGGGTGATACTGGCGGCAAGTTATTTTCTGCTGTCCGTCCCGGATTGGCTGAATATGTCCGGAGCGAACGATGCCGAGGACAAGACCGCCGCCACGATAGTCTCGGCCTCTATCCAGTCCATGCTGTTCACATTCACCCTGCTCACAATGATACAGCCGCGTTTCGTCACAAGGAAACGTCTGGCGTGCAATGTCCTCGTAGTGGCGGTATGCTCTGCGGCTTTTTTGATTTTGGATTCTCTGGCAGCGTCACCGTACATCACCTGCGTGGCTGTGGCAGGAGTGATTGTCCAGATGATCCTCTACATTCTTCTTTTCAGACGATGCTACGACCGGTATGTCGAACAGGTTACGGACTATTACGACGATGAGCGGAAGCAACATCTGATCTGGGCCAGAAACAGTTTCTATGCCGCGTTGACGGTCGGAATCAGCGCCTTGGTGTCGCTTTTGTTGCCGGAAAGGGCCTACAGCGCTTTTATGTGCGCCTACATTATGTTCTATGTTTGGTTCGCCAGCCGCTTTATCAATTACGTGATAAAACTCAATTACTATCTACCAGCCGTCTCCGCCCCGTCCGAGGAAGACGAGACAGCCAGGACCGCGGCGCTTTCAGCCTCACCGGAGGACTTTGCCGAGGACTCCGATGCCGGCAAGGATGAACTGAAAAGACGGCTGGCCGAAACGCTGGAGGAATATGTCGCCAACAAGGATTATCTGGAACCGGAGCACGACCGCAACTGGATAATCGCCCGAAGCGGGACGGATCCGCGTTTCTTCCGTTGGTATTTCCAGAATGTGGTCGCGCAGGATTTCCGTGTGTGGAGGGCCAATCTCAGGATAGAGGATGCGAAAAGAATCATCCGTACCACTCCTGATGTCTCGATGAACGCTCTCGCCGCCAAACTTGGCTTCGGGACATCGCAGAACTTCTATCACCACTTTAAGAAGGTCGTGGGAATGACCCCTACGGAGTATCAGGAAAAAAAGGAATATAATAAGTGAATGTCATTATGAATATCTTGAAAGTCGGAATGGTGCAGCAGAGCTGTACTACAGACATAAAGGCGAACATCGCCAAACTTACGGAGAACATCTGCGAATGCGCGGCTAAAGGCGCGAAACTGGTTGTGCTTCAGGAGCTTCACAATTCTGTGTACTTCTGTCAGACCGAGGATGCGTCTCTCTGCGACCTTGCAGAGACGATTCCAGGGCCTTCCACAGAATATTTCGGAGATCTTGCCAAGAGGCTTGGAATCGTGCTTGTGCTCTCGCTTTTCGAGAAACGGGCTCCGGGGCTGTACCACAACACAGCCGTCGTGATCGAGAAGGACGGAAGCATCGCCGGCAAGTACCGCAAGATGCATATTCCTGATGACCCTTGCTTCTACGAGAAATTTTATTTCACTCCTGGAGATCTGGGATTCAGACCGATACAGACTTCTGTGGGCACTCTCGGCGTGCTTGTCTGCTGGGATCAGTGGTACCCGGAGGCAGCGAGGCTTATGGCACTGAACGGGGCTCAGCTGCTGATCTACCCTACGGCGATCGGCGGAGTCGGCACGGATTCCAAGGAGGAGCAGCAGACACAGAGACAGGCATGGCAATTGGTTCAGAGAGGACATTCCGTCGCTAATGGTCTGCCTGTCATCACCGTTAATCGTGTAGGCCATGAGGACGACCCTTCCGGCAACACCATAGGACTTGATTTCTGGGGATATTCATTTGCCACGGGTCCGCAGGGAGAGATCCTTGCCCAATTCAGCACAGAGGAGGAAGGAGTGAAGGTCGTTGACATCGACATTGACCGCACTGAATATGTCCGCCGTGGCTGGCCGTTCCTCCGCGACCGCCGGATTGATGCCTACGATCCTATCCTTTCCCGTTACGGCAAATAGCGATTTTAGGGTATAATATTCTTGCTAAAATACCAACAAATAGGGATGCGGTCTGATTGCATTTGAATAAATATTTGCATAACTTTGCACTTGAACGAAGTTTAACAAATAATTATTCATTTATCAATGCTTATGGAATCAGACAGATCTTCGAAGACAAGGTGTCTTTGGGTCAAGTCTTTGGTTCTGTCCTTATGCATTCTTCTGTCGGTTACCGGTTTTACCGACACCGCCTTTGCCCAGAACAGTCAGGGTAAGGGCGTGTCTGGCGCACCGGCCAATCCAAGAATCACCATTAAGGGACGGATCACTGACGACCATGACGAGCCACTTCCCGGAGCCAACGTGCTCGTGAAGGGAACCTCGATAGGAACATCCGCCGATGCGGACGGAAATTATTCACTGACATTTCAGCGCAGTCCGGGCAAATCAGACATCCTGATATATTCATTCATTGGAACAGAGTCGAAGGAGTACAATGTCAGCACCTCTACGAGGTTGAACGTGCAGCTGAAGACTTCCAGTCTGGACGCTGTTGTTGTCAACGGCTTTTACACTCAGACTAAGGAAACGTTCACAGGAGCGGCCACAACGATCAGCGGTGACCAATTGGTGGCCGTGTCATCGACCAACCTGATGCAGAGCCTTGCGTCTCTGACTCCAGGTATGGTGCTGGTGGAGAACAATGCGGCGGGATCGAATCCGAATGCCGTGCCTTCTATCCTCATCCGTGGAGCCAACACGCTCATCACCAACGAGAGCGAAGAGGGTGTCAACAACCCTCTCATCGTGCTGGACGGAGTCGAGATCAGCATTCAGGAACTCTACGATCTGGATATGTTTGACATCGAGCGAATCGATGTGCTCAAGGATGCCTCGGCGACCATTCTCTATGGTGAGAAAGGTGCCAATGGTGTCATTGTAGTTGAAAGGAAGCGCTCCGAAGAGGGAAAACTCAGGATGAGCTACAATTTCGTGCCCCGTTTCAGCGTGCCGGACCTCAGTTCGTTCAATCTTTGCAGTCCTGCGGAGAAACTTGAGGTCGAGAGGCTTGCCGGCAAGTATGACAACGCCGACGGCTCGATGGACGAGGCCTACGACTACAAACTCCAGCTCGTGCGCAAGGGCGTGAATCCGGACTGGCTCCACGCGCCGCTTCGGGTGCCGTTCAGCCACACGCATTCCCTGGCCCTAAGTTCGAGGGGTGAGAAACTGGAGTTCCGGGCGAACGCCAATTTCGGAGACACTTATGGAGTCATGAAAGGGGACAACAGAAGGAATCTTGGACTGAATTTCAGCATCAACTACCATCTCCGCAACAAGCTGACCTTGTCCTACAAGAACAGCTTCTCGCTGAACAGAAGTGTGGATTCTCCTTATGGAAGTTACTCCCAGTACTCCAGAATGAATCCATACCTACCGATGACGGACGAGGACGGAGAATATTACAAGTACTACACTTTCAATCCGTTCAGTACCTCAGGGACGAAGATCTCCAACCCTCTTTACGAGGCGACTCTCTCAAGTTTCAGCAAATCACAGACCCAGTCTTGGACCAACTCTCTGTCAGGAAGATGGAACATCACCAAGGATCTTTATGTGACGGGGCAGGCCAATCTTGGACTGTCGTGGAGCAAGGCTGACACCTACGAGTCTCCTGACATGGCAAAGTACGAGAACAGCAAGTTGGCGGACAAGGGACGCTACAGTCTCGCGACCGGGAACGGTCTATCTACCGACGGCAAGATTGTCATCAACTACGGTAGGTCTCTTGACACCAAGGGCTCTATGTTCCGCATAAGTGCTGGTAGCAATATTCAGTATGGTCGGAAACAGAACGCCTCGTTCATCGCCACAGGTTTCATCAAGGATGAACTCTCGGACCTGTCGTTCGCACTTAGTTATCCTACCGGTCATCCGTCAGGCTCAGACAAGGTCTCCACAGGAGTCGGTGTGTTCGCCAACGCCAACTTCAGCCTTTGGAACAGGTATTTCGTGGACGGATCCTACAGAGCCTCTGGTTCCTCCAAATTTGGCTCTCGCAACAGTTTCGCCCCTTTCTGGGCGTTCGGAGCCGGCTGGCATCTGCACAACGAGAAATTCATCAAAGACAATCTGCCTTGGGTCAACACTCTGACCTTCAGATATTCAATGGGTTACACCGGCAGCGTCTCCTTCGACTACTATCAGGCACGTACCGTCTATCAGTATGACTCAAAGTACCAGTATGTCTCCGGTATCGGCGCGCTGCCTAAGCAGATGGGCAATCCTGACCTCAAATGGCAGAGGACATTCAACAACAACTTCGGAATCACGGCAGCCTTTCTGGACAACAGGTTCAACCTGTCCTTCGACTTCTACTCGAACACGACCTACGATATGTTGATGCCTGTGACCCTTCCGCCTTCCGTCGGAACAAGCTCGATGAACGTGAACTTCGGCCAGATGAACAACAAGGGTCTTGACCTCTCGGTTTCCGGACAGATCATCAGAACCAAGGATTTGTTCTGGAGTATGACCCTTACCGGTGGACACGTGATGGACAAGATCCAGAAGATCTCGGATGACATCAAGGACGACATCACCAACCCTTACGACAGCTCCAAGCCGAACATCCTCCTTCAGGAGGGCGGCTCTCAGTACGACATATTCGCGATGCGTTCCGCCGGAATCGACCCTGCCACCGGAAAGGAGATATTCATAAAGAAGAATGGTGAATATACCTACCACTATGACAAGGACGAGAGGGTCGCTGTCGGCAACACCAACCCGATCCTGCAAGGTTCGTGGATGAACACCGTCAGGTACAAGGGCTTCTCCGTCAGCATCGCGACTTCCTACACCTTCGGAGCCGACTACTACAACTCCACGCTCCAGAACAAGGTTGAGAACATCGACGCTGAATATAACGTTGACCGCCGTGTGTTCACTGACAGGTGGAAGCAGCCGGGCGACCACACCCGTTTCCTCGGAATCGGCACGTCCACAAGCACCTCGATGTACTCGGAGAGGTTCGTCGAGAAGCGTAACGAATTGTACATCTCCAGCATTCAGGTCATGTACGACTTCGCTCCCAAGGCGATCACGAGGCTCGGCCTCCGCAAACTGGCCGTGGGATTCGGACTTTCCGACATCGCCCACATCTCGACCGTCAAGTTCGAGAGGGGAACCAGCTATCCGTACTGCCGCGGAATCAACCTGATTTTCCGCCCTACATTCTAAAAAGGAGGAATGACAATGAAAAACAAGATAATATTCACGACAATAATTGCCGCCGTTCTTGCGACAGGGTGTGACAAATTCCTTGACGTGCACCCTAAAGGCGAGAAAATCAATATGTTTGAGACGGCTGAGGAATATGAGGACGCGCTCTATGGAGTCTATAGCGAGCTGACCGGCACCAACCTTTACGGACAGCATCTGATTCTTCTTCCGGAGGTTATGAGCCAGAACTTCACCACTTCGGACTACAAGTACGCCGAACTGGCCGAGGGCGAGATGACCTCCAGCGGCTCGACTTCCACCAAGAAGGAAATCTGGAAAGATGCATACGAGGCGATCAACCACATCAACAACATCGTGGAGCACGCTGAGGACGATGCCGACACCTACAAGCATTCCCGTCTTTATCTTGGTGAGGCGTTGGCTCTCAGGGCTTTCGTCCACTACGAAGTCCTCAAGCTGTTCGGCCCTCCGTACTGGGCTTCCGACAGCGAGAAGAAGACCACAATTCCTTACGTGACGAAATATTCATTCGACATCTCTCCGCTCCTTTCCTATGACGAGGTGTGCCGGAATATTCTTGTAGATTTGAAGAGGGCTGAGGAATATCTCGCTGAGGATGAAACTCTTGTTCCTGCCGAGAGGAGCAACACGGCATTGGCTTTCACCGATGCCAGGATCGCGCACATCAACCTTTACGCCGCTCAGGCCTTGATCGCGAGGGTCTATTGGAGCATGAATGACATGGACAACGCGGCTGCCTATGCCGAGAAGGTGATCGGAAGCGGCAAGTTCTCTTTCCGTCCTGTCAGTGCCTTCGTGCAACCTGACAACGGCACCTTGGACTTGAACGAGACGATTTTCGGACTTTTCATCAATGATGAGAGCTCGATGATGAAGAAACTGAACATCAATGGCTCCGGAGCGTCGTCCTCACTTGTCATCGCACCAGGTTATTCCTCGGTCTACGAAAAGAACAGCGGTGCGGCGACCGACTACAGGTTGTCGGCATGGTTCGATGTCTCATCATCATTGTGCCGCAAGCTTGTGAACAACAGCTTCATCTCCGGGGACAATTCCTACAGCGGAAAATCCATCCTTGGCTATGACATCCTCAGGCTTCCAGAGATGTACTACATTGTCGCCGAGGCCAACATTGAAAAGGATCAGGCCAAGGCTGTGGAATATTTCGACAAGGTCCTGAAATCCAGAGGCCGCGAGACCCTTGAGGAGACCGGGACCGCTCTGACCAGAGATCTGCTCTTCGAGGAACGTCAAAGAGAGTTTTATTGCGAGGGGATTACATGGATGGACATGAAGAAGGAAAAGAAAGACATAACGACAGTGTCCGGCAAGATCCTTCACGGCGACCTTGCGTCCACCTACACTCTGACTGTTCCGGACGAGGAACTCGAGGCCAGGAAAAATGTTAACAATTAAATGAATATGAAAAGATTGATATATCCGTTCATTTCGGTTCTGCTTTTACTCACATCCTGCAACGGGACGTGGATAATGTACGACACCGACCAGAAAGATCACATATATTTTCAGGACAGGCAGCAGGTTCTGATCAAGTCCTTCGCCCTTTTGGCTGATGATGAGATTGGCGTTGAGGCTCCTGTCTATATCATGGGCACGGTGTCAGATCAAGACAGGCGGTTCAAACTTGAGTGTGTCCCAAGTGATGAGGGCGACACAATCGCGTTCGGCGGCGTCACCTATCCGGTAGTCTCTGCAAGGGAAGGCGTTGATTTCGAGGTGGGAGACTGCGTGCTCCCGGCCGGAGCCACTTCCACTAAGGTTTCCGTGAAGCTTAAACGTCAGCCGGAAATGAAGGAAGGAGCATACGTGCGTGTTCTTCTCAGACTCGTTCCGTTCGAGAATTTCGAGCCGCTTCCTGCTGACAGCTCAAGCTCGCAAAGCATCAGGACACCGGATTTCCAGGTCTATGTCAATGATGGCGACCCGGCTTGTCCGTCTTGGTGGAAGCCGGACACAAAATCCGAACCTGGGTGGGACTATGACCTCGGCAACTTTTATCCTGACAAGTTCAGGAAGCTTCTCGATCTTTTCCACAAGACATCCGAGACCAATCCTGTTTTCTATGAATATTGTGTCGCTCACTACGGAGAGAACCTTGACGCAGAGCCAAGCTCGGATAACTACAAAATGAATAGATTCTGGCGGAAGAACTACATGTCGGCTTGGGCAAGTTTAGTGTTCTGCCCTTTGTACGAATACTATGAGAAGTACTATGCCGAGCATCCTGACGATCCTCATTTTGAGGTGATGGGCACCGACAAAGTCAACAAAAACAACCGCGTTGGCTGGGGTGATCCCCGCAGCGGCACATATGGTTTCCTTGATTAATCAGAGAATAAAGAGATGAAGAGAATATTCATATTATTGTCAGCGGCGGCGCTGCTCACCGTGGCGGTGTCCTCCTGCTGGAAGATCGACGAGGGAGACACGATAGACCTTGCGCCGATCGATCTCAAGGCGGCTTCCGACACGATCAACGCTGACCTTGGCGTGGAACTGAAATACGATGGGCTCACCGTCACGAGTGACCGTGAGGTTTCCTACGAGTGGTCCTACGGCCAGCCGGCTGACGGCAAGACGGTCGCGGACCACATCTTCAAGACCGGAACGATCGAAAAGGTCTCAACAACTCCGACGATCGACTACACCTTCACCAAACTGGGAACATTTATCCTGAGGCTCAGGGCTGACAACGGAGAAAGCATACAGTACAAGTACTTCACCCTGAACGTGAACTCTGGCTATGACGAGGGTGTCACCATCCTGAGCAACGGTGAATCCGGAGACGGCCACCTGACATTCATCAAGACGTTGACTTCAGAGGAGGCCGCTGCCGGAAAACAAGAAGTGTCCCCTGATGTGTTCTCGTCCATCAACCCTGGACAGTCCCTGCGGAATGGCGCACAGTTGTTTATGTCAAACGCCACGGTCAAGAAGCTGGACTATTCAGGCCTGCTGATCGCCACCAACGATGAGAACGGCACGATATGGCATATGGAAGCCAAGACCTTCCAGCTGTTCAAGAAGTCGAGTATGCTTTCCGCAGGCTCACAGTTCAAGGCTTTCGGCGGCGAATTGGCTTCGTCGTCAGGATTCGCGGCGTTCATCCTCGGCGAGAACTCGCACGTCTACCGCTACGATATGCTGCTCGGAAACTACACCGATATGGTTGACATCAAACCGATGACCGGCATATTCGGGGGTGTCTCACGCAAGGCTTCAAGCAACGCGACCGTCCGTTCGACATATTTCCGCAATTCGGACAGCCTCGCTGTCAGAAGGAGCGCTTACGCCGGAACTATCTACTACACACTGGACGGCTATGAGGTTGTGAATATGGCGACTCTTCGCACAGCAAAGACCAACTCCCTCTATGTCCTGTTCAGAAGCAAGACGAATCCTAAGGAATATGTCATCAGGAATACCGATGGAATAGGCGGTTCCGGAGCCTTAAAGACTTGGGGTAAGGATGTCACATTCACGACAGATGACCTGAAGATGGACAGCAACTGCAAATTCCTTAACACCAAGCATTCCTCTGACGTGTACTACGTTTACGACAATGCTGTTTACCGTTGGTCGTTGATCAGCGCTCCGGTCTCAAAGCCGGCGATCACCCTGCCTGCCGGTGAACAGATCCGTGACATCGCCACCAACTTTCTGGGCAAGGACAAGGGAGACAGCGGGGAGGATCTGCTTTATGTAGCGACCTACAATCCATCCCGGTCAGGAGAGAAGAAAGGCAGCCTGTACGTTTACAGTTTTTCGGATGGCTCCCTCGTGAAATCCTACGAGGGCATATTTTGGGATCCTGTCTCGGTTCTTTACAAGTACCGGGTGAACTAAACTGATAATCAATAACAATTTAAATATAATCATGACAAAAAGGAGCATTATCCTCGCTTTGATCGCCGCCGCGCTGTTGGTTCCGTCCACAGACGCGGCAGCGTTTCCGTTTAAGAAAAAGAAGAAGAAAAAAGTCCAGACGGAGGCAGTGGCGGCACCGAAGCCAACCCCGAAGAAGAAGCAGACACCTTACCAGAAACTGATGAAGGAGGTCGCTGATTCGGCTTGCGGAGGCACATTCAACCTTTACCGCACGTCCAAGGACAAAATCTACATGGGATTTCCAAGGAATATGATGGGACGCAGGATGCTTGTGGGAAGCACGATCACAGCGACAAGCAACCCGTCTTACCTGAATGTGGGCTACAAGTATGCCAAGCCGACATACTTCCAGATTGACCTTAAAGACAGTCTCGTGGTGCTGACGGTTCCGGGAACCAACGCCACAAGTTCCGATCCCGGGATGCGGACCGCTCTTGAGCGCAACTATATTCCCAAGGTGTTGAGAAGAATAGCCGTACAGGCCACCAACAAGGACAGCTCGGAGGTGATTTTCGAAGTGACCCCGCTCATCAATTCGTTGGCTCCTAAGGGAAAGGACTTTTCCCTCACAAAGGCAGCGGATGAAAAAGCCACCTGGTTCAGCGACCTCAAAGCATTCAGCGACAACGCTTCCGTCAAAGTGCATTCCAATGTGGATTTCACAAAGACTTTCCTTATGCTTAAAGGCAAGGTCGGTTCCGGCTCGATGGCCTACACGGTCTCGTTCCTGCTGCTTCCGGAGAATCCGATGCCGGCACGTGTGCAGGATTCGAGGATCGGAGTGTTCCCGGTAGGTCCGGGAGAGGGTAGTGTGAAGTACAATCTGTCTTCCGCCGAGGACGGGTTCAAAGGCTATGTGCTGGCTTCCCGCTGGAGACTTGAACTCTCTGACACGACAGATTGGCAGAAAGGCCAGAAAGTCACGGTGAAGAATCCGATTGTCTGGTACGTGGACAACTCCTTCCCGGAGGCATGGAAGGCTCCTATCAAGAAAGGCGTCCTTGCGTGGAATCATGCCTTCGAGGCGATCGGCCTGAAGGACGTGATGCAGGTGCGTGACTTCCCGACTGCCGAAGGGGATCCGCAGTTCGATCCTGACAATCTGAAATATTCATGCATCAGGTACGTCCCTGACGCCACGATGAACGCGATGGGTCCGTCCTGGGTGGATCCTGTCACAGGTGAGATCCTGAACGCTTCGGTGCTGGTCTACAATGATGTGATCAAGCTCATCAACAACTGGCGTTTCGTGCAGACCTCGCAGGTGGACGAGAAGGTCCGTGCCGTCAAGATGCCGCAGGATATCATCGACGAGTCGCTTGTTTATGTGATTTCTCATGAAATAGGTCATACTCTGGGACTTATGCACAACATGGGCGCTTCTTCGGCTTATCCGACTGACTCTTTGAGAAACGCTGCCTTTACCGCCAAGTACGGTACGACTCCTTCCATAATGGACTATGCCCGTTTCAACTATGTAGCCCAACCTCAGGATAAGGGCGTAAAGCTCGTGCCGCCGTCTCTCGGCGTTTATGATGAATATGCCATCAAGTGGCTCTATACTCCGGTGATCGGTGCGAAGGACATTTGGGAGGAATATTCCATCGCGGAGAAGATCATCGACGAGAAAGCCGGTGATCCGCTTTATCGCTATGGAGCCCAGCAGGTTACCACTTCAAATAGCTATGGCGCCTACGATCCGAGCGCAAGGACAGAGGATTTGGGCGACGATCCGATCAGGTCCAGCGACTACGGCATCAAGAACCTCAAGTACATACTTCCAAAGATGAACGAATGGGTCGGTGAAGATGACTGCGATTTCTCTCACAGGAATGATCTCTACATCCAATTGACGAATCAGTATTACCGCTACATCAACAACGTGATGGCCCAGGTCGGAGGAATATACTTGAACAACGTCAAGGATGGTTCTGCTGTCAAACCATCTGTCCCTGTTTCCAAAAAGGTCCAGAAGGCTTCCCTGAAATGGGTGATCGGCGAGCTCCGTTCATCCTCGTGGATCAACAACGCCGACGTGACATCGAACCTGCCTTTGGCATCCCCACAGTCCAATAAGATCTGCGCTCAGGTGGCGAAGGCGCTGGCCTCCACCGTCCCGGCAAATGTCATTCTGGCATCCGTGGTTCCTGGCAACAGCAAACCTTACACTGTCAAGGAATATTACGATGACCTTTTCAGCGAGCTGTTCGCCTCCTCGATCGCCGGCCGCAAGCTGACATCAGAGGAAAAGACTCTCCAGAGGGAAGTCCTGACGACTTCAGCCAAGGATGTCAAGTCGCTGCTTTCCAAATCTTGGGCTGAGAAGGATTCCATTGATGATGAATATGCCGCCGAGCCTATGTGGTGTGGTTACGATGATGTCTACCTTGGCGAGGGCAAAGCCCCTTACCAGAAAAGCGTGAGTGTCCAGACTATTGATGAGAGTGACGGGTGCCGGATCGTGTTCTTGAACAAGGTCAAGGCTTTGGCCGCTTCCCGCAAATCCCCCGCTCCGTCCGAGGACAGGGCTCACTACGAGTACCTTCTTGCCCGTGTCAACGCGGCTCTTCAGAACCAGAAATAGAATTACCGGTCGCCGTGGTTCGACAGACTTTCCAACCTCTCGGTCGCTGAGTTTGTCGAAGCGACGGCCAAAGTCGCAATGTCGCCTCGGCTGGCTCAGCGACCAGAACACACAAACATATTCATAAGATAGATGAAGATAAAATCAATCGTAGCGGCTATTGCCGCGCTGGCCATTTCGGCCTGCTCCACCTTGAAGGACGGAGAGTACAATCTTTCGGTGGTCTCCACCGGCGACGGTCACGGCTACTGGTTCGCCAGACCCATAGAGGACGGAGGCCGCGCCAGAGGCTCCCTGATGGCTCAGAGCTCGTTCGTGAACGGAATCCGCGCCGAGAAAGGCACTGACAATGTCATCCTTGTCGATGCCGGAGACAACTTCTTTGGCAACGGAGCCCCGTTCTACTACAACTACGTTGACACGACAGCCGCCCATCTCTATCCGAGACTGGTTTCCTACATGGGCTATGACGCTGTCGTCGCTGGCCATTCCGATTTTGAGGCCGGTCACCGAGTCTATGACCGTGTCGCCAAGGAAATGAAAAAGGAAGGCATCCCGTTTCTGGCCGGCAACGCCTTTTCCGATAAGAACGGCAAGCCATATTTCCCGGCATATTCGATAATAAAGAAAGGAGGAGTCAAGGTCGCTGTCCTTGGTTACACCAACGCTGACAATGCCTCGCTGATGGACGGAAGCAGCGTCTCCGGACTTCACTTCGAGTCGCTTCTGCCTCTGGTTCAGGAGGATGTTGACAAGGTTCGTTCCAAGGAGAAGCCTCAGGTCGTGATTGTAGTCGCCCACACTGCGATGGGAAAAGGTGACGGACAGAACCCGGAGAAGCAGGGGCTTGACCTGTTTCAGAGCCTGAGGGGTGTGGACGTTGTCATCGCAGGCCACGATCACGCCAACAAGGTGATGAGCGCTGACAGCGTTGTTGTGCTTGACTGTGGCAGAGCCGGCCAGAACGCCGGCGTGACCGACATCAAACTTGTCGTCAAAGGAGGAAAGGTCGTAAGCCGCGCGCTGGACGCCAAAATGGTTTCCATCAAGGTCGATGAATATGACACCGCGATGGAGAAGGCCTTCCAGGCTGACTACGACAAGGTTCACAATTTTATGACGAGCACTGTCGGCGAGATCAAGACAGATCTGGCTTCAAGGGAGTTCTACTACAAGCAGTGTGACTATATGAACTTCCTGCATACCCTTGCCTTCAGCGCCTACCCGATTGACATCTCCCTGTCGGCGACCCTTTTGATTGACGGGAAAGTCCCGGCCGGAGAGGTCCGCTATCAGGACATACGTAAGGTTTATCCTTACGAGAACAAACTGGTTGTGCTGAGACTGACCGGAGCCGAGGTCAAGAAATACCTTGAGGCCAGCTACGATGCTTGGATCAACACTGTGTCTGACCCTTCTGATGGCAGTCATGTCCTGAAGATCAAGCAGTCCAAGGACTATTCCACTGGCGGGATGGCCTGGAAGCTTGTCAAGAGTCCGGCCAACTTCGACTCCGCCGCCGGAATCAACTACACGGTCGATGTGACAAAGCCTTACGGCTCCAGAGTCTCAATCACCGGAATGGCGGATGGTAGGGCATTCGAGATGGACAAGGAATATACCGCCGCGATAACCAGTTACAGGTCTGTCGGCTCCGGCGGTCTCTTGAAAGCTGCCGGTCTTGCTGACTCAAAGTCTGTCGAAGACAGGATCGTCTACCGTGGCCCGGAGTTCAGGACTATCCTTTACCAGTACTTTAAGAAGAACGGAAGCGTGGATCCTGCTGTCATAGGCAACCCTAAAGTCATCGGTTCATGGAAGTTCGTCCCTGAGTCCGCTCCTGCCGCCATTAAGGCTGATGTGGAATTGCTTTACGGAAAATAATGAATATCTTTGCGCAGATGAAAAAGATAATCCTGAATAACATTGTCCTTGCGGTGGCCGCTCTGCTCGCCGCGGGGACATATTCATTCGCCCAGGTTCCGGCGACTCCGGAGCAGAGGGCGGCTGTTGAGACTGAATACGGGGTGAAGAATGTCGTGCGCAAGTATGACACGCACGCCGAGATGATGGCCGATCCGAACAGAACCGGCGGTGAATATTTCATGTACAGTTTTGATGACGTGAAGTTGACTCCGGCCCCTAAAGGCTACAAGCCGGTTTATATCAGCCATATCGGCCGTCACGGCGCAAGGTATGCGATCAGTGACCCCATTTATGAGAATCTCCGCAAGGTTTTCATGAACGCTCATTCGGCCGGAAAACTGACCGATGCCGGAGAGAACCTTATGGCGCGTTACGAGGCATTTTACCCGTCTGTCGCCCATCGTGGCGGAGAACTGACACACAAAGGTCAGGAGCAGCTTCGCGGCATCGCCGATGTGATGTACAAGTCTTTCCCAGAGGTGTTCAAGGGCAAGACCAATGCCGAGGTCCTGTGTACGGTGACTCCTCGCGTGATAGTCAGCATGACTTCGTTTATGGACGAGCTCAAGGGGTTGGACAAGGACCTGACATTCACACTTGAATGCAGTAAGTCGGTCATGCCGAGGATTCATCCTACCGGATCTATGAATCCGTACAGGGTCAAGACCAAGGTTTCGGCTGCCGCCAGAGCGCAGTCTGACAGCCTCCGAGCCGCAAGGGTAGATGTCAAGGAATTCTGCTCCAAGTATTTCAATGACACGGACTATCTTGAGAAAGAATATGGGCTTTGGAAGTTTGAACTGGACTTGAGGAGTGTCATCATCGATTTTCAATGCCTGGACGATGTACCTGCCGACCGGTTCGAGGACGTGTTCACCCCTGAGGAACTCTTCGCTATTTGGGAAGTGTGGAATTTCAATGGTTATCTCAGTATGGGACGCTCTCCGATGACTGACAATAAAGGGTGTCTCAGCACCGCCGCCATCCTCAATGACATGATCGAGTGCGCAGACCGTGACATCGCTTCCGGAGACATCAACCTGAGCCTCAGGTTCTCGCACGACATAGCCATCCTGCCTTTGGTCTCATACATGAAACTGGACAATTTCGGTGCTGTGCTGACCGATCCTTCTGATGTGAAAAACTGGTGGAGATGCGACTTCGTCCCGATGGCCGCCAACCTCCAGCTCATCCTCTACCGCAGCAAGCGCAGTCCTGAAATCCTCGTCAAAGTCCTCTACAATGGCCGCGAAGCATCCCTTCCAATTCCTCAGGCCGCCCCGTCTTTCTATTCCTGGACCGCCTTCAAGGAATATTACAGGCAGTAGTGCGGTAAATTGCCTTTACCGGGCTTTTGCAAGCCGCTTGAGCTCGCAGTCGGCCTTGATCTTGTCGATTATGGCGCAGACGACCTTGTAGGTCTTGCTGTCCTTGGTGTAGTTGGCCGGGACGGTGAAGTTGACGCGGCCCTGATGCTGTAGAGTCTTGGCGAAGGCTTTCTTCTTCGGGTTGCTCTCATCGCAGACGGCCACGGCGTGGCCACCGAACATCTTGACGATCTTCATGCACGGGATGTCAGTCTCTCCGTCTCCGAAGTAGATCATCTGAGGATAGGGGATTCTCTTCTTGTCCTCGGCGATGCTCTCGTTGACCATCTTGTTGTCGTGGGCGCTGAAGATTCCCTTGTTGATCTTGAAAATGTACTGGGTCTTGGCCGTGTAGTCCACGGCGATTCCCGGCCATTCGGCCTCGCCCTCCTTGTTGTACATGAAGGTGCAGGCGAAAATATGTTTGAACTCCTGGGCTATCGGGCTGCCCTCGATGATCTCCTTCAGGCCAGACGAGTTGATGTAGTGCTCGATCTGCACCCCTCGCGATTCGCCATATTCATTGATCATCTTGAACCATTCTTTCACTCCTTCGAAGAGTTGGATGTGGCGACCGAACTTGCGGAAGTCGCTCCGACGAAGCTTGATTCCGTTCTTTTTCGCCTCGTCGAACATCATCTTCATGTAGGAGAGAACATTGCTCGCGTCCTGCCCGACGGCGAGCCCGTCGCTCATTTTCCAGAACTCCTCGGGTGTCTTCCCGATGGCCTGGATGAATCCGAATTCCTGCATGTTTCCGGGAGAAAGGGTCCCGTCAAAGTCATAAATCAGCGCTACGATTGGTTTTTTCTTCATAATTTCGCCACAAATAACCGATTTCCACAAATATAATATTTATTCTTTTGAAGAAACCGTGAGTTTCAGTTATTTTTGCCGAGTTAATTTGAGATTTTGAATATGGACCACTATTTAACCCGACTTCAGAACGCGACAAGAAAATATTGGAACAAATCCGCCCTCAACACTATCGGCGGAGAGTCGTTCACATACTCACAGATGGCGACCCTTATCGAGAAGTTTCACATCTTCTTCGACAAGGCCGGCCTCCAGAAAGGGCAGCATATCGCCCTTTGGGCCCGAAACAGTGCTCGTTGGGGAATGGCCTATCTGGCCGTGAACACCTACGAGGCGGTCATCGTGCCGATCCTCGCCGACTTCACCCCTGACAGTGTCGAGCATCTGGTGAACCATTCCGACAGCATGGCCCTTCTGACCAACGCAGACAAATGGGCGAAGCTTGACATCACAAAGATGCCGGAAGTCAAAGTGGTGATGGATGTGGACAACCTTAAGATTCTTTACTGTCGCAAACCTGAGATTGAGGAGATCTGGAACAACATCGACAACCTTCTTGCCGAGAAGTATCCAGACGGATTCGGCCCTGAGGATGTCGTCTATCCGACCGACAACTGGGATAATCTTGCCGTCATCAACTACACTTCCGGTTCTACCGGAAACCCTAAGGGTGTGATGCTGACCTACAGGAACTTCAGCGCGACGATCGAGTTCAGCCAGGTCCATCGCCCGACATCGGACAAGAACAGGATGATCTCGATGCTGCCTATGGCCCACATGTACGGCCTTGTGACCGAGTTCATCTACCCTCTTTGCAATGGAACCTCGATTTATTGGTTGGGCAAGACCCCGACCCCGAGCACTCTGATGAAGGCTTTCCAAGAGGTTAAGCCTTACCAGCTCATCACCGTTCCGCTCGTGATGGAGAAGATCTTCAAGTCCAAGATCAAGCCTATGCTGGACAAGCCGCTGATAAAGTTCTTGACGAAAGTTCCCGGTGTCAACAAAATTATATTCAATAAGATCCGAGAGGGATTGATCAATGCTTTCGGTGGCGAGGTCGGAGAATTCATCATGGGTGGCGCGCCTGTGAATCCGGAGATCGAGAAATGGTTCCAGAAGATCAAACTTCCTTACACCGTCGGCTATGGCATGACCGAGGCTACCCCTCTGCTGGCTTATGCCGGGAGCGCTGAATATGTCGCCGGTTCCTGCGGAAAGCCTGTCGATTGCGCCACGGTCAGGATTGATTCCGATGACCCTCAGCATATTGTAGGTGAGATTCAGGCGAAAGGTGACAACATTTGTCTCGGCTACTACAAGAACCCTGAGGCTTCGGCCAACGCTTTCACCGAGGACGGATTCCTTCGCACCGGAGATCTCGGGCTGTTCGACGCTGACGGCAACCTCTACATCAAAGGCCGCAGCAAGTCGATGATCCTTTCGGCCAACGGTCAGAACATCTATCCAGAGGAGGTTGAGGCTGTTGTAAATAACCAGCCATACGTTCAGGAATCGGTTGTGGTGGATCGCTCGGCAAGGCTTGTGGCCTTGGTCTATCTTGATCAGGATGCTCTCCGCAAGGACGCTCTCGACCCGGAGGCCGTGGCTGACATTCCGGAAAGAATCCGCATCAATTCCAACAAGCAGCTTCCGAACTACAGCCAGATCACCAAGGTCGAGATCGTTGATCAGCCATTCGAGAAGACCCCAAAGATGAGCATCAAGCGCTTCCTTTACAAGTAAGCTTGTGAAGGCGCGATAAATGAATACGCAAAAGCGTCGCCGGTTACGTTCAGGCAGGGCAACCGCATCAAATTTTAGCGCCCCAAAGCAGTTCCAGAAGATAGTCCTGTGAGAGTGATGCCCTGAACAGTCTTTTCCGTATGCTTCTCTTGTCGCTATGTGTCTTGACAATCTGGAGAGCCAACTTTCTGACAGTGGAGAGATTCTGTGCCGCGAAGCCTTTCCTGGCGCGGCATGCGTCCTCCTTGAATGTCACGTCCAGATGCCAGTGAAGTTGGTTCTCCATGCCCCAGTGCCCTCTTGCGAGCATTGCGTAGTACGCCGCGTGCGGATGTTCCTCGTCGCTGATGTAGTGCCT
>DCCQ01000095.1 GCA_002314195.1 Bacteroidales bacterium UBA1077 | reverse complement strand
ACAAGAGAAGCATACGGAAAAGACTGTTCAGGGCATCACTCTCACAGGACTATCTTCTGGAACTGCTTTGGGGCGCTAAAATTTGATGCGGTTGCCCTGCCGAAAGGGTTGATGTTGTCAGATTTTAGTTGTATCTTCGCCATGTCAGTGACCCAAATTGATTTTATTTTTTGCAACACTAATTTAGGTGAAATCTCTGACATTACCAAGCCCTGATAAGGGTTTCTTTATCAGGGCCTTTGACTTTTTGCAGGTTACAAGTCTGCGGAATTTAGGTTGCCTCCAAATACTCAATTTTGCTCGCCGAGCCAGTCGAGGCACCCGGTGCCAGCATCTCCGTGTTCGGTAATGCTCAGACAATTAGTGAGTTATGAATTTCTACCCTCCCGATCGCCCCAGCATTTTTTGTAACTCACTGATAATGAACAGGTGGTATCTCACCCATTGGCTTTCAAAGCCTTTTGAATTGTTGCCAGTCACACAAGATCAACTGCCCCCATTTTACCACCGTCACCTCGACTCCTGATGCCACGAAATATTCATAAAATTCTCTTCCCACTAATAGTTGCTCTCGTTCAGAAAAATCCCCGGATCCGTGTTTGGGGCGTGACATCCGGGGATGTAAATATTATCTGGAAGTGGGCTAAACAATCAGCATGAACGTGATGGCTGCGAATGCGGCGCCGGTGATAGGGCCGAGGACCGGGACCCAACTGTAGGACCAGTCGCTGTCACGCTTGGGACTCTTCATCGGGAGGATGGCGTGGGCGATCCTCGGGGCAAGGTCTCTGGCCGGGTTGATGGCGTAGCCGGTGGCCCCGCCGAGGGACATTCCGATGGCCATGATCAGCATGGTGACAGGGAAAGCGCCTACGGTGCCGAGGCCGATGTCCGCAGAGTTGCCGGGAGCGGAAAACATCAGGATGCAGAGTACCAGAAGCCATGTTCCGACAAACTCGCAGAAGAAGTTCCTGCCTGGATTGTGGATCGCTGGCATTGTGCAGAACGTCCCGAGTTTTGTGTCCGGATCCTCGGTCGCGTCATAGTGATCCTTGTAGAAAGCCCACACGAGGGCGGCCCCGAAAAATCCACCGAGCATCTGGGCTATGATGTAGCCGGGAACCAATGCCCAGGAGAAAGAACCGGCTGCGGCGAGGCCGATTGAGACGGCCGGGTTGAGATGGGCCCCTGAATATGGCCCGGCGATGAACACACCGCACATGACCGCGAAGCCCCATGCCATTGTAACTACAGTCCAGCCGGCTCCTTTACCTTTTGATTTTTCGAGACTTGTGCATGCGCAGACACCGTCCCCCAAAAGAATGAGAACAAGAGTGCCGAGAAACTCGGCGAGATAAGGATTCATATTCGTTAATAGTTTTATTTTTTCGTGAGTGTCCTGCTGATTGCGTCTGCCCAGCCTGCTTTGGCGGCTTTGACGGTGGCTTCATCCATGGAAGGAGTGAAGACCCGGTCTGACTGCCATTGTTTTTTCACATCGTTGATGCTTTCCCAGAAGCCTACGGCAAGGCCTGCGAGGTAGGCGGCTCCAAGCGCGGTGGTCTCTGTGACTTTAGGCCGGATGACCTTGGCGCCGAGAATGTCTGACTGGAACTGCATCATCAGATTGTTTCGGGACGCTCCACCGTCTACCTTGAGTTCGCCCAGGCAGATGCCAGAATCCTTTTCCATGGCGGCCACAATGTCCATTGTCTGGAAAGCGATGCCTTCGAGAGCGGCACGGGCGATGTGAGCCGAAGTTGTTCCACGGGAAATGCCGAGGATGCTTCCTCTGGCGTATTGGTCCCAGTACGGGGCACCGAGTCCTGTCAAGGCCGGAACCATGTAGACTCCTCCGTTGTCAGGAACGGATGCAGCCAAGGCCTCGACCTCCGAGGAACTCTTGATGATCCCGAGGCCATCGCGAAGCCACTGAACCACAGACCCGGCCACGAATATCGACCCCTCCAAAGCGTAGTTGACCTTGTCTCCGATCTTCCAAGCGATGGTCGCCAAAAGGTTGTTGTGCGACATTATCGGCTTCTCGCCGGTGTTCATCAAAAGAAAGCATCCCGTTCCGTAAGTGTTTTTCACAGAGCCTGGTTCAGTGCACATCTGGCCGAACAAAGCGGCCTGCTGGTCTCCGGCGATTCCGGCCACAGGAACTTCTCCTCCGAGCAGGTTGGTCTGGCCGTAGATCTCGGAGGAAGACTTCACCTGAGGCATCATCGATAACGGAATGTTCAGAATGTCAAGAAGTTCTTCGTCCCATTGAAGGGTGTTGATGTTGAACAGCATAGTGCGGGAGGCGTTGCTTACATCGGTGACGTGCTCATGGCCTCCGGTCAGGTTCCACACGAGCCAGCTGTCAACGGTCCCGAAGCGCAGTTTGCCTTGCTCTGCGCGCTCTCTGGCTCCCGGCACATTGTCCAGAATCCAGCGGATTTTCGTTCCTGAGAAATAAGCATCGATAATCAGTCCGGTCTTGCGGCGGATGATGTCGGTCATTCCGGCTGCCTTGAGCGAATCACAATATTCAGAAGTCCTTCTGTCCTGCCAGACAATCGCATTGTAGATTGGCTTTCCGGTCTCCGCGTCCCACACGATGGTGGTCTCGCGCTGGTTCGTGATTCCTATTGCCGCGATGTCCGCACCGCCAAGGCCCAGCGAGGTGACCGCCTCCGTCATCATGGCATATTCAGTCGCCCAGATCTCCATGGGATCATGTTCAACCATCCCCGGCTGCGGAAAATGCTGGGTGAACTCCTTCTGGCGTACGGCCTTGGCCTCGCCGTTTCTGTTGAAAACGATCGCTCTTGATGAGCTCGTGCCCTGATCAAGGGCAATGATGTAGTCTCTCATATTCAAAAATTATGAATATTATTGTGTTAATAATCCAATGGCGTTTGCAGTCTGACGGCGTTGCACTTCTATATTGAATCTTCGGTCAAAGCAGGGTCAAAAAGCAGGTACAAAAAGCAGTCAAAAGCGGCCAAAAAGCGATATTCCAAATCTCCTTGCTTCGGGAATATCCTTGAATATTATTTCAGGAACATGATCCCCTTGAGGTTGACACGCATCGAGTCTCCTTCGTTGTCGGTCGAGATGTGGTCTGTAAAGAACACACCGTTGTTTCCGTGAAAGTACAAAGGTTCGTTTCCGTTCTCTTTCCGCGCCCTGTCAACCTCACTCATCGGAATCGCCAACCTTACCGAATCGGCTGAGACTGTCACAAAGACTGTGTC
>DCCQ01000140.1 GCA_002314195.1 Bacteroidales bacterium UBA1077 | reverse complement strand
GCGATGTACGCCGAGATGCTCTACGGAGTGGACAGAATCCTTGTCAACCCGGCGTTCCAACTGGCTGACACTCTGCTGAAAAACAACGGATTGGGCAGACAGGAATATCACAATCCCCGTCAGGATGGCGAGACATCGTTTCTGGTCACAAAAACCCTTCTGGAGCATTTCCGTGAGGTCAGCTCGCATTGCTTCGAGCGTGCGGCGGAGGATCAGGACAAGGTTTTTGGACTTTACGGAGTCCACGACACTTTGGTCCACACATTCGACCTTTTTTGTGAGCATTATCCTCAGGCCATAAGGTTCGATGGGGAGCATTACCTCAATGACAACACTATCCTCCATTCCGTTCTTCCTGTGATCCAATGGATTGACGACAGGCAAAGGAATATTCAGAAACCGGTGTTGTTCATCTCGCTGAGTGACAGGATCATCAACCATTCAAGCGGCTTCGCCAAGTCTGTCGCCGCTCTTGCCGTAGGCTATGATGTCCACATTGTCGCCGGAGTCCCTTACAACACTCCGGAACTCTGTCAGAAAGTCGTGGACTGGTGCGAGGCCAACCTCGGAGTTCCGGTCTGGAACCGTGTCACGATCACAAACCACAAGAATCTTCTTCTGGCTGACTATCTGATTGACGCCGAGCCGGATGTGAACGGCGCTCCGGATTTCATGGGCACATTGATCCATTTCGGCTCCGAGGCTTTCAAGACATGGGAGGATGTCCTGACCTATTTCGATCGGCTCGGCGGACAATGAGTTTTGTCAACGGTAGCTGTGGTTCGGCGGACGCACCAACCAGACATATTATCGGTCGCTGAGCTTGTCGAAGCGTCAGGAACAAGACGTTTCACCCAAATCCTTCAACCATAGATACGATTATCCCGCAACAAAAAATTATGGATATGAAGTTACAACGCATCATCATCACTTGGACTCTTGTCCTCATCTCCACCGTTGTCACATTAGCCCAGACTACCGGCCTGTACACCTATGACGGAGGCTATTTCATCAAGAACGGAAACTCTTGGGAGGAATACCGCCCTGATTTCCAAGAAGGTATCTGGGCAACCTACGAACAGTACAACGAGGAGGCTCATTTCTATAATATCCAGAATTCCCAATGTGTCGTCAGCGTACCCAAATCCGCCGTCAACAAGTTCTATTACGCCAAGCCCGGCGAGGAGTGGCAGCCTATTTACAACACCAAGGAAATTTATGAATATATGCCTGATTCCGGCCGTGAGATATATTGCTATCAAGGAGGTTACTTTGTCCGTGACGGACTGACATGGAGAGAGTACCGTCCGGGAACCAAACACGAGCTGTGGGCGAGCTATGAGCAGAAAAGCGCCAATGAATATTTCTTCTTCATAGGCAATGAAAACAATGATGTGGCGATTCCTCGGTCTGACTCCGGAGAGAGCATATTCCTGTCAAAGGATGGTAATTGGACTCCTATATATTCAATGACAGGTATTTATGACGGGGCGAAAGGGTATGAATATTCTTTGGAGTTCAAATGGTGGCACGCTTATGACGCTGAGAGAATGGAATATGGTGACAGCGTGTCGCGGGCGTCGCGGGTATGTTTCAATTCTGACGGACGGGGCGAGGTGAGATATTCAGGAAACAGATTCCCGTTTCAGGCCAAGGCTTTCAATCTGTATGAGAAGACCAGATTTATTGATCAGGATCCGCTGATCGGATTCCTGTTCGGGTTCTCGGCTCCGGATGAAGGGTTCGTGTTCTATGGCGACGAGGACGGCTTTTTGGAACTCCTTACCTATGTCGATGATTCGGACGGCGGGATTTGTGTGCTCCATCGGATTCCTGGAATGGAAAAGGCCAAACTGTCTGGCTGCCGGAACACTGATGTCGGGGAGAAAATCCATTCTATGATTGAGGAGAACCTGCCGGAATCCACCGAATGATGTTTTTTATCTGTGTTTATGTTTATGCCCAAAGAGTTGCTAAACAATGTGTTTAACAACACGTAACCTTGTCTGAATGTGTCTAAGTGCGGTTTCTGAGATATATTTCTTAATCGACTTTGGTGATTTTGGATAACAATTCTTATCTTTGCGCTTGTATAAAACGTGTTAATAACACTTATTAAACACATTGTTTAACTCAACTCAAATCACTCAGATGAAGAAAGTCTTTTTCTTGCTCGTCTCGTTGCTGTTCGCAGTCAATGCGTTGGCACAGACAACAGTTAAGGGCGTGGTTGTCGATTCCGCCAATCAACCCCTCATCGGTGCAGGCATCTTTCAAGTCGGAAAAGCCACCAATGGAACCGTAAGTGACATTGATGGCTCGTTTACTTTAAATGTACCTGCCACCGCGTCTCTTCAGGTTTCCTGTATCGGTTACACGACAAAGGTCGTGAATGTTGAAGGCAGAAGCCAGCTTACCATTATTCTTGAAGAAAACACTGAACTTCTTGATGATGTGGTCGTCGTAGCGTTCGGCCAGATGAAAAAGGAGGCCTTTACGGGATCGGCCGGAACGATGAAATCCGAGGAACTTGCGAAAGTTCAGGTGACCAACGCCGCGTCGGCCCTTGCCGGACGAGTGGCCGGTCTTCAGATCAACAACTCTTCTTCACAGTTGGGTTCGTCACCGAGCATCACGATCCGTGGTGTCAGCTCCATCTCATCCGGCACTGAGCCTCTTATCGTTGTCGACGGTATGCCGTTCGACGGAGACCTCAGCCTTATCAACACCAACGACATCGAGACGATGACTGTCCTGAAGGATGCCGCCTCCAATGCCCTTTACGGAGCCCGTGGAGCCAACGGTGTGATTATGATCACCACCAAGCGCGCGACTTCCTCTGATGCGAAGATCACCTTTGACGCCAAGTGGGGTGTGAACCAGAAAGGACTAAGGAACTATAAGACCACCAATGCCCAGGAGTTCTTCGAGACATATTATAATATGCTCTACAACACCTACATCAAGGAGGAAGGAGCGACAGCCGAGTCCGCCCACAATAAGGCCAACGCCGGCCTTTTCGATTCAGGTATCGGTCCTGGCTATGTACCTTATACCGTGCCAACCGGGCAGGACTTCATCCTTGCGGGAGGCAAAATGAATCCTGACGCTGTCGAGGGCGCGTTCCACAATTTCAATGGAAAAACCTACTGGATCCAGGCTGATGACTGGGAGAAGGAAGGACTTCAGTCTGGTTTTCGTCAGGAGTACAATCTCAGTGCGTCTGGCCGTTCCGACAAGATGAACATCTACGGATCACTCGGCTATCTCGATCAGGAAGGTATTCAGGAAGGTTCCTCACAAACCCGTCTGACCGCCCGTCTTAAGGCTGACTATCAGGCCAAGAAGTGGCTCAAGATCGGAGGAAACTTCAACTACACCAAGTATGAATATGCCCAGACATCAGAAGGTACCATCGGTACCGGAACCATCTGGAGCATCATCAAGACACAGGCTCCGATCTATCCGGTTTACATCCGCGACGCCAACGGCAACATTATGACCGACAACACGGGCCGTCAGGTTTATGACTTCGCCAACAGCCAGCTGGGCGACCTCAGCCGCGCCGGCGGCACCGGTGGCAACGCCATATTCGCAAACAAATACCGCGTTTCCAAGACCACTGGAAACTCCTTCATCGCAAGCGGTTACGCTGACATCAAGATCTTCCCGGACCTCACCCTCACAATCAACGGCAATGCCTACGACTACGACCGCAGAGGTCTTTACACGGAGGACCCTTATACTGACAAGTACACATCCGGTTCCAACAACGGCTACCTGTCGAAATCATCCTATCGTACGTTCACTTACAACGCCCAGCAGCTCCTCAATTACCATAAGGTGATAAACAACACTCACGACATCAGCGTGATGCTCGGTCACGAGTACTACAACTACCTTTATGAATATCTCGGAGCCTCCGGCTACAACTTCGGAATAGACGGAGCCACCGAACTCTCCCAGATGCTGAACAAGAACGGTGATCCGAACTCATATTCAAGCGCCTATAACAACGAAGGTTACTTCTTCCGTGGAATGTACAGCTACGACAACAAGTACTTTGGCTCGCTGTCATTCCGTCGCGATGCATCCTCACGCTTCCACAAGGATTACCGCTGGGGTAACTTCTGGTCAGCCGGAGCCGCCTGGATTCTTTCCAAAGAGAGCTTCTTTGATGTAGATTGGGTGGATGAACTCAAGGTCAAGGCTTCCATCGGTAGTCAGGGTAATGACAACATTGGAAACTTCCTCTACGCCGACAACTATACGATTGTGAACAACAATAATTCCGTGGCTTACCAGTGGCTCCAGAAGGGAACCAAGGACATCACTTGGGAGACCAACACCAACATCAACACAGGACTGGAGTTCAGCCTTTGGAAAGGCCGTCTCAGCGGTAGCCTCGACTACTTCTACCGCAAGACCACCGATATGCTTTTCACCCTCAGTACACCACCTTCGGTAGGTTACACCAGCTATTGCCTGAATATGGGTGATATGCGCAACTCTGGTCTTGAGCTTGTCCTCAGCGCTGACATCATCAGGACAAAGGACATTTCCTGGGGCGTGGACTTCAACATCTCGCACATCAAGAACAAGGTTCTCTCCCTGCCGGATGAGATCAAGACCACCGAGATCGAGGGCTACAACGGCTACGTGAACGAGGATCCTTCCTTCGTCTCAAAGTACAAGTATTTCGTGGCCGAGGGGCTTTCCCTCTACACCTGGTACCTTCCTAAATATGCCGGTGTGGATTCAGAGACGGGTGAAGCTCTGTTCTACAAGGATGTCACAGACGAGGCCACAGGTGTGGTCACTAAAGAAACGACCAAGAACGCGAGCGATGCCACTGAATATCTTTGCGGGGACGCTCTTCCTAAGTTCCAGGGCGGTCTCTCCACATCCTTCAGGTACAAGAACTTCGACTTCTCCGTACAGACTGCATTCCAGCTTGGAGGTAAGGGCTATGACTATGTTTATCAGGTTCTTATGCATTCCGGTGGACAGACAGGAACAACCTGGCACAAAGATATGCTGAACGCTTGGACTGAAACCAATCATTCTGATGTCCCTGCTCTCCGTTATTCAAACACCTACGGCCAGTCGCCACGCTCAGACAGGTTCCTTACAAGCACGAGCTACCTCAGCCTCCAGAATGTGAACTTCGGTTACACGCTTCCTTCCAGGTTCACCCAGAAGTTCAACGTGTCTTCCGTAAGGGTTTACTTCTCAGGAGAGAACCTTGGCTTCATCTCGGCCCGAAGAGGATTTGACCCTCGCTATGCCATCGGTGGCTACACCAACTCCGAGCTTTATTCACCAATCCGCACATTGTCGGGCGGTATCACCTTAACTTTCTAATAACAAAGGCAATATGAAAATCAATATAGCGTTAACTTCAGTCGCTGCTGCCTTGGTTTGCCTCTCTTCTTGTATGGAAGAGGTGCTTCCGACACAGTCAGTGACTTCTGACCAGATCGGACAGTCCGCCTCCGCCCTCGATGGTATGGTTAATTCCATCTACACCAATATGGTTGGCTACGAGAATAGTGATGGAGGTATCGAGACCATCTCTTACGGAAGTATGCGTGTCCAGCTTGAGCACTCTACGACAATGATGGTCTGCCCTGGCTACAACGGATTCAATACTATGGGTGCGTGGACACAGGGTAATGTTTCTGCCTCTGGTTCAAACCGTGGTATCTATCCTACTTATCTCTATTACGGCTACATCAAGACCGTCAACGATGTGATCGGAATGATCAACACAGAGAACGCCACAGAGGAAATGCTTGTGGATCTTGGAATATGCTATGCCTATAGAGCGTTGTACTATATGGATCTGGTTCAGATCATGGAATATAAGAAGCCGCTTGACTCAAGGTACACTTACGTGGATCCTAAGAGCGACCTCAGCAACCTTGGAGTTCCGATTGTGACAGACAAGACCACAACCCAGGAGGCCTCCAACAATCCACGCGCGACTGTTGACGAGGTTTATGACCTGATCCTCTCTGACCTTGCCGAGGCTGAGAAATATCTCGCCGGCTACACCCGCAAGGATAAGGTTGAGCCTGACCTTGCTGTTGTCTATGGCCTTTTCGCTCGCGCCTACACGAACCTGGCCTCACGTACCGAGCGTGCCGCGAAGTACACCGCCAAGGCTGAATACTGGAAGCAGGCCGGTGAATATGCCGACAAGGCTATCGCCCAGTCAGGCTGCACCCCTCTCACAGAGGCTCAGTGGACTGACCCTAAGACGGGTTTCAACAACCGTAACTCACAAAACTCATGGATGCTCGCCACCCACATTGATCCGAACAACACTTCGGCTGCCTCAAGCGGCTCATTCGTGTACGCTATGATAATGGGTACCGAGACCACATTCTCAGTCTATGGATGGCGCGTGGGCCGTGCTCTTGACCGTGCCGCCTATGACAGACTCTCCGACAACGACTGGCGTAAGAAGTCCTGGCTTGGCCCGGAGTTCTTCTATGAGTCAAAGAACCAGAAGCCAGGTGCTGAGTACCTTATCGAAAAGGATGCCGCCGGTAATCTGATCAACAACAAGTGGGCTACAGCGGGAAACAACAAGAGCACCGAGATGGCCGACTGGAGCGATGATCCTGGAAAGTATCAGTTCAGCTATTCAGCCGCTTGGGTCCGTTCCCGCATCAACACAAGCTACGGATTCAAGGCATGGCCTTGGCTCTATGTCAATCTTAAGTTCCGTCCTAACGAGGGTAACTACAACACTTACGAGGTCGGTGGAGCGACAGACTTCCCGATCATGCGTGTGGAGGAGATGTACTTCATCAAGGCTGAGGCCGAGTTGAACACCACTGGTGTGGCAGCCGCAAAGGCTACCCTTGAAGGCCTCATCAAGACCCGTAACAGTACCTACACCTGCACGGCCACCGCTAAGAAAGATGTTTATGAGGAGCTTATGTTCCAGAAAGGCATCGAGTTCTGGGGCGAAGGCATCAACTACTTCGACAACAAGCGTCTTGAGACCGGATGCCATCGCTGGTATCCAGGTGCGAGCGTTGAAAGGGCCGCCCATGCGATAGACATGAACAGGATCCACCCAGGCTGGACTCCAGGTTTCAACAATGCCGAGCTTAACGGTAACAGGGCGGTTTACGATTTCAACAATCCTTACACGACTTACAGCACCTACACGACCGCTCTTCGCACTAATGATGAGATCGCGAGCCACTATGGTGAGGCTATCGATGTTGAGGGCCACAAGTTCTTCGACACTGAAAAGTTTGAATAATGTCACGTTCCGTTTTTGGAACCCACAAATCCAGATTACAATGAAATCAGTAAAAACAATATTCGCATCCCTTGCCGCTCTTGCCGTTCTTTGCTCGGCCTGCAAGAAGGATGACAACACGTCCGGCTCAAGCACCGAAGGCTATTTCTTCCAGGAAGCGTTCTCATTCAACGTGACCTCAAATCCTGAGATCGAGATTCCGGTGGTCCGCCTTGGCACTGACGGTGATTTAAGCGTGAATGTATCCGCCACGGGATCTTCCGTCTTTAATGTCCCTTCCACTGTGACCATCAAGGACGGTGATAGGGTTGGCAACCTTGTGGTAACGTACGACAAGTCACAGCTTTCTTTCAATGAGGTGTACGAGTTGAATCTCACAATCTCTGACTACACATCCCTTTTCGGTTACGGCAAGGCCGTCGCCACGATCGAGTATCCTACTTCCTATTATGAATATGGAAAAGGAACCATCGAGGAAGGCTGGTGGGGCGAGCAGGAGGACAAGGCTATGTACGCCCGTGACTATGCCAAGAGTGTTCTTCAGTGCTACCTCCCTGACTGCTGGGGACACGACACCGGTGCCGGTTACGATGTCCAGAACTACTATTTCTATTGGAACACCGAGACCAACAAAGTCTATGTGCCTCTTCAGTATATGGGTACGACTGGAAGCAGTGACAAGATCAAGTGGAATATCGCCGACCGTGGTGTCCTCGCCTGTATGTTCGGTGGCCCTAACCATAAGGAGGGAAGCGCTGTCTGGATGAGCTATGTTGATGACTGGTACAAGAACGCCGGCCTGACACAGCCTTACTACGATCCGGCCAAGAAGGCTTTCTATCTCTCTGACACAGCAGCGGTTGACCCTGCCACCGGAAAGGTTGTATATGGCACGGCCGGAACATTCGACGTGTTCAAACTCTCTGAATAGAAAATCTTAGGTATATTTATTGACCGGCCTGACTTGACCGCCAGGCCGGTTTTTCATATTCCTGAATATTCAGAAATAAACTGCCGTATTTTGGCAGTGTGTCGCGATATCTTTGCACTGTTGAAAAAGATATTACGGATTATGAGACACAAGACTTTGATTCAAGCTATGAATTCTGTGATCACCACCCTTAAGGTCAAGGGAAGTGACGGTGACGAGAACTTGTCTTTGACGGAGGACAGGATAAGATTGGCGATGACGGACATCCGCTATCTGATGAAGAGGCTTGAGCTTACGGCTGCCCAAGCTCTCTTGTTCTCAGCCATAATGGAGAAATCATCGTCGTACAGGCTGGATCAAAGTGAATTGGCGGAGTTCATGGGGTTAAGCTACCTTGAGTTCCTCCAGTACAGCGATGACCTTAAGGTTCTGGCTGACAGGTGGCTTATCAGGCTCAAGGCGGATCGTAACAGCATCAGGGTTCCGGACGATGTCGTCAAGACGATCACCCAAGACAGCATTTATCGCAAGCCGGGCACGGAATGGTACACGGCTGTGGGTGTCCTGAGACGCTTCAAGCAACTTTTCAAACTCCGTGAGTCCAACGAACTTGAATATGAGCCTATGCTCAGGGAACTGGATGCCTTGGTTCAGGACAATCCTGAAACATCAGTCGCGTCAGCGATCAGAAAGTACGGTGTTCTGGATGGCGATAAATACCTCCCGAACAGTGAACGCGTCGTCTTTTACGCTCTGTGCTACAGGTATTTCAGCGAGGAGGACGATATGGTCGGATGGCACGATCTCGAGGATATTTTCGGAGAGGATCACGAGGGTGATCTGGATGTGCTGAAGGCGAGATATTCCAGAGAGGATCTGGAACTTCAGGAGAAAGGCCTGATTGAATATTCCTCAGAGAACGGGATCAAATCCAAGGATTTCTTCAAGATCAAGGACTCGGTCAAGGAAGAGATATTCAAAGATGCGGGGGTTTGAGGAAAACGCAGAAGACTGTGGCAGGAACGATTGATTTCAAGACGATTAAAGAGAAGAAACTATTCTATGGTGAGGAAGTGGGCCGTAAGGTGGGAACTTTGAGAGGAATTCTGTCCGAGGAACGGTATACGCAAGTCAGAAAGGCATTGGCTGACAAGGGAATGCGTACTGGGTTCACTTGCCTGTTCTATGGCTCCCCGGGGACCGGAAAAACGGAGACTGTCTACCAGCTCGCCAGAGAGACCGGGAGGATGATCGTCTCTGTCGATGTCACGAAGATCAAGGATTGCTTCGTGGGCGAGAGCGAGAAGAACATCAAGAACCTTTTCGACAGCTACCGTGAGTTGGTGAACAGTTCGGATGTCGCTCCGATCCTGCTGTTCAACGAGGCTGATGCGGTTTTCGGGGTCAGGAAGGAAGGGGCGACAAGTGCCGTGGACAAGATGGAGAACAGCATCCAGAACATCATCCTTCAAGAAATGGAGAATCTGGACGGAATCCTTATCGCCACCACCAATCTTACCGACAATCTGGACAAGGCGTTCGAAAGACGGTTCCTTTACAAGATCAAGTTTGGAAGGCCGTCGAAAGAATCCAGAGCGAAGATCTGGGCCTCTATGATTCCGGAATTGTCTGCCGATGAGGCGCTTTCCCTGTCAGAAAACTACGACCTGTCCGGTGGACAGATCGAGAACATCTGCCGCAAGAGAACAGTACAGTCCATCCTTACCGGAGAGGAGCCGTCTTTCCTGGATATCCGGTCGTACTGTGACGATGAGAGAATCTCGTCAGAGAAACCGGTTCGTAAAATCGGTTTCTAAACTTGTTGGTCGTAAGGAAATGCCACTCCTGCCTGATGGCGGATCTCATCGAGGATCTCGGAGGTGATGAGTGATGTCTCCAGGCTGTTGACGGATGATTCTATGTGTCCTGATTCCAGTACATTGATAAACTCTCTGAACTCGCAGAGGTACTCGTCGGCGTCAACAGGAACGGAAATGTCCTCTGCCTGCGGGCCTGAGGCTCTTCCTGAAGTAGGAACTCCGCGTCTTGTCATCTCTGCGTGGCGGCAAATGTGGATCTGATCCAGCGAAATGACTCCGCCGTCACTGGAAATCTCCGTGCAAAGGTGCGAGTCCGCTATCTTTGAATATAATATCGTGGCACTCATCCCTTCATATTCAAAGATCACGCTTCCTTGAAGGTCAATTCGTTTCCAGCCCTTTCGGTCGGATGCTTCGACAGGCTCAGCATCCGCTTCGGTCACTGAGCTTGCCGAAGTGCCGAAGCGCCTGGTGTCAACCGGCACCTCGCAGGTCGTGACGTTGGCCTTGATCCCTTTGGGGCGACCGAACAATGCCGCCATCGGATAGATCGGGTATATTCCTATGTCCATCAAAGCCCCGCCGCAACAATCTGGATTGAAGGAACTCGGCACGGCCGAATCATCCTCGCCCGCTATGATCCTTTTGACCAGATCGTATTTGGATGAGTATTGGCAGAACGATGCGAAGTAGTGACGCACGGTTCCCATCTCGGCCAGTCGCTCCCTTGCGGCCACGAAATTAGGACACAGTGTGGAGATCATAGCTTCCATAAGTAGCACTCCATTGGCTTTCGCCGCTTCAATCATCTCTCTGACTTTCTTTGCGTTGGATGCCATCGGCTTCTCGCACAGCACATGTTTTCCGTGGTTCATGCAGAGAATCGCAAGGTCATGGTGAGTGCTGTTGGGCGTGCCGATGTAGATTGCGTCGATGTCTGGATCGGAGGCCATCTTTTCGATGTCTGTGTAAACCTTGCCTATTCCGTGCGCCTGTGCGAATGCCTTTCCTTTCTCTTGCGAACGTGAACAAACCGCCGAAGCTTCGAAGCGCGGATCCAACACCGCACCTTTGAGAACCCAGTCGCTGATGCGGCCTGTCCCGACTATTCCGAATCTTGTCTTTTTCATTTCAATGCGCCTTTAAGTTCAAGATAATCAATAGCCTTGTCTTTTGCTGATGATTTTCCGGAAGCGTCTATTGTAAGGACATCATAGCCAAGTTTGGGGATAAGCCCGGCAGTCTTGTCGCTGATCTCCGGTTCGATGAGCATTAATCCGCTGACAGTCTTCTTCAGTTTATATGCCGCCTTGACGACGGCTTCAGAGGCGAAAGTGTCGCTGACCAGGTAAATCCTGTCCGAATCAGCGAATCTCTCCTTGCCGATCTTCTTCACAATAAACTCAACATCCTTGCCTTTCTCGTGGAAGGCGGTCGTGTAGCCGATCAGCCCCTCTGGAACCAAAGCCTTTACAAACCCTTCCGGGTATGCTGTCTTAAGCGGTTCGTGAAAGAATATGACAACGGGTCTCGGTCCCAGCGAGTCAGGAAAGAAACCTTTGTCATCGGCGGGCTTGAAGGCTTTCCCGAATATTTTGTCGTTGCGGTGGTAGAAGCTCAGTTCCTCCACGATAATCCTGCTTCCGTTTTCTGCCTTCACCCTTTCCCTCGGGCTGGCGTTCTTGAAGATGTTCAGCCCGATCACCCCAAGCAGGGCGACCAGCATGGCGCTTATCAGCGACACTAAGACTTTTTTCATTTCATGAATATTAGATGTTTTACACTATCGCAAAAATAACTATTTTTGTATGAATATGCCAAAGTTGAATCCCATATCCCGCTTGTCGGAAAGGAACCAGCTCCTTGTGCTCAGCCTCGTCGTCGGAATCGTGGTCGGGCTGGCCGCCGTGCTGCTCAAGACTTTGATCTCGGTGATCCAGGAAGGTTTGCGTGACGCTTTCGGAGGTGTGCTGGACGGGGCGCTCTACTACCTTGTTCTTCCTGGAGTCGGGATGCTTCTGGCTATGCTGTTCTGTAAATATGTGATAAAGGACAAGATTGGCCACGGAGTCACAAAAGCCCTTCAGGCTGTCTCCAGACACGAATCCAGGATCAAACCGCATAACATGTGGTCCTCGATCGCGGCCAGTTCCGTCACCATCGGCTTTGGCGGATCAGTGGGAGCGGAGGCCCCGATCGTCTACACCGGTGCGGCCATCGGATCCAACTTCGCCCGCTACATGGGATTGTCCTACAGGAGCATGACCGTCCTGTTGGGTTGTGGATCCGCCGCCGCTGTGGCAGGAATATTCAAAGCTCCTCTTGCCGGTGTCCTCTTCGTGCTGGAGATCCTGCTGTTCAACATCTCGATGACCTCAATGATGCCGCTGCTCCTTTCGACAGTGTCAGCGACAGTGGTCTCGTACATATTCCTTGGGTCCTCGACACCGTTTGAGTGTACCTTGACCCCGTTTGCGCTCAAGAATATTCCTTTCTACATAGTTCTTGGCCTTTTCTGCGGTGCCTGCTCCATCTATTTCATCCGCACGACCCTCAAGTTGGAGGACAGGATCGGGAAGATGGACAACGCCTTTATCAAATGGACATTGTGCGCTGTCGGACTCGGAATCTTGATATTCCTTTTTCCTCCGCTTTATGGTGAAGGCTATGAGTCGTTGGGAGTTCTGCTCAACGGGCAGGAACTTTCGCTTGACGGCCAAACTCCGCTTGCTTTTCTGACTGACAGCCCTTGGTCCGTGCCGGTTTTCTTCCTCTTGATTCTGCTGCTCAAGGTGTTTTCTATGACTTTGACCAACGCTGGAGGGGGTGTGGGCGGAACTTTCGGTCCTACGCTATTTGTGGGTGCGATTGCCGGTTTCGTGGTGGCGAGAACCCTCAATCTGCTTTTTGACGGCACTCTGATGAGTGTACCGGAGCAGAATTTCGTGTTGGTCGGGATGGCCGGGCTGATGGCCGGAGTGATGCAGGCCCCGATGACCGCGATCTTCCTTATCGCTGAGATTTCAGGAGGTTATGACTTGTTCCTTCCGCTTATCCTTACTTCGACAATTTCCTTCGGGACCACCAGAATAGTTGAGAAATATTCCATCTACACCAAGCGTATAGCCCAGAGGGGAGAGCTTTTGACTCACGACAGTGACCAGGCCGTGCTGACCCTTCTGAAAGTTTCGGATGTGATAGAGACAGACTTTTCCACTGTGAAGATTGATGACACCCTCGGCAGGCTTGTCGAAGTCATTTCGGAATCCACCAGAAACATATTCCCGGTTCTTGACTCAAAAGACCGCTTTCAAGGGTTCGTCTCCCTGGAGGACATCCGCAAGGACATGTTCAGAACCGATGAATATGAGACCCTCCACGTTTTCAACTTCATGCGGAGCGCCGAGGAATATGTCTATGAGGACGAGAAGATGGATTCGGTGATGAAGAAATTCGAGGAGACATCGGCTTGGAACCTTCCGGTGGTGAGGCGTGACAGAACCTATGTCGGGTTCGTCTCAAAGTCCAAGATCTTCTCGGCTTACAGGGACGAGCTGAAGGTAGTCTCGCAGGATTGACAGTTGAATATTTCTGATTGATAACACTTTGAATATGAAAAATATCTATATTGACTATATCGCCCGCGCCATCGGTGTCAAGGATTGGCAGGTCGAGAACTGCGTCCATCTTTTCGAGGAAGGAAACACGATTCCCTTCATCAGCCGTTACAGAAAGGAGAAGACCGGAGGGCTGGACGATGTCGCCGTGGCTGAGATCAAGCATTGGAATGATGTGTTCACCGAGATGGAGAAAAGGAAGGCCGGGATACTGTCCACGATAACTGAACAGGGCAAATTGACGGACGAATTACGCTCCAGGATAGAGAACTGTGTGGTGGCCAGTGAGTTGGAGGATCTGTACCTGCCTTACAGGCCAAAGCGCAGAACCCGTGCGACGATGGCGAAGGAAAAAGGTCTGGAGCCATTGGCGGACAAGATGTGGAAGGTTGAGGTGGCTGATCCTGAGACTGAGGCACGGAAATATGTCGGTGACAAGGTCGGCTCCGTTGAGGAGGCTCTTGCAGGTGCCCGTGACATCATCGCGGAGCGTCTTTCCGAGTCGCAGACTGTACGCGAGAACCTCAGGCACATATTCAGAACCCGCAGGATCGAGTCCAAGGCCACAAAGGCTGCTTTAGACAATGCCGAAGCCTCGAAGTACAGGACGTATTTCAATTTCTCCATGCCGCTTCAGAGGATTCCGTCGCACAATTTGTTGGCGATTTTGCGCGCTGAGAAGGAAGGCTTTCTGTCGATTGGCCTTGATGCCGATCCTGAGAAGTGCGGCAACAAAATCTATTATGATTTCTGTCAGGAGCATCGCTATCCTGGAGCCAGGCTTGCGGAGCAGATCCGTCTGGCTGTCGACGATGCCTACAAAAGATTGCTTGAGCCGTCATTGACCAATGAGATCGTCAAGGAGGCTAAGGAAAAGGCTGACATAGAGTCGATCAATGTTTTTGGAGAGAACCTTACGCAACTTCTTCTCTCCGCTCCGGTCGGCCAGAAAAGGACAATGGCGATAGACCCTGGTTTCCGCAACGGCTGCAAGATCGTCTGTTTGGACGAGCAAGGCAACCTCCTGCACCATGAGATCATATTTCCGCATCCTCCTCAGAGCGAGAAGATTAAGTCGATAATGGCAGTCGCTTCAATGATTGATGAATATGCCATCGAGGTCATCGCCATAGGAAACGGCACGGCCTCCCGCGAGACCGAGGATTTCATCAAGCGTGTCGGCATTCCGGAGAATGTCAAGGTGTTCACTGTCAGCGAGGATGGTGCGTCGATATATTCAGCCTCCGAGGTCGCGAGGCAGGAATTTCCTGATGAGGATGTGACAGTCCGCGGAGCGGTGTCGATCGGCCGCCGTCTGATGGATCCACTGTCGGAGTTGGTCAAGATTGACCCTAAGTCATTGGGCGTGGGGCAGTACCAGCACGATGTGGATCAGAATCTGCTGCGTGAGAAACTGGACAACACAGTGATTATCTGCGTGAACAGTGTCGGAGTGAATCTCAACACGGCAAGCCCGTATCTCCTGAGTTATGTTTCCGGAATCGGTCCGGCATTGGCCTCGAACATCGTGGATTATCGTACTTCGATTGGAGGATTCGCTTCCCGCTCGCAATTGCGCAAGGTGCCGAAACTCGGCCCGAAGGCTTTCGAGCAGTGCGCTGGCTTCCTGCGGATTCAGAACGCTGAGAATCCGCTTGACAATTCAGCCGTTCACCCAGAGTGTTATCACATCGTTGACAGGATGGCTTCCGATCTTGGTGTCAGCACCAAAGAACTGCTTGGTAATGAGGCTTTGATAGGGAAGATAGATCCTTCGGCCTACGTGGAGGGAGAGTTCGGTCTTCCTACGATTAATGATATTCTTAAAGAATTGGCCAAACCTGGCCGTGACCCTCGCCAGAGCGCTCAGGAGTTCAGTTTCGCTGATGACATACACGAGATTGACGACCTGAAGTCAGGTATGGAACTGCCGGGAATCGTCACCAACGTGACCGCCTTCGGCGCGTTCGTGGACATCGGCATCCATGAGAACGGCCTCATCCACGTCTCTCAGATGCGTGGCCAGAAAGTCAAGCTTCACCAGAAGGTCCGCGTCAGCGTCCTTGATGTCGATCTTGACCGCAAGCGCATTTCTTTGAGACTGTTAAAATGATAGTGAATATTTGAATATTATTTCTTTCTGAAAGAAAATTTTGATTATCTTTGTAAATCTGAAAGGTAATGTGATTTTTTTCTGTATGAGCGCTGCTAAAAGTATATGCGACAACAAGGCGGTAGTCTATCTGCTGTCTGTCTTTGCCATTGTGCTTTGGGGAATGTCCTACATCTGGAGCGACAAACTGATCGCCCTTGATGTTCCGATCTTCTATTTCGTCCCGATAAGGATATTTGTCGCCGGCATCATACTCCTTCTTTTCAATATATCCACACGCGCATTCCGCCTCATCGCCCGCAAGGACTTGGTTAAATTTGCGTTTCTCGCTCTGTTCGAGCCGCTTATCTACTTTCTTTGCGAGACCTACGGCATCAAGGAGACAGGATCGCCGACCATCAGCGCCATGATCATCGCCTCTGTGCCGATCTTCTCAGTAGGAGCAGGAGCGTTGTTCTTCAAGGAGCGCATCTCGCTCCTGAACGGCTTCGGAATCGCCGTGACCTTGGGTGGAATATGTCTTGTCCTTCTACATCAGGGAGGTGAAGAAGGAGTTCCACAGAACTTCATCCTTGGTGTCATCCTTCTGATGATCGCTGTGTTCTCGGAAGTCGGCCACGCCTCGCTGACAAAGCTCCTGGCAGACGGCTACAAACCGCAGGTCATTGTGATGTACCAGTTCCTTATCGGCTCACTGTACTTCCTGCCGTTCTTCCTGACAAAAGGCATCGAGGATTTTGACTCCAGACTCCTTTCTTGGGAAGTCCTTGAGCCGATTCTCTGCCTTGCAGTCCTCTGCTCCAGCCTTGCCTTCTCCCTCTGGGCAATGACCATCAAGAATTTAGGTGTCGGCAAGTCCAGCGTGTTCCTCGCCATGATGTGCGTCGCCACCGCCCTTGTGGCCGAAGTCATCGGCCGCGAGCACCTCTCCATGATCCAATGGTTCGGAGTCTTAGTCGCCGTCCTCGGTATCGTCCTATCCCAGTACTGCTGCACCAAGAAGACCGAAGCGTAATAAAGATCATTTCAAACAGATCAAAACGGCTTCCAAGTCCTCTGATGGAGGGGGATTGTTTTAAAGAAAATACGTTCTACCGCTTTTTTTAGTAGATTTGCAAACGATTTTCCATTAGAAAATCTTGCGTAGGGATGATGAACGACTCCGAAATATCTGAAACGGCGCTCTGGAAAAAGTTCACGGAAAGAGATTCCGAAGCGTTTTCCCGGATTTATGATCTGTATGTCGACGAGATGTACCGATACGGGATGAAAATCGTTTCCGACCGGGACATCCTGACCGATGCGATTCATGATGTTTTCGTAAAGTTGTTCAGTGCGGTAAGGCTTCCCTCGGACATCAAGAGCCCTAAAGCTTATCTGTTCAAGTCTCTCCGCGGGCAGATCTATGACAACATGAAGAGGGAGAGCAGATTTCCTTCCATAAACCTGGACGACATCCCTTTCAACGTTGAGTGGAGGCTCTCGGATGACGCTGCATGCGAATTTGAGAATCGGACCGAGACGGAGGAAAAGTACAAACGCGCTCTGTCAGCCATGACGGACAGGCAGAAGGAGACCGTTTACCTTCATTACACGTTAGGTTTCTCTTTCGAGGAGACCGCCGCGCTCATGGACATGAACGTCCAGTCGGTGCGTAACCTCTTGTCCAGGGCTCTCGCCAAGGTCAGAAAAATAATGTCTTTGGCTGTTTTCCTGCAATTGTTTGTCTGATTTCGACAAAAAAATGTGTGACCGCATGAGTATAAAATACGTGCTCATGCGGTCTTTATGTTGTGTGTTGGGGTTATGAAGCTCTGCCAACGCATTAGGATAAACTGATAACTGATTAAGAATGAACACTGAAGACAAATCGACGGGCAGTATATTCTCTATCATGGAGCCTGTAGAGGAGAACATCAGCGGCTCGGACAGAAGAAAGTTGTGGATTTCTATTGAAAGGGATTACAAGATTGCCGGAAGGCGGAACCGGCGCCTCAAGTTCCTTTTCAGGACTGTCGCCGCATCCGTTGGCGTGGCAGCGGCCATCGTTGCAGGAGTGTTTGTGCATAACGAATTTGCTTCGGGCGGTGCGCAAGGCGGTTTCGGTCCCCAGCTGGTAGCGGGATATTCTCCGGAAAGTTGCCCGGAGATAAGAATTATCCTCCCGGAGGACTCACTTGAGGTCGGAGGAAACGCCGAAATATGTTACGATGAGGACTCGCTGAGAATAATTTCTGACGGCAGGATCCTTTCCCTCGGCATCAATGGAAGGAACGAGATCCACAAACTGTCAGTGCCGTACGGAAAGACAGCCCGCCTGAATCTGGCTGACGGCACACGCCTGCATCTGAACGCCGGATCCATGGTCGCGTTCAAGGCCGGGATGCCAGGAAAGAACAGGACATTGTATCTCAACGGAGAAGCCTATCTTGATGTCGCGCGGGACGAGAACCGCCCTTTCGAGGTCATAACGGACAGGATGAATGTCTCGGTGCTCGGGACAAGCTTCGATGTGGAGGCGTACGCCGGGGAGGAGAGCCATCACGTGGTTCTTGTCTCAGGGCGCGTCAGTGTCAGCGGAGACCGGGTGAACGGAGAATATTTGATGAGACCGGACCAAAGACTGAGCCTTGGCCGGTCAGGGGACGTTGATGTGAAGACCGTGGATCCGGAAGACTATGTGTGCTGGACAAGCAATTTCATGAAGTTCAAGCGTTCTGACATCGCGGACGTGCTCAGGCGGCTCGCCCGTCACTACAATGCGGAATTCTCATGCGATGAGACAGTCAAAGGGCTGTCCATCACCGGTAATATGGACATCTCGGGGGATTGTGAGGACGCTTTGGAAAACCTTTCCATCGTTTCAGGAATATCCTACCGCAAGGAAAAGGACGGAGTCTATGCCATAACAATGGGAAAAAGGCAGTAATCCATAGGAATATAATTCATAATTAAACACTTCTAATAAATGAACAGAATAATGAAACTTGCCGGTTTCATCCGCTGGGGCTGCTGTTTCCTGTGCATTGCGCTGCTTGCCATGAGCGCCGAGGCTCAGACCAAAGGCATCACCATCTCGGTGAAGAATACCCCCGCCAAGGAGGTGCTCGAAGTGCTCAAGCGGGATTACGGCTATTTCTTTCTCTACAACGAGGATGAGGTCAAACTTGACAGGAACGTGAGTGTCAGCGTGAAGGATGCCGGCATCGCGGAGGTTATGGACAAAATCCTTTGGAAAGGACTGGACTACAAGGTGAGAAACCGTCAGGTCATCATCACGAGAACTCCCGTCCAGACCTCTCGAAGCGCGGACATGCGGAAAGAGCCCAGACCGGAGCGGACGATCACGGTCTCTGGAGTCGTTACTGACGGGAGCGGAAATCAGCTCATTGGAGTGGGCGTGATTGAGAAAGGCACGAAGAACGGTGTCGTCACGGATGGGAACGGTAAATACGAGATAACGCTTCATGACAGCGGCGCCGTTCTGGTTTTCACCAGTCTAGGCTATGTGTCGGAGGAAAGGTCGCCAGTAAAGTCACAGGTGGTCAATGTCGTCCTAAAAGAGGATTTCCAGATGCTTGATGACGTTGTTGTTGTTGGGTACGGAAAACAAAAGAAAGAGAGCATCACAGGTGCCATCAGTACCATATCCAAGGATGATCTGGTACAGACTCCGCAGGCGAATCTTTCCAATATGCTCGTTGGCCGCATGCCTGGTCTCATCGCGACGCAGCGCAGTGGTGCTCCGGGTGAGGATTATTCCAATCTCATGATACGTGGTGTGGGCAGTTTCACCGGCAATGCGAGTCCGCTGATAATGGTGGACGGTGTGGAAAGATCGAATTTCGACGGGATAGACCCTAACGAGATAGAATCCTTGAATATTCTTAAAGACGCTTCGGCTACGGCGGTCTACGGTGTGCGTGGTGCCAACGGGGTCATTCTCGTGACCACAAGACAAGGAGAGTTAGGGGCGCCGAAGGTCAGTTATTCCGGAAGTTTTGCGCTCCAGCAATCGACCGCGCTCCCGGATTACCTCAACAGCGAGCAGTACGCCACATTGTACAATGAGGCGCAGAAGAATGACTCTGTGAGCGATGGCACGGCATATGTTCCGCGCTTCAGCGAGAAGGATATAGAACTTTACCGCAATCACAAGGATCCGATCATGCATCCGGACAATGACTGGATAGATAGTATGCTTCGCAGGTTCTCGACAAGGACACAGCACAATGTGAACATATCCGGAGGCATAGACAGGGTGAAGTATTTCATATCCGGGAGTTTCTTTGACCAGACAGGAATATACAAGCACACGAGAATCGACAGCGACCATGACGTGAATCCTCGAGCCACAAGGTACAATTTCAGGTCGAACCTTGACTTTCAGGTCACCCGTGACCTCACGGCGCGGTTCCAGTTCGCCACTCAGATCTCTGATGTCAAGTCTTCGGGCAACGGCAACAGTGACATCTGGAAAGGAATGTCATGGTCCAACCCTTTGATGTCGCCGGGAATTGTGGATGGAAAGATCATCACCATCGAGAATGCCGTCGGCAGCCAGAATCCTTGGAAATGGTTGTATAATAATGGCTATCGAGAGTCACGCGGAAACAATATCAATTCGGCGGTGAACATTGACTATGACTTCTCACAACTGGTCACGAAGGGATTGTCAGCCAAGGTGAAAATCGCCTATGACAGTTATTACAGCAGCGTCAAGAGACACGGAAAGGTTTTCACGGACTATCTTGCCAGACGTGGCGACAATGGCGAACTATACATATTCCCTCAATCAGAGGAATCGATATGGTATAATGACGCGGCAGGTTGGGGAAAAGACAGAAAGTTGTACATCGAGGCCGGAATCAATTATGACAGGGCCTTCGGATCCCATCATATTTCCGCCCTTGCTCTCTACAACCAGAGCAAGTACTGGTCGCCTTCTCTCGCCTATCTCGTGCCGAATGCTTACCAAGGTATTGTCGGCCGTGTCACCTACGAATATGCTTCCCGCTACCTTTTCGAGTTTGACATGGGTTACAATGGCACGGAGAATTTCGCCGTAGGACACCGCTTTGGGTTTTTCCCTGCTGTTTCCGCGGGCTGGATCTTGACCGAGGAGGATTGGCTGCCGGATAACGAGATCCTGACATATATGAAAATCAGGGCGAGCTATGGAGAGGTAGGAAACGATAAGATCGGCGGCGCGCGCTTCCTGTACCTCCCGACATCTTATTCGGAATCCTGGGAGGAACTATACAAGTACAGGTTCGGGGTCTCCTATAACCCCACGGAGTCAAACGCGATGATAGAGGGAAAGATGGGCAATCCGGACCTCACTTGGGAAAGGGCGCGCAAGACCAATCTCGGGCTTGACTTCAATATGTTCAAAGGACGGCTTTCCATCCAGTCGGACGTGTTCTACGAGTACAGGGACAACATCCTGGCTAACCGATCCACTGTTCCGGACATAGTCGGAGCCGATCTTCCCGCCTACAATTTAGGTGTAATGGAAAACTACGGCTTTGAGTTTGATGGCACGTGGAGACACTCCGTCAGGGAGTTCTCATATTGGCTTAGGGGCAACTTGTCGTTCGCGCGCAATCGTATTGTCTCTATGGATGAGGTCGATAAGAAATTCGCATATCAGGCGGCGACCGGCCGCCGCAACGGGCAGTTCTTCGGGCTGATCTTTGACGGATACTACAATTCCTGGGAGGAGATAAACGCACTTGACAGACCTGTGAGCGCATGGAGCAGCAACCAGTTGCAGCCTGGTGACTGTCGGTATGTCGATGTGAACAAGGACGGAAGGATAGATGAGTACGACTATGTCCCGATAGGGTACTCCAATATCCCAGAAATAGTTTACGGAATCTCGTTCGGATTCTCATGGAAAGGTTTTGATTTCTCGATGCTCTTCCAGGGAGCGTCCAATGTGTCCATCCAATACAATGGACGCGCTCTCTGGCCTTTCATAAACGGAACCGAGAGCGCCAAGGCCTACATTCTTGACAGGTGGACACCGGAAAGATATGCCGCCGGAGAGGATATTCATTTCCCGAGGCTTTCCATCAACCCGTCAGGACACAACTACAAGCCATCCACATTATGGACGCGCGACGCGGACTACCTTCGATTGAAGAATATGGAGATCGGATACAGTTTAAGCAAGAAGACCGTGCGGAAAATGCGGATTGGAGGTCTGCGACTTTTCTTTAACGGCTCCAATTTGCTGACATTCACAGATGTGATAGATCTCGATCCGGAAGTTCTATCCGGTGGAAATCTTGAGCTGAACGCCTATCCGTTACAGAAAGTCTATAATTTCGGTATGAACATAACATTTTAGATAATGGGAAAAATTTCTGGATATATTTTGGCAATGGCCATTATGTGCTTCTCATTCAACGGTTGCGATTTTCTTGAGGCTCCCCCGACCGTGGAAATGAACGAGGACGACGTGTTCGCTGACAGAACCTTGTGCGAGAAATTCATCACGGGGATCTATGCCGAGGGAATGCCGCTTGGTTTTTCTATGGATGACAGCAGCACGGACAGACTGCTTTACGGTACGTCCACTCACGGAGGATCCTGCGACGAGGCTGAATCCGGAACTCAATGGGACAGGCATCAAGGCTGGAACACAAACTCCTTGAACAGCACCGAAATCGAATGGGCGGAGGATCCCCGTGTCCATCTCCGGTGGAAAACCATAAGAAAGTGCAATATTCTTCTTGAGCGTATTGATGAAGTCCCTTATGATCCCGGTGACGCAGGATTTAATTCCAGAGCGAGAGGAGAGGGGCATTTCATGAGGGCTTTGGTTTTCTGGGAGGGGGTCTACAGATGCGGAGGACTCCCGATAGTGGATCATAGGATAACGGGAAGCGAGAGTGGGAAATATCCCCGCAATTCATTCGGGGAGTGCGTCGATTTCATAATCGCAGACTGCGATGAGGCGGCAAAGTATCTGCCGGACAAGTACACCAATCCTACGCTCGTAGGCAGGGCTACAAGAATCGCCGCCCTCGCCTTGAAGACCAGGGTTCTCCTTTACGCCGCCAGCCCTCTCTTTAACACGGACTCACCGTACATGTCCTTAGGAGGAGAGAACGACAAACTTCTGGGCTATGCAGACTATGATGCCGACCGCTGGAAGAAGGCGGCGGATGCGGCCAAGGAGGCCATTGACGCGGCGCTGGAGGCTGGATATAAACTCTATGACTCCAAAAGCGCGGAAGAGAATTACGAATATGTATGGACAACTCCGGATAATGAAGAGATCATACTCGCAAACAAGAAATACCGCAACTTCTCTGTCAGAAATAAACCCATCGTGGCGGATATTCCGGAATGGGCCGGGGCGAACTGGGGTGACAACGCCGGTCTGATGGCGACTATGAACCTTGTCATGAAGTATGAGAAGAAGGATGGCACTCCACAAGAGTGGAATATGAACGGGGGAAATGATCTGATGAGAAAATACTCCGAGTTGGATCCACGGTTTGAACAGACCATCGCACACCATGGCTCGGTCTGGAACAATGACGTCGGAACGATAAATTTTCTCGAGGGCGGCAAGCAATACCTTAAAACGGATAAAACACGACATCTTGTCCGCAAATGGGTGCCGAGGACACTGCGCTCCATGTCACCGTTCAACACCGTGAATGTTGACTGGATTATTTTCCGCATGGCTGAGCTGTACCTCAACTATGCCGAGGCTCTGAACGAGTGGCTGGGCCCGACCGCCGAAGCCTACGATGCTGTCGCCAAAGTACGCGCCCGCTCCGGGATGCCCGCTTTTCCCGAAGGGCTCTCTCAGGAAGAGTTCCGCGAAAAACTCCGCAATGAACGCGCTGTGGAACTCGCGTTCGAGGATCACAGGTTTTGGGACATACGCCGTTGGCTTATAGCCGGAAACGAGGGCGTGATGCGCGGGAATTTCTATGGGATGAAGATATCCTCGATTCCCGGATCGGAAGAGATACACTATGATATTTATGTCTTTGAGACAAGATTATGGAGTGACAGGTCATATCTTAACCCTATCCCGCAGGAAGAGGTGAACAAAGGGTATATCCTCCAGAACCCTGGTTGGGAATAGGAAAAGAAAAAACAATTAGATTGACAATAAGATGAACAAAAGAATATACACATTGATAGCGGTGGCGTTTGTGGGGACGGCTTCGACATTCGCTGCGGAACCGGATTCCACAATGGTGAATATCGCCTATGGCAGCGAGCCGGAATGGCGGGTGACCTCATCTGTCGCCACACTCGACGGAGATGAACTGCTCAGGACGACATCTCCCAGCGTAGGCAACGCCATTGCCGGAAAACTCCCTGGACTTACCTTGTTTCAATGGGGAGGACAACCGCGCTACGATTTCGGAATATCAAGTCTTGCGATGCGCGGCAAAACGAGTTACACCTCCGGAAACATGCTCGTTTTTGTCGATGGCTTCGAATCGAGTCTTGACAATCTCACGGCCGCGGAGATAGAATCGATCAGCCTTCTTAAAGATGCCTCTGCCCTTGCTCTTTACGGAGCCAGGGGAGCCAATGGCGTGATTCTGGTGACAACGCGCAGGGGAATTGAGGGAAAGCCGGCTATTAAAGTCAGACTCCAGACCGGTATCCAGACGATGATCAGCTCCGCAGACCCTGTTGATTCGTACACCTACGCCACTCTGTATAATCAGGCGTGCGTTAATGACGGGCTTGCGCCTGAATACTCGGAATATGTCCTTGAGGCCTACAAAGACGGCACTGACCCGTATCTCTACCCCAACGTGAACTGGAAAAAGGAGATGCTCCGCCCTGTCGCGCCGCTGTCGAGTGCCGATGTCACTTTTCGAGGGGGAAACAAGATCGTGAAATATTTCGCTCTGCTTTCGGCGGCCGGCACTTCGGGCTATTTCAAGGGCACGGATCCCAAGAAGAACGAAAGTTCCAATGCAGGCTATAACACAGTCAATTTCAGATCCAATATCGACCTGAATCTGGCACGCGGGCTGAGCGCGGCCTTTACTTTCGGCGGACGGATAGGAATAATGTCATTCCCCGGTGGTGGTGTCACGACATCAGGACTTTTCAAATCCATGTACTCAACACCTCCGAACGCTTTCCCGGTGCATAATCCGGACGGCAGCTGGGGAGGTAATTCAACGCAGACAAACCCAGTGGGGGATCTGACGGCGAAAGGAGCCTATAAGGAGAACAATCGTTCTATGCAGCTTGTCTTCACGCCCAGGTACGATCTGGATTTCATAACGGACGGACTCAGTGTGAGCGCTTCGGTCGCCTACGGCAGCCAAATGGCGGAAACATCCGAAAAGAAACGCGACTATGCCCGATATAGCGTGTACAAGGATATTGATGAATATTATTACATCCAATATGGTACAGATAAACCCCTTGAAGCCGCAGAAGGTTTCCTGAATGATTGGAGCAGGGTGAATGTGAAAGGCTCGGTGGACTATTCCAATGCTTTCGGGAAGCACTCGATAGACGCTTCTGCCTTTGCTCTTGTGGACAATTACAGGGAGTATTATGAAAAATCAGACATCCGCTACGTCAACTTTGCCGGCAGGGCGGCTTACTCCTACGACAAAAGGTATGTGGCTGAATTCGTAGCGTCTTGTATGGGTTGTGACAATTATGCTCCGGGACATCGTTTCGGCTTTTTCCCTGCCGGTTCCTTGGGCTGGGTGATGTCAGAGGAGCCTTGGCTGAAAGGAGTCAGCCTGATTGATTTCCTCAAGTTAAGGGCTTCTGCAGGACTTGTCGGCAACAACCAGCAGAACGGACGCTATCTTTATGACGAATCCTATGGCTATACAGGGGAGTACATATTCGGGACAGGATCTTCTTCAACAGGTGGATACGGTTTGAGCACTCCGAATCCGGAACTTACATGGGAGCGTCAGACAATCTACAACGTAGGGCTTGAAGCAAGGCTCTTCGGCTCACTGGGAATAACCGCTGACTTGTTCTCACAAACCAGGAGCGGAATCGTTGACAGAGCCTACGCCAAGACCCCAGGATTAACCGGGGCGGCCTATGGGGACATCCTTCCTTACATCAATGTAGGGACAGTGAAGAACAGCGGTTTCGAGTTGTCGGCAGAGTGGATCCAGAGAATCTCCGATGATTTCGACTGGAATATCAGAGCCGGTGCCTGGTATGCGAGAAACGAGGTGATAGATATGGGAGAGTCTACAAAACTCTATGACTATCAGTATCAAAAGGGACATCCTGTGGGGACACCGTTCGCCTTGGAGTCTGTGGGTTACTGGCAGGAAAGCGACTTCAATCCGGACGGCACGGTCGCCGATGGAATTCCGGTACCTCAGTTCGGAAAAGTCCGTCCCGGAGACATCAAGTACAAGGATCAGAACTCCGATGGTGTGATTGATGGCAACGATAGCGTGGCGGCAGGATATTCCTATATTCCTGAATGGAATTTCACCTTTGGTGGAGGCTTCCGGTGGAGAAACCTTGAGTTCGAGATGTTCTTCCACGGTGAGTGCAACAAGGATATCTTCCTTAGCGGTGCCTCTGTCTGGTCTTTCCAGGACAACAGCTCGGCATCAATGCTGGCTACAGACAGTTGGACACCAGAGAATCCAGATGCATCCTACCCAAGGCTGTCCACCTTCAACTTCAGCAATAACTACAGGACATCAACTTTCTGGAAACGCGACGGAAGTTTTCTCCGGCTCAAGAACATCTATTTGGCCTACAATCTCCCTCTGCACCGCCAGGATATCGGCGTCACTTTTTATCTGAACGCCACCAACCTGTTCACGATAAGCGCGGTCGGAGATCTTTTCGACCCCGCTATCGGTTCGGTGGCGGCATACCCGCTTTCAAGAACATTCAGTCTGGGCGTCAAATTAAATCTTTAGTCAACACGGAAAGTACCCATTAAAATGAAAAAATACACATATATCTTTTGGGCTTTGCTCCCGCTGATCGGCGGCTGCGATTCCTTTCTTGACAGGGAATATGATTCTTTCATAAGCAAGGAGAGAACGTACGAGTCCTATCAATGGACGAGCAACACCCTCACAAACGCTTACCATTACCTGCCTTCCGGACTGAACAGGATCTGGCCGGACATGCTGGACGCCGCTACCGATGACGCGGAAAACGCTGTGATGACATCCTCCATACAGAAGTTCAACACCGGATCATGGAATGCTGTTGACAACCCGGATGACATCTGGAATCAGCTCTATGCCGGCATAAGGCAATGCAACGAGTTCATTGAGAACGTACATAATGTCAATCTTGAACGTTACCGCCTCGATCCAGACAACCAGCCCGAGTATGAGAACCGCGTCAAGGATCTGGACATCTGGCAGCATGAGGCGATCTTCCTTCGCGCCTTCCTGCACTTCGAACTTGTAAAAAGGTATGGTCCTGTACCATATCTTGAAAGCGTTCTTCCGGTCACCGGGGACTATAGCGGAGTCTCCAGGCCAGGGATGGATGAGGTGATCGGCAAGATTGTCGCAGACTGTGACGCCGCGGCGGAAGTCCTGGAACTCACTCCGTGGAGAGACAAGGCGTCTTCCTACGGTCGGGCCACCAAAGGGGCCGCTCTCGCCCTTAAAAGCCGCGTTCTCCTTTACGCCGCGAGTCCCCTTTATCTTGACTGGCAGGATCTTGATGAAACCAGTCTTCCGAGCAACCCCGCAAAGTGGAGATCGGC